>CALLJT010000001.1 GCA_938050265.1 Candidatus Saccharimonadia bacterium
CTGTGGAAAAGTAGCTACTAAAAGAGACCACCCCTAGAAGCCCCCAACTGTTGTGTAAATAGCTGTGGAAAAACACCTGCGAGTGTACTACTATTCATATACGAAAGAGGTGCGATTAAGAGAGGGAGCAATAGGCATGTCCGAGAGCGGTATGTGGCAGTCAGTATTAGGTGAAGCAGAAGTATCGCTGTCTCGCGGAAACTACGTGACGTGGTTTAAAAAAACCACCCTGCTTGGCTACACCCCCGAGGAAGCTGTCATTGGCGTGCCGAATGTATTTATTAAGCAACAAATGGAACGCCGCTACTCCGACTACATTGCGGACTTACTGGAAAAAAACGGCACTCGTCCAAAAAACGTTCGGTTCGAAATCTACACTGCACCGGGCGCCAAAAAAGCCGAAACAACTCGTGATACATCTGTCCCGCGAGAACCCCAGGAGACAAAAGACACGAGCAGCAAGAAGCAACGCTCTGGCCGCAAGACGTCTTCTAGCGGTGTGTCGCATGCATACCGACTCGGCCTGAACAGCAAATACACATTCGACAATTTCATCGTCGGCTCGAGCAACGAACTTGCGTACGCAGCATGTCAGTCTATTGCTGCAACACCCGGCCAAAAATACAACCCGCTCTTCTTATATGGTGGTGTTGGTATCGGTAAAACCCACCTCATCCAAGCCGTGGGAAACGAAATCGTAAAGATCAATCCCAGCGCACATATTGTATATATATCATCGGAGCAATTCGTCCAGGAGTTTCTCGACGCAATCCGGTTCAAAAAAAACACCGACTTCGCCGGCTACTACCGTAGTGCTGACGTCCTGATCGTCGACGACATACAGTTTATCGCTGGCAAAGAGAAGACCCAGGAAGAATTCTTCCATACGTTCAACGCACTCCACCAAGCCAATAAGCAGATCATAATCAGCAGCGACAGGCCCCCACGGGACATCCCAACTCTCGAAGAACGCCTGCGTAGTCGTTTCACCTGGGGCATGGCCATAGACATGCAGACGCCAGACTTCGAAACACGCTGCGCAATCGTTCAGACAAAGGCCTCTCAGCAGAGTCTCGAACTCGAACCGGACGTTGTTGAACTCCTCGCAAACGCGTTCCGCTCAAACATTCGTGAACTGGAGGGCGCACTCAACCAGCTCATTGTGTACTGTGAAACGCATGGACTCACACCCAACACAGAAGTAGCCGAATCAATCCTCAGCAGCGCCGACAAGCGCCCCCGACACCTCACTGCCCGGCAAGTAGTTGACGTGACTGCTCGCTACTTCTCTGTCGACGTCCAGGACCTCATGAGCCCCAAGAGAGACAAAGAAATAGTCGTCCCTCGCCAGATAGCAATGCACCTGCTCCGCTCAGAACTAAAGCTCAGCTTCCCGAAGATCGCCCGTGAATGCGGACGCAAAGACCACACTACCGCCATGCACTCCGTCGAGAAGATCCAAAAAGCACTCGTTCTCGACCCGAGCATCCGCCAGCAAGTAACTGAGCTCAAGGGGCTGCTCTATGCATAGGTCACTCCTGCGCGATACGGCGCTGTGGAAACACTGTGTACTACCCGTGGAGAACTATCTCCGCGGTGTGCGAAAACTGTCCATAACAAGCAGCCACTCCACATGCCCCGCTCACCCATCCCCACAAACCCACAATCTATCCGCAGGGACATCCACAGAGAAAGCTGCCAACTTTCCACACTACCCCTCCCCTGTTGCGGTAGGTTTTTCCACGATACCCACAGGGCCTATTACTACAATAATCTTATATATACATAGAGGAAGGACATTTAGAGGAGCTTCATGAAACTAACCGTCACGCAAGAAAACCTAAGCAGAGCACTATCAACTGTATCCAGAGTCGCCAGTACTCGGGCGTCCCTACCAGTACTGTCTAATGTCTTACTGAAGACGTCGAACAACCGTCTGCTACTTGCAGCTACGAACCTTGATATCGCTATCACGGAAACAATTGGTGCAAAAGTCGAGACAGAGGGAGCCGTAACGGTGCCAGCTCGGCTTATGCAGGACTTCATCGGGAGCCTCCCTGCGGGCAGTCTGCAGCTCGAGGTCACAGACGGTGCGCTTCATCTGAGCGCAGACCGATTCGACTCGACTATCCACGGCATGTCCCCAGAGGAGTTCCCGGTGATGCCGACGCTTGAATCGGGCACGTCGGTGTCGTTTGCTGCCGATGAGCTCAAGCAGGCGCTTTCGAGCGTGTTGTTTGCGGCCTCGAGCGACGAGGCACGTCCTGTGCTAACGGGTGTATACTTCTCGTCAGAAAAAAGCTCACTCTGTGTTGCTGCAACTGATTCGTATCGGCTCGCTGAGCAGAAAATTTCAAAAGACATCGCTGACACGTCGCTGCTCGTACCAGCAAAGGCACTTACGGAAGTACTCCGGGTTATCAAGGACTCTGAGCCCGTTGAGGTTTCATATGACGACCAGCAGGCCCGGTTTGTCGTTGGCGACATCGAAATCGTTACACGTCTTGTCGACGGCGAATATCCCGACTATCGCAAGCTACTCCCGGGTAGTTATGCGACGTCCGCAGTGCTGTCCCGCAAGGATTTGAGTGAAATCACCAAGGTCTCCAGTCTGTTCGCCCGTGAAGCGGCCGGCAGCATTACGATAAAGATCGATTCGACTGCAAAAAGCCTCAGTGTGCAGTCCATTGCGTCACAGGTCGGAGAGAACGTAGCGAACGCCCCTGCTGAAGTCGAAGGCGACGCAGAAATCACCCTCAACTCACGGTACATACTCGATGCGTTGGGCGCATTCGGCGGCGAGCGCATTAAGATTGGCGTCAACGGCACGCTTGATCCGTGTGTGCTTACTGACCCCGATGACAATAACTACCTGCACGTAATAATGCCCGTCAAGAGCTGAGACGCACAGATTAAGATTTAAGGATTAAGGGTCGCGCCACTTATACTGAACGTATGATTGAGGCGATACGGCTACAGAACGTGCGTTCGTACGCGAGCGGCGTGTTTGAGTTTGCAAAAGGCGTAAATATCGTGGTTGGACCAAACGCGAGCGGCAAAACAAACCTCCTCGAAGCAGTGCATGTCGCAGTCCGCGGTAGTGGCTTCAAAAGCGCGGACCGCGACCTGGTGCGCCACGGACAAGAGTGGGCGCGGATCGACGCTTCGGTCTGTGGCGAAAACCGTGTTATAAAAATACGCCATGAAAGCCCCCAGAAAATTACCAAGTCCTTCGAGTTCGACGAAACCCCGAGGCGATCGATGCGCGCTGACTCTATGATTCCGGTTGTCCTGTTTGAGCCGAACCACCTGCTACTGCTTGCCGGAGAGCCTGAGCGTCGCCGTGCGTACGCTGACACCATTCTCGAGGTGACGGAACGTCGCCACGCGGCTGCTGTGAAGGATTACCGTCGCATCCTTCGCCAAAGAAACAGGCTGCTCAAACAGGGCTCAGTATCTGCTGAACATATGTTTGTGTGGGATCTGCAACTCAGCGACCTCGGAGGTCTGATAGCGACGAGCCGTCGACAGTTGCTGGAAGGCATGGCTGAGAGGCTCAGAGAGGCGTACAGTGCAGTGAGCGGGGGCACAGATGTGTTGCGTGTCGAATATCAGTCCAAGCTGCCTTCTGGCGGCTATACGCAGGCTTTGCTGGACCGACTACGGACAGGTCTAGATACAGACAGGGTTCGCGGGTTTACGGGGGCCGGCCCTCATCGTGACGACATACAGTTTATGATCAACGACAGGCCAGCTCGCTCCGACGCGTCTCGAGGAGAGGTGCGCAGTATCGTGCTTGCCTTGAAATTGTGCGAGTACGACATCGTCAGCGAAGCTACCGGCAGCAAACCTATCGTGCTTCTTGATGACGTGTTTAGTGAGCTCGACGGTCGACGTAGGCGGCTGTTGACGGAGTCGCTTCAGTCCGCTCAGACGTTTATCACTACTACTGACGCAGATATCGCGCTTGATTATTTTGAGCGTGACTGCGCCATTATCTCAACGTCTTCGTAGGCGGCCCCTTCTTACTGGTTCATGAACTCAAGTGTCTCAGGTGCGATTTCGGTATCGGTGCGAGGCCCTGCTGGCACGAGCTCGCGTCCGGTGTCCTCTGCAGGGAATTCCTCGAGCCCGTTGTCGATGAGCTCGTCACTTGGGTCGTACTCTATCTGTATATCGGTCTCCGGGTTGACGTCTTGTTTTTTGATCCACTCAAGCGCGTCCGCACGAACTACCTCTGTTTGGCGCCTGAATGACTCGATGTCACCAAAAAACGGCGTGAATGTCTGGATCGTCACAGTGTAGTTGTCTTTTTCGTCCTTCCAGTCTGCTGCGGTACCGAACTCAGGCGACGTCGTATAGTATTCGATCCGGTATGATATCTCGTCATGGGGCAGCTTCGACAGGAGTGGGTTTCTGCTTTCTACGGTGCCTACGGCTTGTGTTTGACGGGCTTTTTCTGCGGCGTCCAGCTCGTTGTAGGGTATGTACAATACGTTATATTCGATCGTTTCTGAATGTTGCTCATCCTGGTCAGAGCGGATATCGGTGATGGCGACTGTGAGATTAGTGTTCGGCTCCGGTGTATCTTCGAGCAGTATGTCGAGCGTATTGTCGACGATCCGGGTGGTGTGCGCGAGCGGCGGCGACAGTGTCACGTAGAACTCAGGCTGGTCGGCTACGCCTCGGAGTGCCTTGCTGTACTCCACGGTTATGGTGTTCGTGGAGCTTGCGAATGTCCCGGACGGCGTTATGTTTGTGATGCGAAAACGCGCGTTTAGCACGAGCTGGATGGCTGTAAGTACAATCACTAGAACCAGAAGGGCTCCGGCGCCGAGAGTGAGCGCTTTCTTGGTTTGAGGTGTGAGGTTGGTGTTCATGGCATGTTCCTTTCGTCGTTTGAGGTTTTGTGGTCTTGAGGGGTTTAGCTACGGGGTACAGTAGGCAGCGCTTTCTGTCCGCACGAATGGCCGCGTTGAGTTGCAGAGGTCGTTATAGATTTGTTGAGCTGGGATTTTATGTGGTCCTGTGTATTGCTGGCGATACTTGAGCGCTGGTCCTGGGTATGGATTGCTGCTGTTGGGCCCGCCATCAGTGAGGTACCCGAATCCACAGCCGCTTGGAGTGCCGATCGCGCGGTTGACGCAGTTGTCGATAAATCGTTGGTTGACCTGTTTGTTCCAGCCGCCCCACCAGTCTCCGTGCGTGCCCGCTCCACGTCTGTTTATGTTGAAGCTGTTTTTGTCGACATCTGACGACAGGTACCATCCGCTGGTGTTTTCGCCAGGCTCAATGTAGTAGTTGACGAAATACTCCATGTTAGGCAGTGTTTTGACCGGGCAGTTGCTGCCGTACCAGTCGTAGCGAGGCAGGCTGTAGCTGTCTCTATAGGCTGCAGGGTTGCCGCCGTTCCAGCACTGTGGAAACTTCACATTCATCTCTAATACCATCCGCTCATTCCCGTACCGCGGGTTACCGCTGCAGTTTGGCATCGTGTCACTTCCGTTGGCGCTTGGGCTTGAGTATTGGTCCGAACATACGTAGGTGTTTTTCCACGGGTGACCACCGAGTTGGTCAGATATGGTGTGGGGGTCGGTGTGTGCGAGTATCGCAGCCCCTTCTGGGTACACGACAGAGTTGCCGCGTGCAAGCCCTTCACCTTTATAGTAGACAACAATTCGCTCTGGAACACGCACGTTGCCTCTACTGTCAAACATGGCCGGCACCCAGTATCCTGTTCTGTTGAGCTCCATGCCATTACAGGTGCCGCTGCCGCTGTTGATGATGCTGTTGTAGGTCGAGTGCGCGTTGGCGTCGGTGTTACCGAAGAACATGTGTAGGTGGGCTTTACCTGGTTGATCCGGGAATATGATCGGGTCGTCGTACGCGAAGTGCGAGAATTCACAGGACGTCCTGAACTGTCCCCCGCTCGACACCGGGAATGATTGTTCGGGGTTGCCGCCGGGGTTGTTAAGGTACTCAGACCGTGGGCCAAACAGCGGGCCACCGTCAAGCGGTAGTTGTGCGGACGGTACATTGCGGAACGGTGAGTTGTCGAGGTTTCTGTTGCGGTACGAAACTGATTTGAGCATAGCCAGGTTAGCTCCGTAGTTCGGGTGCACTGGTCCTGCGTTGGCTACGCCAGAAATAAGACTGTCTTTTACTTCTGCAGCTATAGTTTCAGCGTAGGCTTGCGCGCCTTTTTCGTTGTAGTGTAGGCCGTCGCTGAATCCGTCGCCAGGGCATTTGCTCTCCCAGTCGATCAGTTTGATGTCGAGCTCTTCGTGTACTTGGCGGAGCGCCGGGTTATTGGCGTTACCTGAGGCGGCTGCGTATTCTTTGGTGCAGCCGAGCACCCAGTATATTTGCGCGCCGTTATTGAGCTCACGGATTTGACCGACGATTTTTCGCACTTTGCCGGCAAACACACTGGTGCTCACGGGCTTGTCGTTGGTGCCGAGCGCAACGACGATCGTGGTGCTGTCGCGTATGCCGGTGTTGACGTCACCAATTTGGACCTGACCACCGTTATTGAACGTCTTGTTTTCGACCTGTTCGAGTATGGCGTCAAACGATGGGATGTCCGCGGCATTACAGGCGTTGGGCTGCCCTGCTGCAGCACGGCAGCCTCGTGCGTTGATGGTTATGCTTTGCCATCCGTCTTCTAGTAGGATCGGCAGTAGTTTTTCGCTGGTGCCTACTTGGTGTACGAGCGAATCACCGATGACTTTGATGTTGCCGTTGGATGCAGTGAAGTTGCCGCCCCCTATGCCTGGGTCAACATATGACGTGTTGCGCCTGCCGTACCCAACAAGCCCATTAACTCCAGGCGTTGCGTTCTGAGTGGACACAGCCACAGTGCCATCCGGCTTTAAGGCTATATAGGCTATCTGGTTGCCGGACACATTCGATATGATCCCTACATATTCGATGCCGCGCTCAGCATCTATGAAAAACACCGTGTCACCGATTTGGGGCAGTCCGTTTTCCGCGGATTGGTATTCGTACGCCGGGTTTGTTTCGTAGAGCTCTTTCATGGCGGTGACGCTCGAATAGCGCCAGCCTTCTTCACCCCCAGTGAGTCCCTGGCCGGCTTGGTTGAGCGTCCAGGATATAAAGTCCGCTGGGTTGCCGTCTGGGAACGCGGCGTTGAATTCTGATCCGCTTTTGAGTATGTCGTCGAAGTTGAGCGCACCCGCAGATACGACACGCGGCGTTCCCCCGTTAGAGCACCCTGCGCTGGTGGGTGTCGTGCCGCCGCCTGATGCAGATGGTATGAACCCGCCGCCGCCTTCATCGACCGGGATGTTCGATGCAAACCGTTCAAACGCACCATTGGCAGCCTGTACTCGTTTGTCGATACTACTGCGCAGAGCATCTGCGGCTGGTCGTTCGTATTTTTCGGCAAATACACGGGTTGCTTGTTCGATGGTTGTTGTCTCGAGTAGGGCTCTTCCTGCGCTGACTTCATGGTACGCGCTTGGGACTGAGTCGTCGCCGTTGAGCTGCCCCCAGAGATACGCAAGCTGTACGTTGATGTCGTTGGGGTCGCCATTTGCATTGTCGATAAATTTCCGGGCGGGAGTCCACTGCACTAAGCCCCAGCCTACTCTTTCGACGGATCCGTTTCGAGCTGCGGCTACGCGAGCAGCTTCCTCTGGCACTTGTTCGGCAGGAACAAACCTGTCAAAAACAGACTCGAGCCGCTGCGGTTGCACGCCTGACTCATGGTGCATGTTGCCGATAATGCCAGCAATAATCGGCGCCGATACTCCTTGTGCGGCAAAAAACCGCCACACTGCTTCGGCGTTTTCACCGGGATCAGTCGATGTGATGATGCCAACGCCGCCAGTAAAATCGCAGACGATGAGTGGTCCCGCGTCCCGCAATGGCTCTGCTATGAATACGTTTTTCGCGTCGTTTTCCAGGGTGTAGGGTGCTAGGGCGGTGACGGAGTTCTGCGAAACGAGTATCGCCGTAAACGCAGTGGTTATGGCGACAGCCAATGTACGAAGCAGCAAAGGTGACATTTTTGAAGTTCTGATACTTAGCATGGGCTACTCCTTGTGCAGATATGTGTACTTGTCACCGGTGTGCCGTCTGTAAACGAATTGCCGGATATATTGCCGCCACCGGGCTGCCAGATTGCTTTGCCGATACCGTTTTTGTAGCGTGCGTCAATTTTGTTGCCAGTGATCTGGGTGCAGCGACCCGCTTGTGAACATGCGATACGGAACGATCCCCATCTTCCTGTCATAGTGTTGCCTATAATGCGTATGTTGCTGCCAGTACCTGCAAATATTGCTTGCTGCCCTGACCCGAGGTCGTCAGCTGCCGATTCGCTACCCCTGAACGTATTGTTTTGGATTAAGATATTGTTTGCTGATGGAACATACACCTGTATGGCGTCTGCATGCGACGTGTCGTCGCGCCATTCTTCTGGGACGATAACCAGCCCGTGGATATAGTTGCCGATGATCTGGGCGTTTTGGTTTGGCGCTATACCGTCAACACCGCCGTGGATGTTGTTATTACGGGCTATGAAATTGCTGCCGTCTATGCCGAAATCGCATGGTGCGGTTCGTTTGACTTCCGGGTCGTCTGCAAGCGGCGGACAGTACAGCTCGCTTCGTTCGACTACGAGGCCAGTCGACCGCGAGTTGATCGCACCATCGTAGGCTCTGCTGCTGTTTTCAATATCGCGGGACCTCTGGCACAGAATTAAGGAATTCTTTATCACGACATCCGGTCCAACCACATTGAGACAGCCATATATTCGCTTACCAATTATCTGCTCACCTCTAGAAATAGTTATTTCCTTTGTCAAATCAGACGGACCGTTCAGTGTACCGTTCTGCTCATATGCAGTAAGTGTCGTCCCTTCCGGTATCCCCGTCCCCGCAATAGACGTACCAGGTAATTCTGATCCGCCCACACCACCACTGGGACTTTGTATGACAACAAAAACTTTACTGTCGGTTATGAATCCGCCTGCACTCAGTGAATAGGTCTTCGTGCCTACAGTATTACTGACGTTACCTCCCACCACTGTGATGGAGTTGTTGCCGTTAGGGTTGTTGGTCTTTTCAATTACTATGTCGCAGTGAGACTCGTAGGCACCTTCACTAACGGCATTGTCATACGTAACCCCAGCTCCGTTGCGTCCATAGCAGACCAAGTCGCCTATGTTCGGTGCGTGCTCTGTGCGTTTGTGGCCAATGAAGCCAGACGTTTGGCCAGATGTTTTGTTTTTGATGGAGTCGTTGATGTATTG
>CALLJT010000002.1 GCA_938050265.1 Candidatus Saccharimonadia bacterium
ATTTTTTCCGTCACGTTGATCTACCCACACTCTGTTTGTACCTTCAGGAGACGCCTGGCCTTTTTCGGAGTCTGGAATCTCTTCTACGTCTTCTGCTTCTGGGTACTCGTCGAATTTTTCGGTTTTGCTGTTATCCGCGAGGTCCATCGAGTAGTACGTCCTGCTGCGGTCTTCAATGACGTTGTAGAGTAGTTTGTCGGGGCGGTTATGATCAGTGCCGTTGAGAGAGATAAACGCATCCTTAACAATAACTGACTTGTTACCACTCTCTAGATTAATTTTGACTAGGTTGTTTTGGTACTGGTAGTACCCACTGAGCTGGTTATATCGTTTTTTGTCGGTCGTTTCTTTCAGGTAGACATCATTAAACTCCTCTGCATAGTGTGGCCAAAAGCTGTTTGGTGACGTGAAGTAGGTCGTGAGTTTACCGCTGTTCAGGTCGTAGCTTTTGAGCTTGTATTTATCAGCTCTGTCTTTCTCGTAGGCAACACGGTAGATGACAAGGTTGCCCTTGACAGCAACGACGTCGAAATCGAGATCCTCATTGACGACTTCATCAACAATTTTTAGGCTTCGTTCAGTAGGTTTTACAATGGCAAGCTGATCTTGTAGATACTGCTCGGACAAATTACTTGGAAGCAGTGCAGCATAGGTGTCGTCAGAGCCTTCTATTGGGTATGAATCAAAGAAATCAAGATCTTTTTCTGTCGAGACGAGCAGCTCCGTGTCTGACCCGTCATAGTTTACTGCATAGTAGCCTACCGCGTTGTCTCTGTTGCTGACAAAATAGTGCTTTCCTGCTAGGACAAGCTCTACTGTGAGTGTTGATGCATCTGACGCATCGCGAGGGGTACGATTAATGTCCTGGGTGTCCACTATGAGCGAGTAGTCAGTATATCTTTCGCTGGATACAGTGAAAGATATTTTGTCTGAAGCTTCAAACGGGATATTGAGTTGAGCCACGCCGTCATCTGACTGGAATACTGACTCTCCATCACTACTCGTAATAGTGTAGTCTAAGACGGCTGACTGGGTTAGCCAGTCGCTTGCTTCCACGGCTACTGGGATACCAAGAGGTTCGACTTGAAATGTACCGAGCTGTATGTCGTCTTTGCTGACAATGAGATCTACGACGACGACGCTATATGAGCTTTTTGTTATGGTAGCTTGTGTTTTACCGTAGTTTGTGTCGTTGAAGAATGCGCGTCCTTCATCATCTGATGTTGCGCTATCACCGTTTGTGAGCGTCACTACAGCACCTTTGACTGGCTCTGAAGTGACAGAATTTGTGACATAGAGCGACGCGTCTGCGCTGCCGGTTGCGTTGAGAACAGCAAATTTTGTAGAAGGGATGCTAAAAGCAGCTATACCGACAATACTAGCAAGTCCAATACTGATCAGTATTTTTGACCGGGTACGCAGCGCGCGCATTTTGTGAGTAAATGACGCTTTTCGTGGTTCTTGTTTGTCGACGGCTGTGGGCTTCTTTTTTTGCGTTTTTTGGGGCGGCGGACTGTCTTGCTTCATGATACTACTACAATACCATAAACAAAATCAGGAGTGGTCCGCTAGGACCACTCCCTTGCTGATTGTGAGGCACCCTTAGGTTGCTCGTTTAGGAGGGATTACTTATCGGCCGCCGTCGAGTTTGTCCTGGAGTTCTTCGAGGGCTTCGAATTCGCCATCAGCTGCGAGCTGGGCTTGTTTTGGCCAGCTTGCTGGGTCGTGTGTCCGGAAGCGTGGTCCAGCGTCGTCGAGTACGTCTCGGATGCGTGACACAGGTGCGTCTGCGAGCTCTTGGAAGGTGTTGATACCAGCGTCCTGCAAGAGTTCGTTTATTTTTGGTCCGATACCTTCAACCATAGTGAGGTCGTCAGGTGTCATGCTCGCACCGCGTCGAATTGGTGCTGCTGCGACTGCTGGAGCAGCGTCAGCTACAGAAAGCTCACGTTCTTCGCGGTCACCATGGGTGAACTGGTGGATGAGCCAGTAGGTGAGGTACCCCAGTAGGTATGCCCCGAGAAGCATGAGGAGGATTTCCCATACTGCTATGCTTTTGTTTTTGATGTTGATGTCTTCAAACACTCCGACGCTGTCTGCCTGGGCGAGAGTAAGTAATAGGTCCATAGTATAGTGTCTCCTTGATGTTGCTTATATGAAGTGGATGGCTTAGTTAAACCGTACGACTGCTCGGCGGTTTTTTGCCCTGCCAGCTTCGGTCTGATTGTCTCCGATCGGCTCCTGGTAGGCTTTGGCTACGATTTTGACCTGATCAGCTGGCACGCCTTCGTCTGTCAAAAAATCAGCCATAGCTTGGGCGCGTTGATCGCTGAGGTTTGTTTCATCGACATCGTTGTCAACCTGGGCTGCGTAGCCAGCAATTTCTACTGTCTGACCCGGTGTGTCTATGAGGTACTGTGCGAAATCGCGCAGCTCATCTTCCCAGCCTGTCTGGGTGAACGAAGCGCTGTTTGGTCCAAAAAACCCAGTCACGGTGCGCGTTGTGTCAAAGGGTGCTGGTTCGGGTGTTTCTTGCTCAACCTCAACCACATCCTCAGTTTCAGCCACTGGAGCTACTGACTCTACTGCTTCCGGTTCCTCTGGTGTAGCAGTGTCTTCGTCGACTGCTGGTTTCACCTCATCGGTGTCGTCCGCCGATGTAACCACTGAGTTGTTAGTAGTGCTTTCGCACAGTTCTTGTGTTTGGCACACATACCACCATGTTGAGCCGCCGAACCAGAGCGCGGTAAGCGCAAGGGTAAGCGGGACATAGGGCATAGTAACTATGCTTCGTTTTGCGCCCATAGATCCTCCTTGGAGTTTAATAATATCCGTTGTAAAAGCTGCACACTACCTGTCACTGTTGACGTGCCGCAACTGCACAGTGTTCGTTGCTATAGTCAAAGTGTAACAGAAAGCACGGGAGTCTTACATAGTATACCGCGCATGATGCATAGTCGACAAAAAGGTGCCGTTGTAATATTTAGAGACGCCTATGTGAGATTGTTGGCACTTGCACCCTCTGAGGTTTGAGCCTCGGAGCCCTCCTCTGGGTTGATACCAAGCATTTCGTTGACGTGTCCGACAAGGCTTTCCAGGCTGATATCTGATTTGACCAGGTATTGTTTGACGTTCTGCACGAGTGCTCGGTTGACCATTTCTGTTTCGTTGACGTTTGTCGTGAGTATGACACGTGCACTGACGCCCCATTCGTCTTCGCGGAGTGCTTCAAGCATGCTCATGCCGTTCATGGTGGGCATGAGCTGGTCGAGGAGTATAAGGTCAGGGTGTTCGCTCAGAGCGGTCGCGAGTCCTTCTTGACCGTCGGCAGCTTCGATAACCTGAAAACCCTGTCTTTTAAGTGTGGCAACGACGGCGTGCCTGAGCGACTGGTCGTCCTCTACTACGAGAATTTTTCTATCTGTGGCTACATGCATGATGAGCTCCTTGTGATTAGTTTAGTTAGCTTTATGTGCGGGTGCTGGCGTATGCCCAGCAGGAAAATATACAAAAAACGTTGTTCCGACATCCTCGGTCGACTCAAACCATACGGTTCCGTTCATTTTTTTGATGGTTGAGTGTACAAGGTAGAGTCCGAGGCCCGTGCCTCCGACGTTTGTGGTGCGCACGTTGTCTGCGCGGAACATTTTACTGAAAATCTGACTCTGCTGTTTTTCAGGTATGCCGTATCCGGAGTCCTCTACAGATATCAACACGCCGTCACGGTCTATGCGCTCGTCATCGAGCGTTGTCGGGTCTACGGGCTGGAGTGTGACATGAACGGTGCCTTTGGGCGTGTATTTTATGGCGTTACTGATGAGGTTGTCGAGGATCATTTGGACGAATCGTTTGTCGGCAGTAATGTTCTGCGGGGCATCGATGATATCTGTAGTCATGTGTACGTCCTGTTTGTCAGCGAGTTGAGCCTGAGCTGCTTCGCAGGCGCGGCGAGCGCTGTCTGCTATGTCGATAGATTCTTGTTTGAACTCGAGTGTGCCAAGCTCCATGCGTGACACGTCCAGCAATGCGCCCACAAGTTCCGACATGCCAGCAGCTG
>CALLJT010000003.1 GCA_938050265.1 Candidatus Saccharimonadia bacterium
CGCGGTCTTCTTTGACAAACATAACCCCACGGGCAATCTTAATCTTCTGCATGTCATCTTCGTCGTCCCCGTTCCGTATGACGATCTCGCACGGCACGAGCAGTGTCAAAAATTTGTGGTGGTGACCAAGTATGTCAAAAGGGCCTGTTTCGTTGACCGCACTAATACTCGCTGCCTGACTGTCGTAATATACCTGATACGGCGAATACACTTTGATCCATATTTTGCCATCGTCAGCGGTCGGACGCGTATCCTTAGGATCTGTCTTTTCTGGAGTCTTTGTATCCGCAGGCTTAGACGAACCAGACTCCAGGTCGCTCAGGCTTTTTTGCGCTGCAGGTTTAGGCTGGGCGGCCTTTTCGTCTGCCTGTTTTTTGTCGTCGTCGGCCATAGAACCTACGCCCTACTAGGACCCGCAGAAGCAATGATCATTAGTGTGATCATACGATTATCTCCTCGATCGACTGCAGTGTCTGCTCTCGATTATAGAACTCACCTGGTACGCCGTTATGTTTCGTCATGACGTTCATATTCTGGGTGAAGTTTTTGATAAGCTTCTTAGCCTTGGCATAGTCAGCCCGATCTGCAGCAGACAACTCATTTTCGCCAATAATAGCGATAATCCCGCGCAGACTTTCGTATTTCTGCAGCAGCGCCATCACTTGCACACTGAGCGAATAGTGTCTATCGCCTACAATGTCGGGGGTCAGCAATGAAGAAGACGTCTGACTCAGGTCAACCGCAGGACGAATGCCTTGTTCAGCAATTTTACGCGACAGGACAATAGTAGAATCGAGCTCGTGCTGGATCATCTGCACAGCCGGGTCGCTCAAGTCGTCAGCCGGCACGTAGATAGTCTGCACACTCGTAATCGAGCCTTTTTCATTGGAGCTCAAACGGTCCTGAAGGATCTTAACATCTGAGAATATAGTTGATTCATACCCACCCTCGTTCGGTACTTGATCGAGGATCGTCGATAGCTCGTTACTCGCCTGCACAAACCGGTACATGTTGTCGGCAAAGAACAATATATCTTTACCCTGCTCGTCACGGAAATACTCTGCGCCAGCTGTCGCAGCGATACCGATAAGCGCACGCTGCACTGGGTTTTCGTTCATCTGCCCGAAAAACATGCAGGTGTTTTTTAGTAGGTCGTTTTCTGCAAGTGTGTCCCACAGCTCGTGACCTTCGCGGATGCGCTCGCCGATACCGGCAAAAAATGACAGGCCGCCACCCGTCTGAGCAATGTTGTTGATAAGCTCCATCGTAAGCACGGTCTTTCCGACACCTGCTCCACCGATGATGCCGATTTTACGGCCTTTCACGAACGGCGTGAAGAAATCGATAACTTTGATACCCGTCTCTAATATCTCAGGCTTCGCTATGGTGAACTCTGTGCTACGCGCTGGCATTTTCAATATGTCTTTTGTCTGCAGACTGTCGCCAGAGACTGCGGGCTTGCCGTCGAGTGGATCTCCAAGTGCGTCCAATATCCTGCCGATAGTCGGATCACCGACGGGTATCTCTATGCCTTTGCCAGTTGTGTTGACCGACATGCCTTTTTCGACATCACGCTCAGATCGCACATTCAGACAAAACGCGATACCGCCCGGCTCAAGGTGGTCAACAAGCAGGCGAGTACTGGAATCGTTTTCGACGACTATGATTTCACCAATTCGCGGCGCATCCGTATCGAACTGCGCTCTGACGATCAAGTCTTTGATAGATACAATATGTCCAACACTCATGCGCTCACCTTTGACTTCCTCATACCTGTAATAATCTCTTTTAGCCGCTGGTCCTTGATCGCACGCTTTGTGCGGTTGTATTCAAGGTGGTAGTCGCCTTTTGACTCCTCAGCTCGCTCGTGAGCTGCAGTCATAGCGCGGAACCTACTGGCATACTGTGCAAGCTTCGAATCCAGTATCAGCTGACCAACCGCGATCTGGAGCATGGACCGCTCGAGGTGGTCAATCACCGCGAACATCGTCGGCTCGAAAATAGTATTTTCGCCTGTTATGACGTCGATTTTCTCTGCTTCTTCACTCATCTTTCCCTGCTCCTGTACGGCCGCAGACAGTTCGATTTTTTTAACGTCTTGTACCATGAGCGACACGTACTGCTGATAAAACACGGTTGTTTTGTTGTATTTCTGTACGTACTTGATGATCGGTGACACGTTGATGTTTTTGTCGCGAGTGGGCATCTTAAAATACTTTTCAAACCCAATACCACGCTGCGATAACTGCATCGCACCATGGTGTCCTATCACGATGATGTCGTGCTTTTCTTTTTCGTAGGTTTCCTGCATCTCTTTGACGAGTTTTTGGTCAATGTCGCCGCTGAAACCACCTTCGCCGGTGATGAGTATGTAGAGGTCTTTCTCGAGCACGTCTCCAACAGACTGACTGCGACCGAACCGAAACAGGTCGTCGACGCGGAGCTGCGAATAGATGCCCCAGAGGTCATTGAAAAACTCCGTGGCTTGAAGCACCTGGTTTTTGATCTGTGCGATTCGCATACTTGCGATACCTTCGAACACACCAGTCAGCTCGACAAGTGTGCCAATAGCTTTTTCGTCACGAGCGATGTCTTGGAGCTGCCTCATTTTTTGACCCCTACGAGAGATTTGCTTTTCAGGTCTGCCCTGGCTTTTTCGTACGCAACGTCGTCTGCTGCATCGGCCAATGTTGCTGCTACATCTGTAACGTTTAGTTTCATCTGGCTGATGTCGAGCTTCTCGTCGTCAGCAAGGTTGAGTGTGATATCCAGCATCAGCTGCTGTGCGGTGAGAGAAAACACTTCGCCCGGGCTCTGTGTCAGCAGCTCAAACACGCGTCTACCTGTTGCCAGTGCTCGTTTAGCTTCGACGGCCAGCTCGGAGCCGAAGTGTGAGAACTCTTCGGACTGACGGTAGTCTGCGAGCATTTTGAGCGTTTGTGCGGCGAGTGACTTCTGGCGTTTACTATGACCAACACCACCTACACGGGTAACACTGAGCCCCATATTGACAGCAGGCCGCACGCCACTCCTGAAGATGTCCATATCCAGTATCCACTGCCCATCTGTAATAGACATCACGTTTGTCGGGAGGTAGGCAGTGATGTCACCACCAGCTGCATTGATAATCGGTATGCTCGTAAGGTGCGCGCCGTTTTCGTCGAGGCGACCGGCTCGTTCGAGCAGACTTGAGTGTGCATAGAACATGTCTCCGGGGTAACTATCACGACCCGGGCTCACACCGGACAATAGCGCTACCTCACGGTAGGCATGCGCATGCGATGTGAGGTCGTCATAGACGATAATCGTGTCTTGTCCAAGTTCTTGCCACAGATACTCCGCCATAGCGCAGCCGACGTACGGTGCGATATAGCTCATGATCAGACTCTCAAACATCGTACTAACAATCACGATAGCTTTTTCGAGCGACCCAGCTTCCTGTAGCCGAGAAAGCAGTGTGTCGACATCACTTCTACGCTTCGCAATCAGCACATACACGACAACCTGATCGGTGTTTTTCTGGTTGATGGCCATCTGCGTGACGAGCGTACTTTTCCCGGACTTACTGTCACCGAGAAGCGCCATACGTTGGCCACGGACAACGGGGAACAAAGCGTCGAGTGCCGTCACGCCTGTTTCAAGCTGTGTGTCGAGGAGTTTTCGCTGGTAGAGGGCAGGAGCTTCGCGGAATACTGGCCACGTCGAGTCGGCTGCAATTGGACCTTTACCGTCAAGTGGCTCACCCGTCACCGTAACAACGCGTCCGACAAAATCTTTGCCAACCTTAGTAACCAGCTCTGGATGCTGCAGTACTGCGATCATGCCAGTTTTAAGCGGCACTGACCCGAGGTGCAGGATCAACACATACGACTTCGTAACTTCATGTACGAAACCTTTTGAGCCGTCTTCGAACATTACAAGTGCATGGATCCTACATGGGTGCAGACCTTTGACACGAACAAGAAACTTTTCGATGCCAATTACTTCGCCGACGGGTTTTCCCGCTTCTACGAGTTTATCGAAGTGTTGATTGCCGGTCATGTACGACCTCCAGGCACAGCTACTTCCCCATCAGCCACTGGGACGGGTGCGTCCGACTGGTCTTCAGCAGGGCTGACGTCGAACTCAGAGGTGTCCGAAACAGCTTGATGCATTCTTGAAATAAAAAATTCTCGCTTACTATGGAAAAACTCTCGCAAACTCAGATCAAAAATCTGGTTCGTTGTCCGTAACACACACCCAGCTCCGATGTTTGGCTGCAAACCAACCGTCACCAGTACCGTTGGATGAATATTCGCGCGCATCCATGCAACTATTTTCTGCGTGTAGCTACCAGGTGGGTCAACACTAAAACTGATGTGCACGACAGGTGCAGACATATGGAGCCGTTCGAGAGACGTCTGCACGAACTGCCTATGATCTGTCTGTAGAATATTCAGCTGGTTGTCGGTTACGAGACTATCCATCAGGCGGCTCATCCTCGGAGGTGCAGGCTGCTGCTCACCGCCAGCACGAATCGTCGACTGGTGAAAATAGTCTTCCAGTGCTTCAACCTCACGGAGTAATCGAGACACGTCAGTCGGTCCGACAATGCCGTGCGGAAGTACAAATTCGCGCTGCCCGCTCACGAGCCGTCCCGTATGTCTTTGATAATTGCCTCTTTGTCGCGTTCCATCTGCCCGAGTATGAAGTCCAGCTGCTCACTCAAGTCGATCTGCTCACCAACGGCCTCTAGTACGTAATGGTTCACGATATCTGCCATGTGTGATTCGAACCGCGATATACTACGGCTTTTCTCAGCCTGGAGCTGTTCGTGCAGCTGGGCTGTCAGTAGCTCTCTCTGCTGCTCGATAGTACTCTGCGTTTTCTGAATAGAGTCGATAGCCAACTGCTTAGCGTCATTGATTGACTCTTCATACTTAGAAAATTCCTCTTTAAGCACAGTGGTTATTTCTGTTTTCATGAACTCGTTCAGCTGACTGGTGGTCAGACGCAAGTCCTGCTGCAAAAACATGGCGTTTTCGCCAATGATTTTTTCGAAATGCAATCGGCCACGGTTACGCAGCTCTTCACGAAACTCGTCGTTGAATATATGTTCGACGTCTTCCTTAGCTTCAGTGGTCAAGTCTTCGAGGGCGTTGCCAGATTTTTTACCTCCGCCGTGCTTGAATAAACCGCTCACGGACGGCCCAAACAAAAGACCCAGAACAACAGCAACAATAGTTGTTATACCTCCGAGTATGGCGATCAACGTTTGTAACGTCACTGTGTAGCGTCCCCACCCTTCTTTAACAGTCGCTTAAAAAGCGTACTTCTTACGCTTATAACCTTAGTAATAAATATACCGCAAAAATACCAGTTAGTAAAATAATTAGACTGGTAAGTATGACTTGGAGAATGCTTTTGCGGATCGATTTCTTAGATAGTGGATTCCTACCAATAGAAATAATGCCGCTCCGCACACCGGAATACAGCATCGTACCCGCTATGAGCGCTGTTGCAAAAAATATGCCCATACCCATATATATTCGAGTCGGACTGACTGGCTTCTGGGCGATACTCTCTGCGAGCTGCTCGAGAAAACCCGGCAGGTTGGCTTTCGTCGGTTTGAGCAGCGGGTTGCCACCGACACCAACATCCACCTGTACGCGGCCTATTGCTATTTCGCGATCGGTGTCTTGTTCCTGTATGACAGTTTTGGACAGTACGCCCTGTGAACCGTCAAATCCCGTAACGGCTTTTCCGATAATATACGGCTGCAGGTCGCCGGCTTTCATACCGATGCCCGACACACGAGAGATAGCTACGAAATCTCCTGGCTGAACGGCACCGTTTTCATTGCTTACAAACGCTTCAAACCGCCCTGTTGTCGCGACAAAAACTTTTTCCTCATCAGTGCTGAGTGTAAACGGTGCATCGTTAGGACTAACCACCACACCCTGGAGTTTTTCCTGATTTTCAAGCGTTGTTGGCTCGACTTTGTTCGGCTCATCCAGCTTCAACGAAACAATAGTCGCACGCTGAATCGATGCATCCGACCCGTACCCCTGCGTTATAGACTGAGCCTGCACCCCTGCTGAGCGCACAAGCACAACAAGCAACATTAAACCAGCAAGTGAAAACAATCGCCGAATGTTTACTGTGCTTATTATTTTTTCTAACATTGTTTTTTATTTTACGATAACTACGCATAAGTATACTGCGACCCGCATCCATATGCAAATGAGGACGCGCCGGAACAAACACTCACTGAGCGGTACAGGATCAACACATCACACTATACCGACAGCAGTTCAGTTGTCTTCGAACGAATTGCTGATGGCCCATCCACTTGATCAAGAGATCCGCAGAGCGCGCTGTGAAGTTTTTTTCCGTACACTGCCTGGGAAAGCTTACTATCCCGAAAATTATTTTTTTCATCGCTCCATGCAGCATCACCGATCTGAATCTCTTGCGAATGAATCTGTGTGTAGGGGCTGCGTTCATAGACAGACCCACGACTCCACGCGTCAAACTCCGCTGCCATTGCATCGAACACAGTAACTTCGCAATCAAGGAGCTGGCGACGAGCCGCACCTCTAGCATCATCGTTCGACACAAAACTATAACCATCGGAGTCTGGATGAGGTACGAAACCACCTGAGTCCAGCAATATACGGAAATAATCTTGTCCAGATGCCAGGTTTGGTGCACCGACAGACCCAAGAAAGCGTAACGCTCTTTCTCTTACTCTCGGGGCAGATCCGTCCAAAACACTTTCGACTATCTGCTGGCGACGATCTTCACCTTCAGGTTGCATAAAACCAGTTATAGCAACACTGAAATACGCATTAGAATCTTGGCTACCCTGATCGACAGGCGAAACGACACTATCTCTCTTATACCTATACCCCAGTAAAACTTCTGATTGACTAAGCTCTTGTCGACCCTGAAGACTCATACTGAGTGCCCCGGTATATTGCAGGGCAACAAGCGCAGGGTTAATGATCCCGTAGCTTGACGCACGTAACTCATGTGTTGCACCTGTGTCGCGTATGTGTGACCGCCGATCGTCACTGACTCGCACAGTCTGTGTAACATCCGTACCAATAAAGTCTGGTCTCAACAGCCAGCTTTCAATCGCTGCGGATGCCAGATTGGACTGAAAAATTTGATCATCCAAAACTAACCCAAGCCCCTCCGTAACACTGGCGCTCATATGCATATGCGTCGATCGAATAGCTGCCCTAAGACCAAAATGTCGTGCAGATGCACCGATAGACAATAGGAGGCGACTATACGCACGTGGTGTATCCTGAATATCCAGAGGGCTGGTGCGCAACTCGTGTAGCAACCCATCAACATGTTGATCATGCCTCTTCCTAAACGTACCAAAGCGCCATGCGAGAAGCTGATCTGGCCATCTGTCATGATTCGTAAAACGGTTATTATCAGCGGTGGGCTTCCCAAGGGACAACATAGCATGCAGCGTAACCAAGTCCACGTCCGATAGTGACGATCGATCGAAGTCTCTCTGCCTACTTCTTGCCTCATTTGGAACTACAAAGTAGTCCTCTGCCGCAGCTAGCCTATCATAAGCGAGTGCGAGGTCCTCTCTGTTCTGAGTCACCTCGGTTTCACGCCACCTACTAAATACTTGAGCAGTAAGCTCATCATCGGGGTTAAGATACATGAATTCGACTTCAAGGCCTGCACCTGCCTGTAACGATCTTGGTAAGTCACGGTGCATATCGACCGCACTCGCAATCCTATCGAGCTTCTTTGCTGTGCGTGGACTTTGCGTCGCACCAACCCAGGACAACTCCAAGAGCCGATTCGCGTCGTCTCTTGGCCGGTTCTCGTCGCCAAAAGTTAGCTTGTCATACTTCATTTATCTCGCCTTCAATCAATAATTGAATGTCGTACATTCGCGCCTCACAGCGCTTCCACGTAGCCCTCTCACTATGGCACTCCACATGCAGTATGAGAACCATTCTTTATCATGTATTATTATACAATGTAATTGTACAATTTCCAAACGTGACCCCTCGAATTCTATCCCGAAATGCAACACCCTCAAGTTTTGTCGGACTTGAGCAGGTGCTTTCTCTGCTGAATTGATGTCTTCCAATTGTAGCGTTTTCTTGGTCGTGTGTTGAGCTTTCTTTCTATAACACGGAGTGATCTCGGGCTTACTCGTTTAAAATCTGTTCGTTTTGGGAAGTACTGTCTCACGAGGCCGTTGAGGTTTTCGTTGCAGCCTCGCTGCCAGCTCGAGTATGCATCAGCGAAGTAGACTTTTGCAGGTGTGTTGTTCTGCACGTGTTCATACTCGGCAAACTCATTGCCTCGATCGTAGGTGATGGTGTGAACCGGTATAGATGCTCTCTTCATTCGAGAGGCTGTTCGTTTGGCTACTTTCTCAGCAGAATAGCGGAGGGTAAGGTCGAGCTGGCACTCGCCACTCGCTCGATCGACATGCGTGATGATCCGATCTTTTTTGTCGAGACCAACAATGGTGTCACCCTCTATGTCTCCAAGCCGTGTCTTTGTAGCAACAGTAGCTGGTCGATCATGAATGGAGGGTAGATCTGCTCGTCGAGCCCGTATGCGGGCATTCGTACCTCGTCTTCTACGGTACGGGTTGCCTCCATGGCGCAGATGCTTGAGTAAACGCTTCTTATCTGAACAGAGATAGATATAATCGTAGATTGTTTGCGGGTAGATGACGATACCATGGTTCACTTTAAGATCACCTGCTATTTGCTCTGGTTCGCCTGCTCACAGCTCGCCTATTCGCCTCACTGCTCGTGTAGTAGCAATGAGATCGTTTTGCTACGCGGACTTGTGCAGCATAGCGAACGGCTGCTTCATGCTTATCTTGTGCAAGACCGCTACCGCGTACATGACGACAGTCCATATCCAAGATAGTTGGTCGGACGGGGAGTGCAACTGCCTGTGGTGGTTTTGGTCGTATCTGGTTGCGTTTGATCTCCCGACTAATGGTTGAGCGGTGGACGCCAATTCTACGGGCTATGTAGCTGTTGGATCCTTGTTCGTACAGAAGTGTCGCTATGACACTGCGATCCTCTGCAGTAATATGCTTAAAGGACATGAGCTGTATAACTCCTTTGCTATTTGAATTAGTTGTTTGCTAAACCAATTCTATAGCGAAAAGAGTACGTACGCTCATGTCCTATTTTTTTACTCTATACTTTTGGGTTGTTGCGGTTGGGGATGGAATTGCCCCCTGAGAGTGCAGCTCTTGCTGGGATAGTTTCGTGACCATAGTACATACAACGTCGTTACATAGTATGAAGTAAAAACAGCCTGCTCCGCTTGAGGGACTTTGTAGCCCCTGAAGTCTACGCTTCAAGGGCGGGTTTGAGGGATGTGAGTACGTGATCAAGCTGTTGCTTGGTGGTAGAGGAGGCGATGGTGAAACGGAGTGATGACTGGGCGTGTTTGTCTGAGATACCCATAGCGCGTAGTACGTGCGATGGTTCGTCGCTGCTAGCGCTACATGCAGAACCAGTTGCTGCGTATATGCCCATTTGATCGAGTGCGAACAGCACGCGTTCGTTGTCACAGCCAGGAAACGTTGCGTGGATGTTGTTTGGCAGCCGCTTTTTACGGTGGCCGTTGATTGTCGCTCCATACGTGTCTTCAAGCTGCCGTGCAAACCAACGAGACAATGTGCCAACGGATTTTGCCGTGACGGCGTGTGTTGACTGAGCAGCGGCGAGAGCCTGGGCAAAACCTATGGCGAACGCGACATTCTCCGTGCCACTCCGTATGCCCATCTCCTGCCCTCCGCCGGCAATAACCGGCTGCACAATCGTGCCTGCACGCATATATAAAATACCCGACTGCTTTGGCCCACCTATCTTCCCGCCGTTAAGCGTCAGCAGATCAACACCAAGCCGCGCGACATTACAGTCTAGATACAACGGTGCCTGCGCGGCGTCTGTGTGAACATACAGTGGCGTATCCATACCTGATTGACGCCGTGCTTCTCGATGCTGTGCGACGACGTCGACCACTGACTTCAGAGGCTGTACCGTCCCGACTTCGTTATTGCCGTAGATAACAGAAACCAACACTGTTTCGGGGCGGATCGCAGCATCGAGAGCAGCAACATCAACGACACCCTGCGCATCGACTGGACATACTGTTGCGTCGTAGCGCTGTGCAGACATACGCACGGCATCATGTTCGACTGCGCTGTATACCATGTGCCCTCCGACATTGCCGGTCATAACCCCTTGCACGGCCAAATTAGCTGATTCGGTCGCCCCAGACGTAAACACGATTTCACTCGGACGCGCCCCGATAGTTTGAGCTACAGATGATCGAGCACGCTCTAATGCGGCTTTCGCCTCGCGTGCTGGCCCGTACAGAGCTGAGGGGTTATAAAACTGCTCCGTCCAAAACGGTTGCATCGCTGCAACAACGCTGTCCGTAACTGGCGTCGCGGCTGCATGGTCCATATATATAGAGCTTTGCCTACTCACCTGCATGTCCTCATTATCTACTACGAGTATAGCTGACTTTGCACAATAGAATTGTACTTAATGACCGCCTGCACGAAGTTCTTCATCTCTTCTGCTTCAAGCGGTTGCTTGTCTCCCCCGTTGAGTGTTTTAGATATTTGGTCATCGGCGATGAAGTATTTCGTTGTCATGTATCGTCGGTGTGAGCCTTCGCGCCACTCTTCATACCACACCCATGTTCCTTCATCCTGACAGAAAAAATCACGTCTCCGGCCAACGCCGAGTTCGCCGAACAGTTGGCGTGTGAGCTCTCGCTCTTGCTTAGTATAGTCTAGGATCTTTGAACGCAAACGACTTTCGACTGATTCTTGCGGCTGCGTGGTGTGTTTTTTGCTAAATAATTTCATGATTGTTTTTCCTGCTTTTTCAGGCAACTCCACCGGTAGGAGTAGCTCCCATAACTGTCTGCAACGAAGCTTTCGCTCGTGCGATACGTATCCGCTGCTCTTGGTCGTCATCCGTCAGCTGGCTATCGACCGAAGCTCGCTCGTTACTCGGCAATTGAGGCTGCACGACCGTAGCAGGTGGCATCCTCTCTGCCGCAATCCGCTGAGCTTTCTCTGTTAACTTGACGACAAGCTGCGACTGCTGCTCTGGGTTGACAACGAGGTGCGCATGGCCAGTAGCAGGTGCCTGGATAGCTTCTGCCTGTTTGGCCGCACTCTGACGGATGTCAACACGGATTTCAGGTACACTATCAGCGACCGCGACTGCCC
>CALLJT010000004.1 GCA_938050265.1 Candidatus Saccharimonadia bacterium
CGGCATGTCTCACCCTATTGCCTTGGCAATAGGTGTTGATTCCCGCTGGGACCTCCAAGCAAAAAACCCACCTAGGAGGTGGGCTCTTTGCTTGGTGAGCTATGTGAAGTCGAAATTGAACGCAATCTGTACTGAGTTACTAGAGGTATACAGCTACATGAGAGCTATAACAGTAGCAGGATACATTCCCGCTTAGAGTAGAACTACTACTGCCTTCTCGATTATGTATGTTCTCGGCGTATATTGCTTGCGTCAAGCCTGCGAAGGTCCAGTCAGTAAAGAATCCCCATACTCTATATTATACAACTTTAGGTTTTCTAGTATTGGAGCTAAAACTTTAGGCTTTCAAAGACTAGCTTTGCGTCTTTTACAGATTGCTTCTGATTAAAGGCAGATAGTGAGTCAAGTTCATTATCATAAAGACCAATTAACTCTATGTTCAACCCGTCTCTTCCAACATTTGCAACAGGCAATATCTTTTCGCCAACCTTTTCTATGCCACTACCGACATAAATCCTGCTAACCTTGCCATTGGTATTATCGGCAATAATCCATTGATGCGACTCATCAATGTTCTTAAACTCAAGCACAACATTATCTGGCTCACTCTCATAGCCTCTAGGTAGATTATTCACGCTCATTGTTAGCACAAAACCATCAGCAGCCTTGAGCTTGATTTCCTCATACTTGAAATCACCGTCCTGAAACTTTGTATTGTCCGATATATCTTCCCAATTCGGAGGTAGCTTATAGGATAAGTCAGTATACTTGAATGACCCTGATTTCCATCCTTCATATGGATCAGCGCTTTCAGTCTCTTCTGGTGCTTCCCGAACCTCCTCTTGCTGGCTAACTTGGGTATTTGTATCTTCTGTAGTTGTGTCTGAATTGTTGTTCTGGCGGTCATATACCAGCCACCCCACGGTCCCTATTAAACCCACTACAACAATTACTAGCAGTATTTCTATTACACTAAAGCCTTTTTGATTAGATTTCATTTTATTCTCCTTAAGCTAATAATACCACTATTTAGCCTCTAAAACACATCCTAGGTGCTCCAGATGCGTCACAGAGGGCATTAAAAGTCTGTTCTGTTCACTATTCAAGCGACATTCTTAGTAGGCATCTATTCCTATGATTTTTCTCCAAATATCACACCGCCTAACGCCATTTACTCTAATAACTGCTGTGTTTTCCGTACATTAAAATCTACGAAATCATCACGAAATGTAGCGATTTTCTATGGAAGTGTAAAGAAACTAAACACCACTTCATTCTGCCTATGTTTCGCCGCCATCATCCTGTCTCTAAACACCTCATTATTACGCATGTAATAAAAGAAAGTGGTCCTACTAATCCCTGCCCAGCGACAAGCTTCAGTGATTGTACTATTATGCTGTATCGAATCTTCTAGACGAAACATGGTGGTGTATGTGACTTTAGGTGGTCTACCTGTAGCTTTTCTTATTTCCATTTGTTTTCGGCGTTACCTCTCTTCTTATTATCTCAAACATGCCATTTTCTACTTGACAAAACTAAAGCATAAGCGTATAATTAAGGGTTAGAGAATCGTTGGTGATCTCTACAAGTAGCCACACCTTCTAATGCACGCAGAAGGACATAAGCCAACAGATAAATACATAACAAATCTAATTTATCTGCTTTTCAGTTGGCTACTGAAGCGACCAACGAAAGGGACAAGTGTGTCCACTATATCAACCATAACTCCTGCTAAGCAGGTGATCTCTCTTAAGGAGGCTCAAAAGCTCTTAGGACATAAAGCAAAAACACTAACCAACAAAGAACTACAAACCCTCATTCAGGAAACTGAAACAGTAGTGAGACTCTCTATACGAACATATATTAGTTCGAAAAACATTGAAAAAAATGATAATATTAGAGAGGAAATATCACTATGAAAAAAGCAGTAATCTACATACGAGTATCAACAACAAAACAAGTAGAGGGTGCGAGCCTAGACACTCAACAAAAGCTGTGTCAGGACTGGGCTTCACGCAATGATGTTCTGGTTAAGAAAATCTACCATGATGACGGTGTATCAGCCAAAACCTTAGACCGTCCTGCTATGAAAGAAATGCTTGCATATCTTGAAGAGAATAAGGGGCATATCCAGTACTTGATTACATATCAAACTGACAGATTATCTCGCAACGCTACTGACTTCTTCGCACTTCGTACTTTACTACTAAAGTTAGGTGTGCAATATAAAAACATTAATTCAGGCATAGAAGATAGCGATAATGAGGAGCTAATCCAAAACCTAGAGGCGGTACTTGCCCAACACGACAATAGGACTAAATCTACTCGTGTAAAACACAATATGAAAATTCATGCAAAAGAGGGCTATCGCATGAGCAAAGCACCTCTCGGTCTCAAAAACGTAAGAGATGTACTGGATAAGTCGACACTTGCCCCAGTAGTGGGGATTGCCGATAAGGTAGCCTCAGTGCTTGAGGCGTACTCTACTGGCACTTACACAATAGCCAGCCTAATAAAAATGTGCGAAAGTATTGGACTGAAATCTGCCACAGGTAAGCCTATACAAATACAAGCACTAAGCAAAATGTTACGTAACCCTATTTATGCAGGGCTTGAAATTAGCATTCACACAGAGGGTCAACTCATTCCTTCTAAATTTAAGGGTATCATCACTCCCGCAACTTTTCATCGTAACCAAGAACTCCTGAGAAGTAATAAGAATACGGCAGCTACATACAAAAAGAATAACCCTGAATTTCCTTTAAGACGCTTCCTAGTGTGCTCAAAGTGCAACAAACCACTCACAGGCAGTGCTCCAGTTGGTGGCTCAGGCAAGCGTTCTCCTCGTTATCACTGTTCAAGGTGTCATTTGCCCTCCGTGCAATCAGGAGAGTTACATGAACAATTTTTACACCTTCTTGCCTCACTAATGCCTGATCCTGACATGGAGAAATTCCTAAAAGAGATAATCGTACGTGTCTGGCGTGATGAAACACAAACTTTAGGCAAGAAGCAAAAGAAGTTACATAAAACTTTAGAGCAACTCACGGAGCGGAGAAGCAAGGTTGTTGAAATGCTTGTTGCGGGTCTGATAACAGTAGAAGAAAAGATAGAGCAAGTTGCTAGGATAAAGGAAGAGTCTGACAATGTGCAAAATGACCTAACAAGCGTAGGCTCACTATCTGAACTAAAAACGGATGCGATCGATTATGCGATGCGTTTTATGTCGAACGCACCAAGAATATGGAGCAATGCATCTATAGAACATCAAATCATCTACCAACGCCTAGTGTTTCCAGAAGGCATAGAATACGAGCTTGCTACAAATAAATTTCGAACGCCCAAATTAAGTGCACTTTACACCTTAGCAAGCATGAAAAAAGACCCATCTTTGACGAATGAGTCTCTTTTGGTGATCTCAAGGGGAATCGAACCCCTATTGCCAGGATGAAAACCTGGTGTCCTAACCGTTAGACGATGAGACCGTCTGAGGATAGGGGTTATCATACCACGTAACAGGGGCCAAGTCTAGAGAGTTGTGTGCTACACTGTAGCTCTATGAAAACAACCAATACTCCTCCTTCATTGCCGATAGACGAATTTCGTGCAACAAAGATCCTGGCTACAGTTGGGCCTGCAACTGATTCGTATGAGTTGATACGCGATGTGATTGATGCCGGGGCAAACGGTATTCGCATGAACTTTAGCCACGGTACGCACGAAGAGCACGCTCGTCGGATCGCGTGGGTACGTAAAGCGACAAAAGAGCTCGGGAAGCCGGTCGCGATCGTGCAGGACCTGCAGGGTCCGAAAATCCGTCTTGGTGATTTCGAGGGTGAAATCAAAGTTACAAAAGGTCAAGAACTGCGGTTCAAAAAAGATGTCGAGTACGTCGAGGGTGGCGCTATACCGATACAGTTTGACCTCAGCAAGAAGGTCAAGCGTGGTGAGCGTATGATGTTGTTCGACGGTAAAGTCGTAACGACGATCACGAGCGTCAAAAACGGCACGGTGTACGCACGGGCAGATAACGACGGCATACTCCTTCAGAGAAAAGGCATCAACCTCCCTGACACGGACTTCGGCGGTGACGTTATTACTAAAAAGGACACAGAAGATGCAGCATTCGGCAGTACTCAGGACATAGACTACGTAGCGCAGAGTTTCGTACAGGGCGCAGAAGACGTGCGTGCCATGCGCAAAATCCTGCGCAATCTCGGCAGTAGTGCAAAGCTGATCGCAAAAGTAGAGACGCAAGCTGCTATCGACAACATTGACGAGATTATTGCCGAATCAGACGTTGTGATGGTGGCCCGGGGCGACCTAGCATATGAGACGTCTCCGGAGGTTGTGCCGGTACTGCAGCGGAAGATAATCGGGGCATGTCGGAGTGCTGGTACGCCCGTTATCGTAGCAACACAGATGCTCGCAAGCATGACGGAGTCTACAGAGCCAACCCGCGCAGAGGTGTCAGATATTGCAACGGCAGTTATCGTCGGAACAGACTGTGTGATGCTGAGCGAAGAAACAGCGGCTGGCAACTATCCGATACAATCAGTGCAGGCAATGCGACGCGTTATCAAATATACAGAGCAGAACCGTCCTGTAGCCGCAGTATTTCTCGACGCACGCGAGCGACAAGCAACCATGCAGGAGGCTATTGGTACTGCCGTTGTTGAGCTTGCTGACAAAGTTGGTTCGAAAGCAATCGTGGCAGAGACAAAGTCAGGCGCAACTGCCATGCAGATCGCCTCTCTGCGCCCAGATGGTCCACTGATCGCTGTCACCAGTGTGCAAACCGTGGCTAACCAACTGTGCATTGTCTACGGTGTCAAAAGCTACGTGCGCCCTGATGATAAACACGCTGCACGCAAGCTAACTGACTGGCTCAAAACCAACAAAGTACTGAAAAAAGGCGATATCGTCGTCACAGCTAGTGGCCAATACCCAGGCGTCGTTGGCACAACAGACACTATAAAAGTTCGTTTGCTGTAGTTGCCCTAAACCTGACCCACACTCACTTCTTCCTCCCGAGTAGCGTTTCGCGCAGGGCCGCCCCTAAGCGGGCCGCCTCTGGCTGCACTACGCTTATACTGCTCTTGCAGGAAAAAGTGAGTGTGGGTCAGGCCTTAAACCGCCTGAGCAGAGGGTGCGCGTGGTTCTTGTGCGGCGCGAGCAAAAGCGGTACACTAGTAGACATAAGCAATGTGGGTGTATCTATAAACAGTTATGTTCGGTAAAAAAACAATTCATGATTATGACGTGTACGGCAAAAAAGTCTTGCTACGAGCTGACTATAACGTGCCACTCAATACAGACGGGTCGATCGCCAGTGACTACCGTATAACAGAAAGTATCCCAACTATTCGCGCGCTTCAGGAAAAAGGCTGTCGTATCGTGATTATTGCTCACCTGGGGCGACCAAAAGGCAAGCGCGACAAAAAACTCAGTTTGAAAGTTGTAGCAAAAGAGCTCTCAGGTCTACTGAACAGTGAAGTCACGTTTGTGCCGGACTGTGTCGGCGAAAAAGTCGCCACTGCAACACAAGAAATGGAGTCGGGCGAAGTCGTGTTGCTCGAAAACTTGCGGTATCACCCAGAAGAAAAAGCCAACGACGAAGAGTTCGCCAAAAAGCTTTTGGCAGACACCGGAGCAGAGGTGTTTGTGCAGGATGGGTTCGGTATAGTTCACCGTGCTCATACGTCGACAGACGCAATTACACGGTTTATCCCGTCTGTAAGCGGATTACTACTTGAAAAAGAGGTCGGCACGATATCGGCAGCACTGCACCAGCCAAACCGACCACTCATGGCGATAATTGGCGGTGCGAAGATTGCCGACAAGATCGATATCATTAACAGATTTCTGGATATCGCAGACATCGTCGTGATTGGCGGCGCTATGTCCAACACATTTATGGCCGCACAGGGCATTGAAGTCGGCGAGAGTCTGGTTGCTGAAGAGGAAATCGATACAGCACATGAAATCATCGAACGCGTGCGTCAGGTGTGTGCCCAGCGACAGTTTATTTTCTACCTGCCGCAGGACGGCGTCGTTGCCCGTAAAGTCGACAAAGGCGCTCGGACCCGCGTTGTTGATTGGGACGGCCATGTGTTTGCGAGCGTCGAGCATTACCCGAAAAAACCAGAGCCACGTGATAGCAAGGTCCGCAAAGACGAAATGATTCTAGACATCGGCCCATTTAGTGCTGCATTCATATCGGGAGCAATGCAGATGTGCAAAACAGTTGTCTGGAACGGCACGATGGGTGTATCTGAAGTTGAATCAGTGTACGATTCGGTTGGGCCGTTTGCACACGGTACGGAGTCGATTATCGAAAGCATGGTGGGTAAATATGGCAACAAACCGTACACGCTTGTCGGCGGTGGCGACACGACGTCATACCTAGACCAACGAGGACTGCAGGACATGTTCAATCACGTCAGTACAGGTGGCGGTGCGAGCCTAGAGCTGATGGCAGGCAAAGAATTGCCTGGCGTTACTGTGTTGTGGGGCAAAGAATGACCGTGCCCACTCTATCAGCTACCAGGGGCCTTAACATCAGGAGGAATCTCGTATGAGAAACAGTAGAAAAATCATGATAGCTGCTAACTGGAAAGAGCACTTTACTGTGTCGCAAGCAAGCATATTCCTGAACAAACTTGAGTCTTCAGTACGCAGCAGACAGAGCGTAGAGGTCGTGCTATTTCCGAACGTGCTTACGCTCCAGCCACTTAGTGTCCAACTAGATAAGCGTAAATTTCGACTCGGTGCACAGGACGGGCATTTTCAGGACGCTGGTGCATATACTGGCGAAGTATCTATGGCTATGTTGCGTGATCTGGTGCATTACGTACTGGTTGGGCATTCAGAGCGCCGGCATGTGTTCGGTGAAAATGACGACATAGCTGCTAAGAAAATGCAGGCGGCAGTACGCAACGGTATCATGCCGATATTGTGTGTCGGCGAAACCTTGCAGGAACGGCTCGCAGGTGAAACAAACCAGATCCTACACAACCAAGTTACAGCTGGACTGATGCACCTAACGGCACGAGAAGTTGCAGCCAGTGTTATTGCATACGAACCTGTGTGGGCTATAGGCTCTGGTGAATCAGCCAAGCCAGACCAGGCCGCAGCAGCAATTCAGCACATCCGCACACAAGTCGAACATCTACATGGCGCACGCACAGCGGGCCTCGTCCGCATCCTGTACGGCGGAAGTGTGAACAGTCATAACGCTAAGGCGTTTTTGGATGTGGACGGCTGCGACGGTGCACTCGTTGGTGGTGCAAGTCTGCAGTCACACGAGTTTGCCAGCATTGTTGAAAAAGCGTTCCGCGTACATCAAGAAAGACTCCCGGCACACCATGGCTAAACCAGTCTCCCCAAAGGCAAAGTCTCAGAAGATAGTAGATATAGCACACCCAGGAGATGTCACACCAGACGTGGGGTCGAAACCAATGATCGTTGGACACAATTCAAACGTGAAAGACACGACAGTCGTAGATGACGCTAAGATGGTTTCTCGCAAGTCTAAAAAACTGCAGCCACTTACTATTGCCTCTGACGGCAGCTCGCCCGAACAGTCAGAGACTGCACCTGAGCCACCTGCACAGATAGATGAAGCACCGCAAGAAACACCTGAATCTCCTACTCCCGAGGCAGCAGGCAAGAAAGACCGTACGACCGACCCCCACGAAGAAGGCGTCGCACCAAAAGAACTTGATCCTATGGCGCTTCAGATGGAGCGTGACAACGCGCTACAGAAGATGATCGAGAGCAGAAAATATCGCGTCAACATACGAGAATCGGCGTCCTGGAGCTTCGGTAAGGTGCTGGGAGCGATAGTTGGTTTGGCGCTGCTCCTTGGTGTCGGTGGGTTCATACTCATGGACACGGATACGATAGACGGTGGTGATTCGTTGCCGTTTCGTGTGTTTGGCTCGAACGCCGTACCAGCGCAGTCTGCTCAGACAGTACCTGTGAAGCAGGTGCAGGAAACCGCTGTACCGACTGCTGAACAGGATCCTGTTTCTGCCACCGATGTAGGTGAGCCGACTCCAGTAGAGTCTGCCGTGCTAGACACTACAGACTGGTTTGTATATGAAACGAGTGAGTACAGCATAGGCATACCTGACGGGTTTTCTGTATCTCAAAAAGAGTCAACCACAACGTCGCTATATTCATCCCAGCCACTTACATATGAAGAAGGCACCCCAGGCGAAGTAACTGAGTATGTAAACAGTGGCGGTCCAAGCGAGTTTTCGTATGGATTATACCTGGACTTTAGCGGTGATGTTCTCAGCGACTCGTGCGAAGGCTTCGGTAGTGAGTCGGTGGTACAGAGTTCGTTTTTGACTGATGACGACGTCTCGGTTATGTCGTATCGGCTCGAAGGCGTGTCTGCACCGGACGAACCCCAGGATAGTCAGCTCGCACCTGGAGATGCTGGATATATATACTGCGTTCAAGATGGACAGAGACGCATCGTGGCAGGGTACACAACTGATGTAGATGAAGACCCCGCAGTCCCATACATAGAAGCAGCGATCAGGACAATACGATTCGCCACTGAACCATAGCGGTTGCTACAATAGAACGATTGTATGCAGAATGTTTTAATTGGGCTGAATGACGAACAGAAACGCGCGGTACTGGCAACAGAAGGACCGTTGCTGATCCAGGCTGGAGCAGGTTCGGGCAAAACAAAAACACTGACACACCGCATAGCGCATATTTTGTTCGAGGCAAAAGCTCATCCGCAGCAGATATTGGCCGTGACGTTCACCAACAAAGCTGCAAAAGAGATGCGCGAACGAGTAGCGCTGCTACTTGGTGAGAACGCGGAAAACCGCGCATTTTTGCCGTACATGGGAACATTTCATGGCATCTGTGTTCGTCTACTACGTCAGGACGGCGAACATATAGGTGTGCCTCGCTCGTTTGTTATCTACGACCAGTCAGACCAGCTCGCCGCTGTGAAACAAGTATCAAAGCGGCTGCACATAGACGAAAAAGCTTTCCCGCCGCGCACGATTGCTAACCTGATCAGTAGTGCCAAAAACGAAGCATTAAGCCCTGCTGAGTATCGGGGAACAGCAAGCTCTCCGGCACAAAAGGCAGCGGCAGACGTATATCCGGGGTATCAGCAGACACTGAAAGATGCAGGTGCGCTCGACTTTGATGATTTAATACTCAAAACACTGACCATGCTGACGACTGTCGATGCAGTCCGAACGCGCTGGCGTGATCAGTTCCGCTATGTAATGATCGACGAATACCAAGACACCAACACAGCACAGTATCGACTGGTTAAATTGCTTGTCAACGATCATAACAACATCGCTGTCGTAGGAGACGACTGGCAGTGCCTACTGCCTGGCACGATGGTGGCTAGGCCGCAGGCTGACCAGGCCATAGAAACCATTGCGCCTAAAGACGCCGTTGCTACGGCAGCAGGGTACAGCAAGACAACTGTTGCAGCAGTTGAGCGTAGTCGTGAGTTTGCGTATGACGGTACGGTGTACAAAATTACGACTGCGACAGGTAGGTCGCTTACGTGCACCCCTAATCATCTACTGTTCGCACGGTTTGGTGCGATGGCTGATCGACATTTTGTGTACCTCATGTATTCAAGAGACAAAGGCTACAGAATCGGCACTACAAAGGGTCAGCGGTTTGACGGACGCCGCATGGACACCGGCCTTCGCGTGCGAGCTGACCGCATGTGGGTGCTCGAGGTAGTAGATACCGCAGAAGAAGCGACGTACCGTGAGGCCTATTACGCGTATCAATATGGTATACCTATGCTCGTATTCCACGCCTATCCAAATAGAGCCATGAAGCTATCACAGCAGAGCATAGACAGCCTGTATGCTGAGATCGATACACGGGATCGAGCAAAAAAGCTTATGAATGATCTCGATATCTCATTTGAATATCCGCATTTTCTACCAAGTGCAACAATTAGAGGCGACCGTAAAACAGTGCGAATCAACTGTGTTCTGTTCGGTGATACGCGCATGCGTGCAGGCGGTCATTCGGCCAGTCGTTTATCTATGAACACGAGTCACCGCCGCAACGTAAAGCCATTTGCGAATGCTGGCTATAGTGTGCGCACGGGCGCATCTGGTACCTACCGCGCTGAGGTTCATAATACTGACTACGGAGAAATAGAACGCACGCTGCAAGAGCTCGAGTCGCATGGCCTAGAAGATGTGTCAGTGTCGAAGTATTCATATATGACAGACCAGAAGTTTGCGTTTACTCCAGCGTCACACGTGAGGATCGGCATGATGCTACCAGTGCATGATACAGAGTCAGGGACTATCGTAGAAGATATCGTCACTACTGTTACTGCGCTTGACTACGACGGGCCTGTGTACGACATAGACGTATCCAAGGTGCACAACTACATCGCAAACGGTATCGTAGTGCATAATTCGGTGTATGGATGGAGAGGCGCAGATTTTCGGAACATTTTGAAGTTTGAGCAAGATTATCCTGGTGTCACGGTGATCAAACTTGAGCAAAATTACCGCAGTACAAAACCAATTCTCGATGGGGCCCATGCCGTCATCACTAAAAATCAACAGCGCAGTGACAAAAAACTCTGGACCGACAAAAGCAGCGGCCGGCCAATACAGGTTGTATCTGTACGGAGTGAACGAGCCGAGGGCGAGTATATTGTACGAGCGGTGCAGTCGGCACTTAATACCGGCGCCCGGCGAGCTGGTGATTTCGCTGTACTGTACCGCACGAACGCACAGAGCCGTAGTCTTGAAGAAGCGTTTCTGCACTACGGCATACCCTACAAAATTGTTGGCGGCCAGCGGTTTTATGACCGTAAAGAAATCAAAGACGTGATCGCGTACTTACGATTTATATTTCAGCCAGCTGATCGTGTGAGCTTCGACCGGATTGTCAATGTACCAACGCGCGGCATCGGTGGGGTGAGTCTGCAGCGATTTTTCGCGTGGCAGGAGCAGCACGATCTGTCGCTGCTTGATGCCCTGGGGCAGGCTGCTGATGTACCGAAACTCCCAGCAAAAGCTACAAAAGGCCTGCTTGAGCTCCACGACATTGTTCGTTCTGCCCAGGCCATCATGGAGGACAGCTCTGTCGCCGGTATCATTGATTCGCTGTTGCGACGGATCGACTACAAAGCCTACCTTGACGACGGCACACCTGCTGGTGAAGCGCGTCAGGAAAACGTCGCAGAGCTCATGAGCGTTGCAAAAGAGTACAACGAACTCGGGTTGGCTGGATTCCTCGAAGAAGTGTCGTTGATAAGTGATATAGACCGTGCGG
>CALLJT010000005.1 GCA_938050265.1 Candidatus Saccharimonadia bacterium
ATCTGTTGCCGATGCGTGTGGACTCCGGGCGCTGTGTGTATGTGAAGTTATTGTCGTTGGCAAACTGTTGAAGCGCGAGACTGTCATGCTGGTCGACAACCAGGTTGTCTTCTATGTTTCGCAGGGCGTCCAATATTGATCTGCAAATTGATTGATCTCTTGGCCATCGGTTTTCAAGGGCAGCGAGGCTTGTGGTATCCATGATCGTATTCTATAGTAACCTCAAAACAAAACATACATCTTCATAATCCATCTGCTCAAATAAAACGTGTTTTGTTTTGAAGTTGCTATAGCATTGTTGAGCCGGGTTTGTGTCGGTCATTTCGTGGTGGCGCAAGTGTGGGTTTTTGCGTATTATGAGTGTAAGTCTGTGTCCTCAAGTTATACAGAGTTATATGTGTGAGCAGGCTTATGAAACGAAACGATTTTATTATTTTATAGTTCGAATTACGCCTACAAAATACTGAGCTAACGAAGTGAAAGTGATCGCTCCAGTATGACTGTGTAGGTATATCGATAGAAGGGAAGGTTCAGTATGGACCCGTTGACTATTGGCGTAGCTATTGCGGCCCTTGTTGCTGGCTATGGCTACAGTAACTACTCAACAAAACAAAAACTTGGCTCCGCAGAAGCAGAAGCCAAAAAAGAAAAAGACAAAGCCAAACGTGAAGCCACGAAGCTCGTCAATCAAGCAAAAGACGAGGCACACGAGATCGCTGAGACAGCCCGCAAAGACGAGCAAAAAAGGCGCAACGAAGCCAAAGACGTAGAGAGGCGCTTGCTAGACAGAGAGACAAACCTCGACAAAAAGCTTGACGAACTCGATAAGCGTGCAGAAAAAATGCGCAAAGGCGAATCAGAGATCGAGGAGCTCAAAGATGAGATTCGTAGTATTCGTGGTCGGCAGCAGGAAAAACTCGAAAAAGTCGCTAAGCTATCTAAAGAAGATGCAACAGACAAGCTCATGAAAATGACAGAGCGAGACGTGAGGAACGACCTCAAAGGCCTCGTAACCAAGCTGCAAAATGAAGCCAAAGAAAACGCCGAAGAGCTTGCTGGTATGCACATCGTGCAGGCTATGGAGCGTATGGCAAGTGAAGTGACAGCTGAGCGAACAATCAGCGCACTGAAACTACCAGACGACGAGATGAAAGGTCGTATCATCGGCAAAGAAGGCCGAAACATCCAGGCTATTCAGAAAGCAACTTGTGTAGATGTCATGGTAGACGACACGCCAGGTATGGTGGTCCTTAGTTCGTTTGATCCTGTCAGACGCGAAGTGGCCAAGCGCACTATGGAGATGTTGATGAAAGACGGTCGTATCCATCCAGGACGTGTCGAAGAAGTCGTTGAAAAAGCCCGCAAAGGCGTACACAAAGACGTTGTCCGTGCCGGAGAAGATGCAGCCCGCGAAGTTGGCATAGTCGGCATACCGAAAGAAATCCTTGAACTCGTCGGTCAACTCAAATACCGAACAAGCTATGGTCAGAACGTACTCAAACATAGCACCGAGATGGCGCATATCGCTGGCATCCTAGCCGAGCAGCTCGGCGCAAACGTCAAGGTCGCTAAATATGCGGCGTTGATCCATGACATGGGCAAAGCACTGACTCACAAAATGGAAGGCAAACATCACCATATCAGCGGTGAAATGGCTCGTAAATACGGTGCGCCTGAAGAAGTTGCTCACGCAGCTGAAGCGCACCATGACGACGTAGAAGCTACGACAGTTGAAGCGTTGATTGTGCGCGTAGTAGACGCCATATCGGCTGCGCGTCCTGGTGCACGCAACATTAGTGTAGAGAACTTCGCAGAGCGTATGCGTGAGCTGGAAAACACAGCCCTCGGGTTCCCAGGAGTTGAAAAAGTCTATGCAATCAGTGCCGGACGTGAAGTGCGTGTGTTCGTCAAGCCAACTAAACTTGATGATCTCGGTGCGATTAAGCTGTCTCGAGATATTGCGAATAAGATAGAGAGTACGATGCAGTATCCGGGGACGATTAAGGTTAACGTGATACGCGAAACTCGCGCCGTCGAATTCGCCAAATGATCAGACCGGCTCTTTTTATCCCTGCCAAGCAACAAGTTGCTTGCGCTGGATAATAAGAGCCTCTTTGGCTTCTTCCGCCCTTTCCATTTACGAGTCGCACTTCACCGTATCTTATATACGGCTCGCTTGCGATTCGCGTGGAAATGACGAAATAAGCTCAAAGTCTGACCATTTGGGCCTCATGTTGGAGCGTGTTCCGGGGTGCTCGCGCGCCGTACCGTGAGTACGGCTTCCTGCGCAGTTTGCTGAAAAAATCCAACCTGAACCAAGCCAAAGTCATTTGGAGCCCCCATTGCAGAGTTAGTGTAAGCTTATGACAGTGAACGTAACAGAGTATTACAAGATTAAGGAATATCCGGTAAAGAACCCAACGCGGGTAGTGTTTTGGTTTCCGGCGGGATTTACGAAGTTATGGCAGTACCGATACACAATCTTATTGCTGAACCGTATGGGTATTAGCGTTGTCGGATTCGATTTTAAGTGGCGTAAATCATTCAACGAGCTGAGTCCCGAAGGCCTTATTGATTTTAGCGATCAAATCAACGTATCTGTCGGTGAGATTATGAGTGGTTATTCATCGGATATGAAGTACTCGGTATTTGGCACTAGCGTCGGTGGCGTGTTCTCGCTACATATAGCAAAGAACTATGATCAGGTTGATTCAGCTATCCTTAACATGCCCTACGGCACCGTTTCGCATTTGCTGTGGACGTACAAGCCTGCAAAGGAGTTTAGGCAACGATTTATTGATAGCGGGATCGATAGTGAGGCAAAGTTACACAAGCTACTGAAGCCAATCGAGACACAACGTAACCTAGGCTTGTTGAGAGATAAGAGAATAGTGAACTTTACAGCCCAGAACGATAAGATTGTGTTCGATGGTTATGATTTCGCCAAAGCCTTAAAGAAGGCAGTTCCAAGCTCAACGCTCCATGAAACTCAGTTTGGTCATTTTTGGGGTGGGATAGAGAACATTTTACGCAAGAGTAAGTGGGATTCAGTGCTGCGAGACTGATCGCTGCAAGCTCCCTCTGGGTTGACAATTGTACAGTTGAACTGTACAATTGAGGTCAGTTAAAAGGACACTAGTAATGAGTACTAAAACTATTGCAGCAGCCAAATTCAGGAATAACTTTGCTGATACACTCGATTCGGTTACTGAAGACGATGCTCTAATTATTACGCGACGAGGCAAAAAGGAACGTGTCTTGGTAGATGTTGATATGTTTGAGGATTTACTGGCTGCGAGTAACCCTGAGTATCTGAAGTCTATCAAGCAGGCGCGTACAGAGGCGTCTGCTGGAAACGTATTTTCTATGGATGAGGTGTTTGGTGGCTTGTAAATGAGCGACTGGACAATTGTTTTTACAAGAACCGCCCTCAAGGATATTCAGAAACTAGACGTACACGTTGCCAAGCGCTTGCAGAAAAAGATTACCCATTTTATCGATTCCGGTGAGCCATTGAGTTTTGCAAGCCAGCTATTCAAACCTGCTGATGCTGGATATAGATGGCGTGTTGGCGATTACCGTGTACTGTTTGACGTCGACGAGCACGGTATCACAGTGCTAAAAGTCCAGCATAGGCGAGAGGTGTATCGGAAGTAGTCATGAGACGTGGCTGTACAAGTGTACGTAGGGTACTGCACTCATTGATTTGAGGATGGGTTAGGTCTGTTGCATGTTTGTTTTGCGGTAGTTGCAGTAGCGAGGCAGGGCGTTTTAGGTCGTGGGTGGGTTGTTCCGGGCGTGTTCGTAGGAGTTGATTGCTTCTGTGAGTTGGGCAAAAGATTTCTCAAGGTCTGTATTGGGCGAGCGGGAGCGTTTGTATGACTCGAGTGCACGTTCGTATAGATGGGGTGCGTGTAGACGTACATCATCGAGTTGTCCTGTGAGTGACGTGTGCATTGCATAGCCCTGTAAATCAGCAGTACATGCTAGCACGCGAACTGTTTGTTTGGATACTTTCCTGACAAGTGCTTTTTTGTCAGTGTCTGTCGTGTGTTTTTGTGCGGTGTGCATGAGTTTTGTTTGTTGCTGTTTTCTGAAACGTACGTAACTATCGAGCATTGCTCGTCTTGATGCGGGTGACTGTTGCAAGATGTCTTCGCTCCCCCAGATACATACTCCGCTTGACAGTAGACTGAGTGTGTACGCAGTATTTTTGTCAGTGTCGTCTGTGAAGTGTAGGATTTTACAGTCGATAGCGTAAGGACTGCGGCTCTCTGTTGTGGCAGTGACTGCGCGCATGGTACGGCTTTCGTCGTCGTTATTCACCGGTTGATTGACGATGCCAATGATATCTATGTCGCTGCTGTTTGCTTCCCAGTCTCCACGCACGATGCTGCCATAGAGGTATATTGCTTCGAGCTGGGTGTCGAGACCGCTACGGAGCGCTTCCACAACCAATACAAGTGTAGGTAGTACAGCGTTTGGGGTGTTTGCAATCGAGGCTTTATCGTTGAATACTATCGCGTCCATAGAGTATCTGCAGCATACAGGAGTATTGACAGTGGGTGGGAAGCTGATTAATTATTGGTTAATTTTGTTCGAGTTGCAGTGAGTGTTTTGCTATAATTTAAGCACATACATTAAGAGGTAAATGAGGGTTTGCACTATCGCTGCGAGGATGGTTCAGACAGTCGGATTGTTTAGTGTCCGTAGTATGCGTTTTGCTGCTGCGCTTTTGTTCGTGCTCACTGAACTTACATTTTTGACGGTTTTTGTGCAGCCTGCTGCTGCAATGGGGGATGTGTTTCGGAGTACGACGTACGAATTTCAGGCAGGCGAGTTTACTGGGCTAACCTATACCTTGACGTTGAACAACGACCTCGAACCACATTACTTTACGATGATTTCCGGCCCATCGATCAGCACGACGACACGTAGTCCCGACGAAGACCACGTGCGCGTGACTGGTGATGCACACAGTAATTTCGCTACCAGTACAAGTGCGAATGAACTGCAACTGACGCGTGGAAACGCTGCGTTCAGCTGGATCGGAGCGGTGACTGTTGTTGAATGTTTGCTGGCGTGTGGGACGCTAGGGTTCGAATTGACGGAGGTGTTAGAGACATCACTTACTGCGGGGGTGGTCGGTGCTGTTGATGTCGACACAGACACGCTCAGCACGGACCACACGGCGAACACGGTACCTTTTGGTGCACGGTTTGGTGGTGGATTAAGTACTGCTGCAAGCGCCACGACTGGATACGCTGTCACGTCGACTATGAAAATTGAAAAAACCGGTACAAACCAGGTATCGTTTGAACGGTTTGGCTCTGAAGGGGAGATTCCCGCGGCTGCGACAGTCACAACGTATGTGACTGAGTGGGGTTCAGACTGGAACGTCCAGGACGTGAACGTGACTGGCACGAGCACTGGTCCTGGCCTGGATGCTGCGAGTGAATACGACACGACAGCAATAGCGTCTGTGGTTCGAGATAACTCGTGGGTGTGGGGCGGCGGGTATACGCGCAATGATGGTCTTGGAGTGAGCGGGTATGGGCAAGCGATAACACTCGGTGACGGCGTTGTACAGGCTACGAATGAGACATCGGTGGCAGTTGGCGGTGAGAGTGGGCTTATCGCTCCCGGAAGGGATTTTCAAGTCTATGTGCTCGAGCATGTCGATCTGCAAGTCGACTATAGGTTTCGACCACAGGGTGACGTGGGTGCAGCGTCTGGTTTTCAGGAGTTGGATATTGCAGTAGACGCACCGATAAAGAGTGAATCGTACGACAACGCATCGACCGCAATTCAGTACACAGAAGGGCACCGTGTTCCGCTGTTTTATAACACATCGAGCGGTACGGGTGAGGCGTATTCTCGGACCGGCGCATGGGGGTTGCGCCACGACGGCAGCACAAACTTAAATTATTGGCGAGCATATTCTGGGCAGGCTGTCACTGGCTGGGTACAGAGTGTGGATTTTGGGGATTTTCGTTTTTCTAATGTGGATACCAGGCAAGAGGGATTTCGTTGGCGAGACGACACGACTGACGTAAACGTAGCCGGTGGGTGGCTTGCTGCTGAAGATACCGCCATAGCAGCACAGCAGAAGAACACGGATGTGCGACTGCGTATTAAGTCTGCAAATTTTGGTACAACAGCAGAAGATTCGGGGCGGACGTATGAACTGCAGTTCGCACCGAAGCAGGGTCTACCTGGCTGCGAAGCGGCGTCGCCATGGGTCGGTGCGTCGGACAGCGCAACAGACGCGTTTGAACTGTACGACACGGTACACATAACGCCAGATGGCGAAGTCACCACGACAAGTTTGCTGTCGTCCGGTGGGCTCACATACGTCAATGGCGAAGGGCGCGAGTCTGCGGACACTACGAATATCATCGGGCCGATGGCGGCTAATGCGTATACAGAAATTGAGTATGCTCTCCGACCGACCGACGACGCAGTTACGGGCGAGACATACTGCTTTAGGCTGTTTGACGCGTCGATCAACAACACACTTGACGAATATACGGTGTATCCTGAGCTCGAAATAGCGACAACTGACATTGTTTCAAACGGTCTTGGCGAAGCAGGTACGTTTACTTCAGCAGTTGATGGAGGCTGGACGACCGTGAATTTCATCGGGTCGTATACGGCGCCGGTAGTCGTCGGTACTACCAATACACATAATGGTCAAAACGCCCTCGTGTTCGAAAGTCGAAATGTCACGGCAACGAGTGCGGAGATGCGCGTGTGTGAATCGGAAGGTTCGACGACGAATGGGTGTGATACGCACGTCTCCGAGACGGTAGGGTATATGGTAGTTGATGCTACGGTTGCAGCAGGTGTTGAAGGTATTGAGGCCGGAACGTTCAGCGTCAGCGGCACCGCAGATACAACCAACGTCACGACGACGTATACAGAATCGTTCACGTCGGTCCCGCGCGTGTTCGCGAACGTCAACACAGTTACGTCCACGGAATTTCCGATCGAAGTCGTTATTCGCAATACTTCTGCTGGCAACTTCAATGCAGGCATATGTGATCATCTGCAGGGTAGTGCCGACACATGTGATGCAGCTCACGGTATCGAAACTGTTGGTTGGGTTGCGATAGAGCCAGGCAACGAACCGTTCCAGGAGCAGCACGATCAAGGGGTGGTTAACATTTCTAATAGCGTCTGGACGACTGTCACGTTTGCCCCGGCGTTTGTTGCGCCGCCAGTCGTTATTGTTGCGTCTCAGACTGACGCGGGCGGACAAGATGTCGAGATAGACGAAGCGCGGAGTGTTACGGCAACTGGTGCAGAAATTCGCTACTGCGAAATAGATGCATCAGATGCGTGCGACACACACGCTGGAGACAATGTGGCTTGGTTTGCGATAGAGCCTGGTGAGTTTCTGCAGACTGTCCAGCTGGATCAAGATGGGTTCCGGTTTTATGACAACACAGACAGCGTGACGCCGGTCACCCCACTGGATACAGAGAACGCAGTTATAGCGGGAGTGGACAATGGAGATGTTTTACGTATTCGCGTAGCAGTGCAGGGTGGTGAGCACGACATTGCTCCGCAGGACACCACATTGCAATTCGGGCAGGGGGCGGACTGTAGTGCAGTGGGTGTGTGGAATGACGTTGGGTCGCTTGGGTCTGCCGCAGTTTGGCGTGGCTACGACAACACGACGCCCACAGATGGGGTGACGCTCGCGAGCTCTGTCTTGGACGGTGGACTGAACACAGTGCAGACGTACGAGGAGTCAAACAATTCAGTGGTCATGCCTAATCCTATAGCTGCTGGTGAACGAGGCGAGTGGGACTGGGTCATAGAGAATAATGGCGCAGCAAATTTTACGAGCTACTGCTTTCGGATGACGCTTGCTGACGGAACACCAATTAACTACACACGCTATCCGCAGGTCACGACGTCCACCGGCGTGTCTAACCAAGCCCCGAACGATCCTGCTAATCTCGATCAAAGACGTACTTCGACGGCGGTGATTGCTGTCGGTGAAGTTATTAACGAATCGACAGTCGTGTTTGCTGCAGACGTGGACGACGCAGACACAAATGATCTTTTGGAGCTGTGTGTTGAAGTTGACCCAGTCGGTACGGCATTTTCAGGCACTGAAGATTCGTGTGGTGCAGCTGTTGTGTACGCAGGGACTGCTCTTGAGGCAGAGCTGTCTATTGGTTCTTTTGTTGACGGACTGGAATATCATTGGCAGGCTCGTGTGCGTGATGCAGCAGGACTGTATTCTGCCTGGGTTAGTTTCGGCGGCAACGCAGAGACGGCGGCAGATTTTAGTTTAGACTTGGCTGATCCAACCGGTACAGTGTTTGACGGTACGACGACAGGAGTTGACATAGATTACAACGACGGATCTCTCAACATATTGTCTGCGAACTGGAATATATCTGACGCAGGCTCAGGCATCACACTGTTTGAATATTCGGTTGGTACGTCTCCTGATGGTACCGACATTGTTGGCTGGACTGCGCACGGCACATCTACGTCTGTGACGGTTACGGGTATGACACTGCAGACGTCACAAGTGTATTTCGTGAATGTTCGTGCAACGGACGACGCAGGTAACGAATATGTGGCAAGTTCAGACGGGCAACGCGTTGCGCCAACACTCAGTTTTTCGACAACCCCAGGGTCGGTCGAGTTTGGCGACCTGAACATCGGCAACAGCTATAGTGCCACCCGTACAACAACGCTCACGACAAGCACAAATGCCTATAACGGGTATGTCGTGCGTGCCTTTGCGACAGGCGAGCTCACGAGTCAATATGCTGATACAGTTGGGTTTTTTGACGGCGGAACGTACGCCAGCCCGGACGGTTGGAATCCAGGTGACTATGGGTATGGCTATACGAGTAACGATACAACAATTCAGGGGGTCAACAAATTTAGCCCCGTCACCTGTAGCGGGGGAGGTGTGCCTCCGTGCTATGCACCATTTTCGACAGCAGCACCCGGAGACATCGTAGCTGACCACACAGATACTGTCGTCGGTACGCCGATCACCGACGAAAACTTCATTATCACGCATTCTGTTGCGGTGCCAGCGACACAGCCGTTTGGGACGTATACATCAGAAGTCGTATATGTTATCAACGCGGTATACTAGGTAGCATGACGAGGCAGTCAATGCACTACACAGGTGTTCGATTGAGCGTAATCATCAGTCGCATGGGCTACAGTATGCTGATAGTAGCTTGCGTGTGTGTTGTTGCATTGTTTCTGTCGAGGAGTGTAGGTGCGCAGCAAGAAATAGGCCTGCAGATAGCGCCGGCAATCCTCGACGTTAGTGCTCGCCCCGGACAGCAAACGGAAACATCTGTGACCGTTACGAATACCTCTGCTCAGCCGATCGCGGTGTCTGTCATGATGCGCCCTGTGGCGCCCACAGACGAAGCACTCGATGTCGCTTCGACCCAGCGCTATGACGTATCAACATGGGTGGAACCTAGTCTGTCGGAGCTTGTGCTCGGCCCCGGCGAAGCTCAAGCTGTGTCTATCAGAGTGACGCCACCGGCTGATGCGGTGCCAGGTGGCCAGTACGGTAACGTCGTGTTCCGGGTCCTGAATCAGTCCGATGAGCCCGACGGCAGTGGCGTGGCAGTGTATCGAGAGGCAGCAGCCGTTTTACTGGTGACTGTTCCAGGGCAGCTCGAAGAACAGGTCGACATCGAAACAGTGAACACCCAGGCTTGGGTGTTCGGTGGAGCTGTCGACCAGGAGTACCTTGTGCGCAACACCGGCAATGTGCATGTCGCACCGATTATTACTACGCGTTTTTTTGATCGAGACGAGTGTCGTTCGTGATAGTTCCATACAAAATCGTTCTACCCGTGTTCGTGGGCTTAATGGCTTTCGTGTATTTTAGTGTTACGAGGCGCCAGAGGATTCGCAAGGCGCTCGCAGTCTTAAAGGACGGGTAGTATCGCATGGTGCGTGCACGATCTGTGTTGAGTGGCCAATCTGAGACTGCGTTCGGATATGGGTTGCTGTGGAGGATCGCAGTGTGGGTGGTTCTCTTGGGTGTGTTCTGGCTGGCGACGGTCGCTGTCACGCAGGCTGCTACCTTGACCGAAACAAAGCCAGGTTCGCCCGTGCAGCTCGAAGTTCCCAGTACCGACCTGTTAGTGCAGGGCTGTGTCGCTCCTGATTCTCTCGTATACGTGCAAAACGACGGTGTCGTCGTAGGGAGTACGGTGTCAGATAACGACGGCGCATTTACTCAGCTGCTCGCCGCACAGCAGTCAACAATCCACGTAGTGTATGCCTACTATGAAGACCCCGATAACAGGCGATCAACGACAGCTGACTACACAGTCGCACTGCCGCCTCAAACGACAACGGTACTCGACGTACACCCTGCTCCAACAGTAAGTCACGCTCCGGGCAGTGTTCAGGAAGGCGGCATTGTGACGTTTCGTGGCTATGCATGCCCAGGTGCTACGGTGACTCTAGAGATAGACGGCAATATCACCCTGACTGCCGTTGCTGACGCATCGGGTTACTGGACGACTACGCTCAATAGCCTGAATTTTACAGTCGGTGATCATGTCTACCATGTCTCCGCAGCAGGCGACACGTATCAAACCCCAGTATCGGGTAGTATGCAATTTACTATCGTGCCATCATCTACTCCAGACACAATGCAGCCAGTAGTCGCTTTTCCGGGGCAGTCTCCTTCTTCAGGCGCAGATCCATCAGTTCCAGTCGTCATTACTAGCCCAGAAGACGGCTATGTCACTGGCACGCGTCGGGTGGTTATAACGGGCACAGGCTCTCCATATTCACAGATCGAAGTATCGGTTGACGGCCAGATTGTTGGCTCAGTGTACGTAAACGCGTTTGGTGAGTGGACATTGCCATATACGCTGCGATCACCCACTCAGACTGTACATGCCCGGGCGTGTGACGGCACTGCGTGTGGCGACGCATCAAACACGGTCGATATCATATATCGGCCTGACGACACGTCACTTGGTACCGACTGTCGACTACAGTTGTC
>CALLJT010000006.1 GCA_938050265.1 Candidatus Saccharimonadia bacterium
GAAGCGAACGCGACCCCGATGATCAGTCCGATAGGTATTGGGATACTCCAATCCGGCAATGATTCGATTCGTATCCACTGCGCTCCGAGTATCAGGTACATGACCAATTTGAGCATGTATACCGCGTCGGGTTCATCAGAAGATTGGGTCTGTTTGTTTCGGGCCATATACGCTAATGGTATCATATTACTATGGAGAAAAAGCGAGCCAGTGAAAAAACAATGGAGTTCGGACGGAACTTCAACGGCGCAGTCGCTGTAGGAGCCTTTGTTGTTGGTGCAGTCGTTGCTCCACCACTCGCAGTTGCCGCTAACGCATACGGCGCTTTCAACGCAGCGCAAGCAGCGGGATTTGAAGGCGGGCGTAGATGGCTCAAAAAACGCGACAAAAAGAAGAAAAAGAAGAAAAATAGCAAAGAAAAGAAAAAACAATAGACATAGTTGGTGTTAGCGGATTTATTCCGTCATAAACCAATTCAAATCTCGGGGAGGATCCGACCGAAGGGAGCTAAGGAGGGTGCATCAGCCCCCTCCTTACGTTATTACATCTTGATTTCGGCGTCACAGCCGACTGGGAGAGACAAGTTCATCAGACTATCGATAGTCTTGGGAGTGGGCTCAAACACGTCAATCAGACGTTTGTGTACACGCATCTCGAACTGCTCACGGCCTTTTTTGTAGACATGAGGACTCTTGACGACTGTATAGGTGCTTTTACGTGTTGGAAGTGGGATAGGCCCAGCTATGCTTGCGCCTGTACGCAGTGCAGTGTCAACAATCTGTTTCGCTGACTGGTCTATGATTTTGTGGTCGTACGATTTTAGTCGGATACGGATCTTTTGCTTGCCACCCTGCGTCTTAACGGCAGGTGCAACTGCTTTAGGTGTTGATTTCTTTGATACTGGTTTAGCAGTTTTCTTGGCTTCGGCCACGTGTATCTCCCATATATGTAGATATTACGGTGATGTAACATCGAAATAAGCTGACTTAGTGTGCACTCATACGACTTTTAATCATCACAATTTGTATTAGTCATATTGTACAACAGATTACAGCTGAGGTAAATAGGTATGACTACCCATACGTACTGACAGTGTCTTACTCGCAGGCGAGACCGTCTTGGTCGCGGTCGAGCCAGGCAGCGTATTTGTCTGAGTCGGCCATGATAGGCAGCTCTTCACCTGCTTCGCGTGCCTGGTCACATGTTTCGTACAGTCCGTGATCAGAGGCGTTGGACTGTGTGATTTCGTCACTGGTCAATTGCTCTACCCCTGTAAAGCTCGCTCCGAGGAATAGCAACAAGCCAGCACCAAGCGTCCCGGCTATAGCGTTTTTTTGCTGCTGTGGCAGATCAGTTTTCTTGTAGAGGAAATAGAGTGCTATCGGAAACAGTAGTACTGCACCAACGCGTCCTGGCCATGTTTCGTACCAGGCTTTTTTGGCACTGAGTTCGCCCTTTAGGAGGCGATTCATACTAGTGAGGTCGTGGATAGTGAGCAGCACCGTCAGAATAAGTGGCGCAAGGTACCAGAGCTTGAACTCTCCATTGCCAAAAAAGTACAGTAGCCCTACGAGTACGGCAGGCAGGAGATATATCGCTCCAAGGAAATACTGCTGTTCATCACTTGTTTTGGCGCCAATAATAAATCTGTGCAGTCCACCGAGACCAACAAATCCAAGTAGCGCGAGCATTGTGAACTTTTCTTTTTCATTGATCAAATTTGCTGCTTTGTAGTCTTCTAATACACCCATGTACGTCACCCCTTATGGCTATTGCTTAAAATCTTTAGATCAAGTTTATCATACTCTTGCCGTTCCGTCGGCAAAACATCTGACAGCCTACCGCAAGCTGCACATGCCAAGAAGCAGCAAAAAAACCCAGGTTGCCCTGGGTTTTTTGAATACACGGAGTAGCTCTGTGCTATTTCGTGATTTTTGTTACGACACCAGCTCCAACTGTTCGTCCGCCTTCACGGATAGCGAACCGTAGACCCTGATCCATAGCGATAGGTGCGAGCAGCTTCACGTTAAACGTGATAGTGTCACCTGGCATGACCATTTCTTTGTCTGCAGGTAGCTCGACTTCGCCAGTTACGTCAGTTGTTCTGAAGTAAAACTGCGGCTTGTAGCCCTTGAAGAATGGAGTGTGTCGTCCACCCTCTTCTTTTGTGAGTACGTATACTTCTGACTCAAACTCAGTGTGCGGCGTGATGCTTCCTGGTTTTGCAAGCACTTGTCCACGTTCGATGTCGTCACGCTCGATACCACGCAGGAGGATTCCAGCGTTGTCACCAGACTGTCCTTGGTCGAGGTTCTTTTTGAACGCTTCGATACCAGTTACAACAGATTTCTGAGTGTCTTTGATACCGACGATTTCAACTTCTTCGTTTATCTTAACGATACCAGTTTCGATACGGCCGGTTGCGACAGTACCACGTCCTTTAATAGAGAACACGTCTTCGATCGGCATGAGGAAGTCTTTGTCTAGTTCTCGTTTCGGCTCTGGAATGTAGTCATCCATTGCTGCCACGAGTTCCATCACAGCATCTTCGTACTTCGCGTCACCTTCGACTGCTTTGAGAGCTGAGCCTTTGATGATTGGCACGTTGTCGCCGTCAAATTCGTATTTGCTGAGTAGTTCACGTACGTCCATCTCCACGAGTTCGACGAGTTCTTCGTCAGCCATGTCCATTTTGTTGAGGAATACAACGATTTTTGGCACGCCAACCTGCTTCGCAAGTAGTACGTGTTCACGAGTCTGGGGCATTGGTCCGTCAGCTGCAGATACAACAAGTACTGCACCGTCTACCTGTGCTGCACCGGTGATCATGTTTTTGACGTAGTCTGCGTGACCTGGCATGTCAACGTGAGCGTAGTGACGCTTTTCAGACTCATACTCCTGGTGAGATGTGGCAATCGTGATACCACGAGCCTTCTCTTCTGGAGCTTTATCGATTTCGTCGTAAGCTACTGTTTTGTTAACGTCGCTTGGAAGTTTCTTTGCGAGTACTGCAGTGATTGCAGCGGTTAGTGTTGTTTTACCGTGGTCGACGTGGCCCATTGTTCCTACGTTGACGTGTGGCTTTGTTCGATCAAAATCAGCCATATAGTTTTCTCCTTTGCGTGCTTATGTTGAGGCGAAGTTGCTGAACCTGTTTCGCTGCGAGTTTGTTATTTTGTCGCTACCGCTCTTCTCGGTAGTGACAGTAGACTACACTTTCGTCTCTGTGAGCATAGCTCACAAGAGAAAGTGTTACTCGTAGTGCCACAGGCACTGCTCCCCCTTGGCTCAAAAGATCCACTCTGCAGTGGTGCTTGTAGGCAGCGCTTAGTTTAGTTTTTTAAGGGTGTCCAGGGTTTTTAATTCTTGGACTATGAATTATTTTGTACTACGCGATCCATATTGCTTGGTGATTATTGCTAACCAAAGCAAAGCCCTCACGCGAGTTACAGTACTACAGTATAGAGTATCGCCTAGGCACTATCAAGCTTAAAGGCAGACTATTTGATGTCTGTTTTTATGTGAGAGATAGCTTTGTTCCGGTCTGCTCTGCTATTTGTTTCACCCAGCGCTCGAGCCGATCCATTTTATGGTCTCGTGCTGCATTCTCCACTTCATGATCTTCGAGTCTTTTTACGAAGCCGTCAATTGTATTCATGAGTCTATTGAACTTTTCGTCAGTTGCATCGAATCTCTTGTCGTGCTCTATCTGCTTTGATTCAATTCTGCTTAAACGAGCGTCGAATGCATTAAACCTTTTGTCCTGTGCGTCGAATCTCTTGTCCTGTGCATCAAATCTTTTGTCGTGTGCGTCGAATCTCTTGTCCTGTGCATCAAACCGTGCGTTCACGTCGCTGGCGAAGCCACTCAAAGTTGCCATGAGCTCATCGAAGCGATGATCGAACGCGCTAAAGCGCTCATCCATTGTAATTTTTAATTTTTCTACATCAGTCATAGTCTACATCATAGCACCCTGAATGTGGCCTGGGCAAACCGCTCAACAGACCACTTTCGAGGTTTTTTTACTTACTGTTTTGGGCGATGATA
>CALLJT010000007.1 GCA_938050265.1 Candidatus Saccharimonadia bacterium
AGTATCCTGTTTACGTCAGGAGTCAAGCCTAAAGGACCCAACCCGGACCTACCGTCGCCGCTTGGAGACAGAGATAACGCTGCTCCAGGCGACCAGCCAGACAGTCTAGCCATAGAAAAAATTGACCCAGACGGAAACAGGATACTCAGAGACCAGGACGGCAATCCGATCCCTCCGGAAAACGGCGCATAAACAGACTAAAAAATAAATGCTACAATAAGCAGTAGCATGATACAAGATCCCATCAAACAGTCGCAGTTACTGAACACCTACCGAGATATCGAAGGAGACATCGGGGGGCTACTCGACGGTTTCAGCCCAGGTGACAACCCGGCGCTGATTATCGACAAACTCGGGCACCTCAAACAGACACTGACCGACCTGATGGCGCTCTACGAACCAGGTACGATCGAATACACGTCAGTCATGAACCAATACGGCCAGACGCTACGCGCAGCCATGAATAAAGGCATCGAAGTAGAGCCAGAGCGCGACACAGAGCCGGCAACCGCCACGCAGAGCAGTCCTGGACTGTTCGGGAGCAGTAGCCCTGTGCAGACGGCGCCTGCAGAGGCAACATATAGCCCGTCACCACAGACGATACACAGAGATTCCCCGACTCCGGCATCCATAGACGCACTGGCCGTCAACCTTCGGGCTGTCGATTTCGGTATCAAACGAGGCAGGAACGGCCTCGGTGGTGAACGCAAAATACATTTCAACCACCGCCCGCCAACTGTGTTTGACGACGTATGGTACGGCGGCAACGAAGCCGCCATGGACGCCATGATAGGCCCCAAAGCTGCCGATGACGTGATGGTCATGACTCATTTGGCTCTGCAGGGAGAAACCGCTCCACCGAGCGCGTCAGGCCAACCAACAGAGGTCGTTATCGACCACGATCAACCACATACAAACAGTGACCAGCTCAACAACAGCCTCGACCACTTGATGAACACACAGACCAAGCGCCGCAACACAGCACCCACGCTCAACCTGACGCCGCCACCACGGTTTTGACGCCCTCGCAAACCACGTAGATATATAGATAAGCATAATTGACTTTTATGCAATAATTTGCTATAATATATTCGTTATGAGTACGCCCGACCTCCTACCCACACTCAATTCTCAGCTATTTGACAATGGCAGCAATCTCAAATTCCTGATTGATCAGAATAGCGCGGAAGCCCCCGCCGCCCTGCCGACCCCTCAGGAGGACAGAGAAAAAGTTCTCGCTAGAAGAGCAGAAAACAAAGAGTTACTAAACGCACTGGTCGGGGGTCCGTCAGTTGACTCGGCAGATACGCGAACCATAGGTAGTATCACGCGCGATATTATGCCGAAGGAGCTTGCTCCAACTGACGCTCAGACACCAGGCGCTACAGGCGATTCTAGGCACGACGCCTCGTATTCAGATCCAGATTCTATAGTCACACAGGAGCTAGACCTACCAGCGACACAGAAGTTTCGTCATGATACGCCGTTTAATCGGTATCTGCGCGAAAAAGCAGGTACAAAAATAGGCCGGCTGGCAGTCCCACATTTTGGAGGAAATTTTCATAATGCTGCTGCATTTGCATTCAACGTGTACAACGAACTCCGCCCGAGTCGCCCTGCAGACAACCAGCTACAGCCCTCTCCAGAGCACCCAGATCAAACAGAGGAAGAACTACGACCCTACCTAGATTACGCAGAAAAATACATGCGCGACGTCACGAACACTCCAGAAGGCGACAAGCTAGATCAAGCTGACGCTGCCCGTCAGGTGTTTCTCAAGCAAGGGCTCACGTCCGAGGCACTTAAACACTTCAAACTAACTGACAAAACGCTCGCAGAAGATGGCCTATACCAGGTCGCAACCTACCTGCAGGACATATCTGTGCCACCAACTGATGAAACTGGACACCACACGATCGACAGAGAAGCGCGCCGTCAATTCATAGACAGCAGGAACGAAGCCGCACAAGAAGCCATACGGCGCAAAGGTAGGCTGTGGAAAACTGGCAGCGCGATCGTCAGAAGAGCACTCGGCAAAATCGTCGAAAACCGAGCTACCGACACTGTCACGCTATACCCTGAGAGTGCAGGCTACCTAGACAAATTGCCTCCAGTAGAAAACGCAACGGATCACACAAACCTTGACTTCGAAGTTGGAGACAGCGCTGAAGGCAAGGAACCTATACGCGAAAAACCCTTGTGGCTTGTACCACCGCTACCTACTGATACTGAACTAAAAAATCAACCTCAACGCTCGAGGGCAACGATATTGCAAGCAGTTGCTTTGGCTGGCCTAACTCTCGCTAGTGCTGTTGCTCTAAACAAAAACACCGGTAACGCCCCTGCTGAACTTGCAGCTTCTGAAGCCTCTATCACCCCTATCACTGCACGAGCTTCTGGCGACTTCACGCCAGTAGCAGAGCAAGTACCCACAGACACTGGTGTACTCTCAATGGGGGCAAACTCTGCCACACCAACCCTAGACATCAACAATTCAGGCTCTGAAGAACTAGAGTCTTCTTCCTCCGCAGCAGCAACAGAGAACACTCAAACACGGACAATTGCAAAGTTTGACCAAGCCCCCGACCAGCTTCAGCTCGCACAAGACATTGCCGCCGAGAACCCATCTATCACACCGGTAGAACTTCTCGCACAAATCACGAACACTTCAGAATCAGACGCAATGGATAGAATCAATAATGCAGTTCACAAACTAAATACCAATGAAAACGCAACCGATGACATACTTGTCCTCGATGCCGACGACAGGTCGATCGACAACGACGGCGACGACACCAACAACATGATAGCACCAGAAAATATACTCATTCTGCAGCCAGATGGATCATATATATTCGGCGGCCCCCTGTCGTCCATCGATCTATTGCATAACTTGGGCATAGCGATATAGAATGGCCTGGATGAGCACACGGCCAAAACCAACAGAAGCATACGTTGACGGAACAATGAGCGACCATCCAGGATTCGATGATCTAGCCCCTGACTATCGACTATACGAAGGAGCCATTGAGCCGGACGATGTACATAAAATTCCGCTACCTATGCTTATTCACATATCCGACTCTTTGCCTAGCGGTCTAGGTGAACCCTCTGATCAGTTCAATAGAGTTGAAATTGACGATCGAGACAGAATTGCATCCTTGATAATTGCTGAGTCAGAATTATGGCGACTACTAACCGGTGCGATGAATACTTGGGGTGTGCCAGGTGAAAGTCCTGCGTCCACCCCAATCATGATTAAACGATGGAGGGATCTCGTAGGAACAGTAGACCCAGATCTCCGATCCACGTTTGAGTCTATGGACTCCAAGGAAAACAACAGAGAAGATACACGTAGAACTGGACTCCTAAACACTTTGTGCACACTCGATGTCACTGAGCAGTTACTAGCCCAGGATGACGATGTTTCAACACAAATTGAAATAAACCTACCGGAAGGCACTAGAGTCCTAGATACGGGTAAGGTGGTCTGCTTAACAGCTGTGCGTGACACCGATACACCTGAGTCGGTACAGCAAAGACAATACAATATAGCGAGACGAGCTATCCACGCCATACACGGCGACGCCAATCCAATCGCCCAAGCAAGTCTCATTCTAGAATCTATTAACAGGCAGTAGGGATATCTATGAACACTCTGACAACAACTGAGCCAGATCACGATCAGTTACTAGCACATCTTGACTCAGAACTCTCTACTCTCGGTTACGACACTGAAAGCGATCTATCAAGTGTGCCAATATGCTCAATTGCAGCTGGAATACTGGTTGAACATTTACAAAGTCTCGGAATTGGTCAAGACGGCGCGAACGAGCGCGTCTTTGATCCGAATTGGCAACAGTTTTTGCCACGAACCGACGTTAGCCCGCCTAGGGCGCTAGCTGGTAGCAGGAGCGAAGTAAGGCAATCTGCTTTAAAATATGGAGTCCCTGAGGAACTTCTTAGTCTTTGGGACATAGAGACCTCCAAAGATCTAGCATCCCAGCGATCTGCGGATCACGCCGCAATGAATGCGGCTCAAGAGGCAGAAGAAAACGGCCTCTGGGAATCTTTTATGGCTAGCTGATAATTACTTTTCCTGCTGTATAATCAGAATATTATGGGTTTATCAAAAGTAGCAAAAAGGATTGTGCCAAGTGGGGTGTTTGAGGCTGTTGTGCCGACATGGCATCTAGCTAAGTCAGTCATACACCAGACCAAAGCAGGGTATCCGGCCCGGAGCTTCACGGTCATAGGCGTGACTGGTACAGATGGCAAAACTACCACCAGCACGCTGATCACACACATGCTGCGCAGCAGTGGCAAAAAAGTCGCTATGATGACCACCATATCGGTGGACTACGGTGATGGCAACGGACCACAAGCTAACCCTACACGGCTGACGACGTTTGGCGCCGCAGATCTGGCACAGTCTATGGCGCGCATGAAACAGCAGGGTGTAGAGTATCTGGTATTAGAGGTGACGTCGCATGCCTTAGCACAACACCGCATCTGGGGTGTACCAATCGACATAGCCGTCATGACCAATATCGGGCATGAACATCTGGATTATCATAAAACGTTCGAGCGCTACCGCGATGCTAAGCGTCGATTGTTTCAGCTGGCACACAAAAACAAGCACGGGCGCAAAATCGGCGTCGTCAATGCCGAAGACCCCTCAGCAGCGCTGTTCGCTGGTGATGTCGCCAACCCGATACTGTATGGGCAGAGCGACCAAGCTTCTGTACGAGCAACCAACGTCAAGCTCACACCAAGCGGCAGCACGTATGTAGCAGAAGTGAACATAGAGCAGGGAGCCATAGATAGCGCAAGCGCTAACGTTGGGCCGACCCAGCTGCACATCACGTGCAACCTGCCAGGCAGTTTCAACGTATACAATTCGCTCGCGGCAGTCAGTGTCGGAATCGCAGCCGGACTCACACCTGAACAAATAGAGCAGGGGGTCGCCAGCCTCGATGCAGTTGAAGGTCGCATGACACGAATAGACGAAGGGCAGGATTTTGACGTCATCGTCGATTATGCTCATACCCCCGAGAGCTTCGACAAGCTGTTTGCAGAGCTACGTCCGCTAGCCAAAAAGCGCATGCTGTGCGTATTCGGGTCCGCAGGTCGCAGAGACGAAGCCAAGCGCGCACAGCAAGGCGCAATAGCCGGTAAATGGTGCGATGTGGTGATCGTAACCGAAGAAGACGACCGAGACATCGACGGTAAAGAAATCATGCGGCAAATCGTTAACGGCGCGAAATCGTCAGGCAAAGTCCTCAACAAAGACGTACTGATGGTACACAACAGGGAAGAAGCCGTCCACATGGCAATAACTGCAGCCAAGCCAGGTGACCTCGTCATACTGCTGGGCAAAGGACACGAAAAGTCCATACTGCACAACGGTCCACAGGCAGCAGAACTCCGCCATCTCCCACAAGACGACGGCGACGAACGCCGCGTCCTCAAACGCTCGTACGACGAAGTATCCGTCGCCCGCGAAGCCATCAAAACCAAAAAATAACCCCTCACCCCCCTACAACCAACACCCCCAACCAACCACCCCGTAAAAAACTACCCCTGTTAACGCTCCGAGCGTTGAAGAGAGCTTTGCAATATTTTTCAGAGCATATTTAACGAATAATTAACTTGTTTAGACCATGCAACAGGCTGCACCATCGCAATATGGCATCAAGAAATACTGTCCGAACTGACTTAGCGGAATCCTACTATCACGTGTACACTCGTGGGGTCAATAAATCCACAATCTTCAGAGATGACCAAGATAAAGAGTACGTCTTATACCTTATAAGTCGCCACCTATCAAAAAACCCAACGAAAACTAAAGTAGGATACCCTTACCCTCATTACCGGGAAGGGGTGGAGCTGCTTGCGTACTGCATTATGGACAACCACCTGCACTTATTGCTCTATCAAAACGAACAGGGATATGTTTCACAGCTCATGAGAAGTGTGCTCACAGCGTACGTCGCACACTATAATAAGAAGAGCAAGCGCACGGGACCGCTATTTGAATCAAGATACAAAGCTTCACTCATAGACAACGACGCGTACCTTCTGCACATATCCCGCTACATACACCTCAACCCCAGAGACTGGAAGCACTACCAATATTCAAGTGTCGGCTCATACGGGTCAGCCCCTTGCCCTGAATGGCTGCAGACAGACAAGATCCTGGAACTGCACAGAGACAAAGAAGAATACATGTCGTTTCTAGAGGAGTACGAAGAACGGCGAGATGAACTAGCAACCGTCAAAAGAGAGCTCAAGAAGCAGCTGGTCGCCTAAAACCTACCCACCGCCCGCAGAAAACTACCCCTGTTAACGCTCCGAGCGTTGAAGAGAGCGTTGAAAAAAGGGAGGGGTTAGTGATTGGGTTAGGGGGGCTGTAGGTAGACTTCTCTCACAACGTGAGCGAGGTGCAGCGGATGAAGCCGCCGCCTTTCATGAGCTCGGTAACGTGTGGGGTGATCACAGTCAGACCGCGGGATTCGAGTGCGGCGCATAGTTTGGGAGCGCGGTGGCCCATGACGACAGTTACTCCAGTGGATACGAGGTTACTGGCGCTAGCCCGGGTTGCTTCGTCATAATCCACCTCGATGGTGTCGATATCTGTCAGGGCTTGTACGCGAGCACGGCTCTCTGATGTGAACGCCTCCGGACACCAAGCTATCAGGGTGGGGGATATCACGGCGAGCGCCAGGTCAATGTCATAGAAGAAGCTGTCTGGCCACCCCGTCACGGAATTGATCGTCGGGTTACCCTCTGCATCGAGCTGTGGAACCGTCTGCAGCCCCACGACGTGCAGGCCGGTTTCGCGTGCCAGCAGGGGCCACACTTCTTTGTCTGTGCGATACCCGGAGCCGACGAACAGGTATTTGCCGCACGGCAACGCATCGCCCTGACCGCTAAATTTATACTGCCGCGGTAGTTTGATGATGTTTTTACCGAGACCATGCAGTACCCGCTCAGCGTAGAGTGATTCTGTGTCGTGCCGTTTGTCAGGTAGATTGCTCATGATGGCTTTGCCGTCGATGCACAGCGCCCAGTTGGCCGTATACACGCCGTCCTGGGCGCCCTCTGGTGCAGGCACCTTGAGCACTTCTATTCCAGCCTGCGTAAACGCGTTTTCGATATCGGCATGCTCCTGCGCTGCCCGTTCAACGCTCACCGGCACACTGTCGTCCATATATGCGTTAATGGCGTCGTGATCGTCGAAATACTCTGCACCAGACATTAAGACTTTTGTGTTGATTTTTATGTTATTCATTGCAGCTCATCATAGACAATAAACAAGACATTAGCATATTGATTAATTTTTTGTTAAGTGATATAATATATATGTGAATGCACTACACTTAAACCTTGACCTACCGACAGGCGTCACCCTTCATGGACACAATGGGAACGGTCCTTATCTAATCGAACTCCCTTCTGAAGTTCCCTATCCTGAACAAGAACACAAGCTTTTTCTGCAGCGTACCAATGAATCAAATTACCTCACGATTCCTTCTAATTCCATAGGCCTTGGTCATATACTTAATGAAGCCGAAAATAATCTTACCCAACCAGGAAGCAAGCCAACCGCTACAGATCTTATTCACACAGTGTTTAGCAACTTAAAGACAAGTTTAAACGATCTAATGACTAGCGATGGTTTACTGCCGACGGCTCTCGGTTATACACAGATTGCTGTCGAAAAATCCAACTTCAATCCCTTCTTGTTGCCACCAGTTGAACTAATCGAAACACCGCCACAGACAGAAGGTGCAGTCAATCAGCTCATGACAACTATCGGAGGATCCCTTCTGCAAGCAGCACAAGAAAGCGGTCAGCATATGCTGGGTGAAAGCGTTACACGTATATTGAATAGAGTACAATGAAAAACAAACGACACAGCACTCCTGACGACGCGGAATCAATATTCAGCAACCATTACAAATCATTTGTACCACTGCCTGGTCACCAACTAGGCGCCACCGACTCAGCTCATGGAGTCTTCTTTGGTAGGGCAGGCAAGCACACTGTAGCGATAAAACCATTTAGCGGAGAAGATGCTCTTGCAAGTGCTGAACACGAATACGGCATGCTGGAAACGGTTCGAAACCTAGGGTTTCAAACACTAAAGCCCATGCGAGTCGTCAACACTGCGAACGCACTAGCTTTTCTGCTTACAGAATACCAAGAAAACCTTACTACCCTGTCAACTGTACTGCCACGAGACAATCACTCCACGACTAAGTTGCTGCAAACCGCTTCTAAACATCTTGGGGAGATTCATGCTGCTCACGTTACACACGGCGATGCTCAAACAAAAAACCATGGAATAGACTCTACCGAAAAGCCCATGCTATTCGACTTTGAAAGAGGTGGCAGCGACACAATTGGTCACGTAAGAAGTGACCCCTATGCTCATGACATGCGATCTTTGATGCAGTCACTTGCATACGCAAGGTATGGAGGCCCACATGTGGAAACTGCAGCAGAAAGGGTCTTTGAAGATGTTGTGGAGCCCTACGTTTCTAGCATAGGTAGTGAAACTTACAGCACAGGCCAAAAACCTATCGACGTTGGAATAAACTCGATTGATTGTTTCGTGAATACAAGAAACCGTTTGATGACGCCAGACTAAAGCCTCTTGACCGAAGTGTTGGCAGTCGGGTACTATGAGTGCTAGATTACTAACGTTAAAAAATATCAATCAGCGAAAGCACGTAGCGATGTTCGGCTCAGGATGATTGTCTTATCCTAATCTGAAAATTGCTGCGCTCATGCTAGCACACAGGAGTATTTATGAGCAAAAACTGCCCTATCACACCTCTAGCGGACTATGTCGTAGTCCAACAAGAAGAAGCTAAAACTAAAACTGCCAGTGGGCTCTACCTCCCAGACAGTGGGTCAGAGAAGCCAAAAATCGCGACAGTTCTCGCGGTCGGCCCGTCTGCAAAGGACGTTGTCGAAGGTGACCGAGTAGTGTTTGGTGGCTACAGCAACACCGACATCAAAATCGAAAACTTCGATTACATGATCGTCAAAAGTGAAAACATCTTCGCTAAACTCTGACGAGTCTGATACTAAGGGGTGAGAAATAAGAATTGAGGAGAACACATGTCAAAAAAAGTTTTTTATGATGAAGATGCCAGAAGAAGAGTACTCGGTGGAGCAGAAATACTCTATAACGCCGTCAAAACGACCATGGGTCCAAAAGGCCGCAACGTAGTTATCAGCAAAAGTTTCGGTAGCCCGAGTGTCACTCATGACGGTGTAACGGTCGCAAAAGGCGTCGATATCGCTGACGTAGACGACGAAACACTTGGCTATAAAGTTGGTGCAGAGCTGATCAAAGAAGCTGCCAATAAAATGAACGACGTCGCCGGAGACGGTACAACAACCGTTACTGTACTGACGTATCACATCCTAAACGAAGCTAATAAACTCATCGCAGCAGGCCACAACCCGATGCTCCTCCGCAAAGGCCTCGAAGCGGCTGCGACAGGAGTTATCAAAGAGCTCGGTGGCATGTCTGAATCGATCTCAGGCAACAACGACCGCGTAGCAGAAGTGGCGACTATTAGTGCTGGTGATGCAGAGATCGGTGCGCTGATCGCTCGCGTCATGGACAAAGTCGGTAAAGACGGCATTGTCACCGTCGAAGAAGGCCAGAGCCTGGAGCTCGAGTCAGAGGTAGTAGAAGGATTCACGTTTGACCGAGGATTTGTCAGTCCGTACATGGTAACGGACGCGACACGACTGGAAGCGGCATTCGACCGGCCAGCGATCGTCATCACAGACAAAAAAATCAGCAACATTGCTGAAATTTCACCGCTCATGGAGCAAATCGCACAGTCTGGCAAAAAAGACATGGTGCTTATCGCTGAAGACGTTGAGGGCGAAGCTCTCACTATGCTCGTACTCAACAAGCTCAAAGGTGCTTTTAACACCGTAGCTGTCAAAGCTCCATCGTTTGGCGACCGCAAAAAAGACATCCTAAACGACATCGCCGTGCTAACAGGTGCTGAAGTTATCAGCGAAGACCAAGGCCACAGTTTTGATGCGGTAGATATGAGTATGGTGGGTACTGCACGAAAAGTTATCGTCGACAAAGACAATACGACAATCATCGAAGGTGGCGGTAATGCAGCAGATGTACATGCACGCGTGTCGCAAATCGGCCTACAAGAAGATACCTCTACCAGCGACTACGAACGTGGCGAGCTGGAAAAGCGGCGCGCAGCGCTGTCCGGTAAAGTTGCCGTGATCAAGGTAGGTGGAGCCTCAGAAACAGAGATCGAAGAGAAAAAATACCGTGTAGACGACGCTGTTGCAGCTGTTAAAGCGGCACTCAACGAAGGTGTCGTGCCTGGTGGTGGCGTGACGCTCATTAACCTGGCTGCGACCATTAAACCGCAAAAAGGTGAAACTGAAAATGCCGGTGCACAGCTACTTGCCCGTGCACTTGAACAGCCGTTCCGGATCCTGATGGAGAACTCCGGTGCAAATGCCGACGAATGGCTTCCGCAGGTCAAGAAAGCCAAGAAAGGCCAGGGTGTCGACGTCAACAACCCGACAAAACTCGTAGACATGAAATCGAGTGGTGTTGTAGACCCTGTCGCCGTCACAAGACAAGCCGTCGAAAGTTCGGCATCGATCGCTGGCACGAGCATGACCATGGGGGCGCTCGTCGTAGACGTACCAGAAAAAGCACCGTCCGGTCCTGACCCTGCAGCTATGGCTGGCATGGGCGGCATGGGCATGGGAATGTAGCGCATATAAACTAAGGAATTGGCTATATATGCTGCCATGCGCATCTCTAAACATGCTGGTTTTGTATTGAAATGGCTACATCTCTCTAATCTGCTTGCTTTTTGACTGTTTTTGTCGTACAATAAGCACAAATCATTGGGAAACTGGGTGGCTAATTGTAAGGAGCGTACCTGTTATGGCGCTATTTGGGAACGAGAACAAGAAAACTATTGAAGAGCTTGAAAGCTACTATGCGAACAAGACGCAGCGAACCGGCATGGCCTGGGCGATGGCGTTTTTGAGCCTGCTCATAACTGTAGCTGTGCTTGCTGGACTGTTTTTTGGCGGACGATGGCTCTACCGAGAGTTTGTAGGTAGCGGCCAAGACACAGCCCTCACTGACCCAAGTGGACAAAACGACGAAGAAGCAACAAACGAAGACACTGATACTGGGTTCGGTGATATAGGCCTGTCTCTTATTGACGAAGGTGACGGCTCAGAAGGTGTTGTGTCCGACGAAGCAGCTCAGACTTCAGACCCTAACAACGACAGGATCACTGCGACCACCAACCCGAACTCACCAGATGCCGCTCGGACAGGCACCGACAGCACTGCTGTAGCTGGCGCATCGACGACAAACAGTGACGAAGAAGCTTCTAGCGCGACACCGACTGAACTCCCTGACACAGGAGCAGAGAGCGCGCTCATAATGATACCGACAGCTGTGTTCGTTATGGCGTACCTCTATTCTCGTACTACGCATATGCGCGGCTAGATATATAGCCAACACGCATTTGACCACCCAATAATTCACGCCTTGCTGCATGGATCATTGGGTGGTTCAGCGTCTGTGCTGTATATGACTATTCAGACGGAGGTTGTGAAAAATAGTTTACTTCGTTAACGATGTCGAGGAGCGCTTGAGCTCTCTGTTTATCATCAGGGATGGTTTTTGCTGCTTCTAACGCCTTGTCTAGAAGGGTGTGGTTGTCGTTTGCACGTATACGCATCATAGTGGTGCGGAATTCTTCCTGTGGTGATTGGTCGAGCGTGTCAGCGAGAGGCTCCAAGTGATCAAGCGCGTGCTGTTTTAGGTCCGCGAGCTTCTGTGGGTCTACTGCCGGTACAGACGAAACGGCAGCGGCTGCAACCGCAGGCGTGACTGTATCATCTTGTTGGGCAGGCTCAGATTCAGACTGTGGCTGCGGCTCTTCTGTTGCGGATATCTGTTCTTCAGCTCCAACAAACGATTCGGCATCTGCGTCGCCTGACACCTCCTGACCCTCTGGCTGCTGCTCGGTATCGGGCTGCGGCTCCGGATTTGGCTCTGGACTTTGGTCGACACTTGAGTCTACTGCCGAGTCATCTGCTATTTCAGCTGCTTCTTCTGTCGGCGGTTCGACAGCAGGCTCTACGAAATTCGCTGGTGGGGCTGGTGGGGCAACTGGAGCAGACCCAGAAGGCTGAGGAGCTGGTTCATCTGCTGTGACTGGTGCTAACTCTACGCCGCTTGATGCTTCGTGCACCTGGATTCCAGGCACCGTGCTTGCGAGATCTGTTTTGACCGGCTCATCAGGGGTGGCACTGGTAAGTGGTTGCGGGATTGCTGCTTCTTCAACTTCTGCGGCGACATCTGGTGTCGCTTCTTCAGCTACCGCATCCGTAGGTGCAGGTGTGTCGCTGTCATGTGGCGTCTGGTCATCTGCTACCGGGGCTGCGACTGACTGGATCGCTGGTGGGGCAGTCTGTGCTGGTTCGCTAGCGTTACTTGCAGTAACTGATGTTGGAGCGGCACTGTCACTTGATATAAACGCTCCTGATTGTGCAGCACCCACCGAAGGGTCATCGGTTACTGTTTTGGCAACTTCTGTACGGTCATGGGCCGCGAGTGCCTCTTTGACTTGTTTTTCTACCTCTGTCACAGCTGCACCGGACCCCGGCTTGAAATCGCCTGTTGATACGTTGTCCAGCATAGACGGATTCTGGACTGTTGCTGGCCCGACTGTTGCCTGATTGCTTTTAATGCCAAACACTGTATGATCCCACCTTCTTTTTACTCTGCCTACACTATGCAGTGTACATAGTGATTATGTATACATTCTATACGGTTCGTCGTATTTTTCCAACGCTGCAACCACAAAACAACAAAATCTTGCGAGATACAGGCTGATAGTTGATACTTGTCCTATATGCTTGATGACCTAAAATACATCCACTCCCGAGACAAACACGACGCCCTCGGTGCTGCAGGGCGCCAAATCGACCAGCTTAGCTATGTGCACGAGCTTGTTCACGCAAATGCTATTGACGTAAGCGACATCGAAAACATTGTGTTTTCCGGGATTGGCGGCTCAGGGCTTGTCGCCTTCATGAGTCTCACATGGCCTGCCTACACGCTACCGTTTGAAATATGGCGACGCTACGGCGCACCGTCGTATATCTCTAAAAAAACACTGCTCGTTGCGTTCAGCGTATCCGGCAATACAGAAGAAACACTGTCGGCTGTGAAAGCCGCCGAAGCAGCGAACTCAAAAATCATCGTTATCGCCTGCGGAGGGCAACTTATCGAACGGGCCCAAGCTCAAGGCTACCCGCACATCGTTATGCCTACGTCAGACCAGCCGCGACTTACGACCTGGAGTGGGCTCACTGCGCTCGTGCAGTGCATGTCGTCTCTTGGCCTCACGCAGACCACTACTCCTGACGCCAGTCATGCGCTTGCAGGCCTATCCGAAGCGCTTACTCGTGCCACAAACGAATGGCAACCCGATGTACCAACTGCGAAAAACCCAGCCAAACAGCTCGCGCAGGAGCTCGTTGGAACAAGCCCGGTAATCTACGCTGGTGCGCTCATGTCCCCGGCGGCATATAAATGGAAGATATCCTGCAATGAAGCGGCAAAAAACATCGCATGGACAGGGGAGATACCAGAATTTAGCCATAACGAGTTTACGGGGTGGACACACAGTCCAGTTGAACGACCGTATTCTGTCGTCGAACTCCGCAGCTCGTTTGAGCACCCTCGTGTTGCGAGACGGTTCGAAGTCACGCAAACACTGCTCAGCGGCAAAAGGCCTCACCCGCTGACGGTAGACGCGTGTGGAGATTCAGCACTAGAACACATGGTATACCTCAGTATATTTGGTGATTTTGTCACGATATACCTCGCCATCCTCAACGGCGTAGACCCGACAGAGCTCGACACAGTCACGAAGTTTAAATCACAACTGTAGATTATCTGTGTGTGCTGTAAGTCGCCTGTGGAGCGCTACTAAAACGTGTTGACGAAGTTCGAAGAGTATTGGTTTTTTGTCCAGAATATAAACCATACAGAAAACGCCAGAAGCGCAAGGAGAATGACCGTACGTTGTGTCTCGGTTATGCGCCAGTTGCGTAGTTTTCTCAGCATGATGTCCTCGCTCTTTTTTGTCCGTTATGTTTTATGTGCCTTGCGGCTGCGGTTCGACTGGTTTCGCTATCACCACAAGCCGGTCTTTCGCCGTCCATACGGGGTGACATGTATATATCGTCAATCGTTTCTCTGCCGTTGGTGCTTCGATTTCAATCGCCGTTGCGTCGACGACTTTTGTTTCTGTGACCTCGTACAGCATCTCTTCACCCTCCCAGTAGAGCGCGAGCTTCTGACCTGTTAGGACTTTATCCAGGTGATAAAACGTCGATACGTCGTTGCCGAAAAACCGGTGTCCGACGATCACAGTGTTGTTGTCGTCCGTTGGAACGGCGGTGTTAGGCCGCCTCCACGTGCCACCGTCGTTAATCGTCCAGATATTTGCACCCTCTAAAATAGGCTCATTAACCTGGATGCTCGGGATAACGATCCTGTTTTCTTGTGGGGGGGGAGCTACCTCTTCGGAGACGGTTGCCCCGACCTCTTCTGCAAGCTCTCCGGCATAGGGAGCAGATGCCTCTGGGGACTTATCGCGTATCTGATAGGTGATCTGCGGCAAAAGCGGGGTAATAGTAATGTAGATGCCCAGTCCGACCACAACAAATGTCAGCAGATTATTAAAAATTCGAAGTTTGTTCATACCGTTAGCAGTATACCATCTAGCACACATACCCGAAACAAGACCAATGCATCTGGGCTAGTTCTGTGAGCGGAGTGATTCGATTGGGTCTTTTCGGGCAGCCTTAGCAGCAGGCAGGATACCTGACGTCACACCAGTTGCGATAGCGATAACACTCACAAGTACGATAACGCGAGGAGTAATAATTGGCTGCAAATCGGTCGTTACCCGTATAAGCACACTAGATAGCAGTGCTATGGCAACACCGATCATCGCACCCAGGATACTGAGCACAACTGACTCCATAATAAACTGCCCGAGTATCTGCTGGCTTGTGGCACCGATGGCTTTTCGTATACCTATCTCCCTCGTGCGCTCACTGACCGTTGCGAACATGATGTTCATAATCCCGATACCACCAACGATGAACGATATGAACGCCACACCGGCGGTAAACACAGCCAGTTGGTAGAACGTTTCGTTAGTCGCCTCAAGCGCTTCTTCTCGCTCGAGTACGGTGAAGTCTTCTTGCCCTGCGTGGTTGTCGATCAGACGCTCCGTGATATTGCCTGCCACGCTGCTGACGTCACGCGATGCTTCTGCTTCGACGTACACCTGAGATAACTGAATAGTGCCCCCAAGCTCACGCGCAGCTTCATATGGCAGCATGATGGAGTTGTTGACGTTCAACACTGCGAACGTTCCTTGCTTCTGCTGGGCAAACACGCCAACGACGATGTACCTCTGACCGCGAACGAACAGACTTTTGCCAACTGGTGCTGCCTCCTGAAACAGGTCGTCTGCAACCGCTCTCCCTATAACAGCTACTTGTCGTCGTGACTCTTCGGGTGTGAAAAACGCACCAAATTCTACTGGCTGCTCAAGCAAATCGGGCAGGGGACTTGTTGTCGCAATAATCGTACCGCTGTCATAGTCCACGTCATCATAGCTTGCGACGCCGCTTACTATACCAATCGGAACGACTGACTGAACGCCTTCAACCTTCTCAGTGTCACGCCAGTCTTGTTCACTCAGGCTACCTGTTCTGGAATCGTTGCTACGCAGGTTGTCGAGGCTGAACGGACGAGACGGTGCTTGTTTACCGGGACGAATAACAATAAGCGACTCAGACACTTCGCTTACTTGCTGTGCAACTTGTCCACGCACACCTTCGCCGAGTCCCACGATAATCATGACTGAGCTGACACCTATGATGATGCCGAGCATCGTGAGCATAGAACGGAATTTTGAACCACGGATAGATGCAAGTGCCATTTTGAAATATTCGAGGATCATTTCTTTTTTCCTTTTTTGCGTGTGCTTTTAACTTTAGTTTTGGACTTGGACTTAGATTTTGACTTCTTGGGCACGGGCTTAATCGAAAGTTGCTCTGGCATTTCTTCCATCATAGCGCTGACATCTGCAAGTTTGTCGTCGTCTGTAGACGTACGTAGTGCTTCAACCGCTTTTTGTACACGTTTCGGCACCTCCCCGACAGCGGTAGATTCGTCATACACGATATTGCCGTCATGCATATAAATAATCCTATCTGCATAACGAGTCAGTGACGGATTATGCGTCACCATAAGCACGGTGTTTCCGAGCTCGTGAACTTCTTTTAGAAGCTCCATCACGACTCGTGCTGACACACTATCGAGGTTGCCCGTCGGCTCATCTGCGATGATAATGCTTGGGTCGTTTATGAGCGCACGGGCGATAGCCACGCGTTGTAGCTGTCCACCTGACAGCTGGTTTGGATAGTAGTATTCTTTGTCACTTAAACCAACTTGATCGAGCACGACTTCTGCAGCTTTAAGCCGACGTTTCTGATACACGCCTTTGTACGCGAGCGGCAGGGCAACATTTTCGATGATCGTCAGACGTGGCAGTAGGTTAAACGATTGAAAAATAAATCCGATGTTATCCCGACGTATCATGGCTTGCGCTATTTTGGTTTTACGTTCTACGTGCTGATTAGACAGCTTGTATTCACCATGTGTCGGGCGGTCGAGTAGCCCTAGTATGTTCATGAGGGTTGTTTTGCCTGATCCGCTCGGACCCATGATGGCAATAAACTCACCTCGGTTGATCGACAGCGATATTTCATCGAGGGCAATGGTCGTGGCGTCGCCAAACCCGTATACTTTTGATAATTCTTTGATTTCTATAAGTGGCATTGTTACTTCTTATAGTACCGCTGGGTGATGCCTCAGTTCAAGCTTGAGCAATTAATATTTTTCTGTGGATAACTATGGGCAAACAAAAAACAGCCAATCACTAGGATCGACTGTTGTTATGGCGGAGAGGGTGGGATTCGAACCCACGGTACCGTTGCCGGCACGATGGTTTTCAAGACCATTTCCTTAAACCACTCGGACACCTCTCCGTACGCCGGAGAATTATACCAAAAATATCCCCATAAGAGAAGGGCATATACTTTGTATACATAGAGCTTTTTCTACGACGTATATAGTTATATACTGCGTCGTAGCGAGGAGAGGTGTCCGAGTGGCTTAAGGAGCACGCTTGGAAAGCGTGTATGCGAGCAATCGTATCAAGGGTTCGAATCCCTTTCTCTCCGCCACGATAACAGTCGATCCTAGTGATCGGCTTTTTTTATTTTTGTGCATATACCAGTGCATACACACGCTTCGCGCCTGCCTGCCTGAGCGCTTGTGCGGCCGCTGCCAACGACGCCCCTGTTGTCGTCACGTCGTCAACGATAAGCACTTCTTGACCATCTACTCGCGAACTGTCACGCACGATAAACTCTCCTGACACCTGCTCTATACGACTGCGCCTGTTCGCGCCAACCTGGCGTACGTTTGAGCGCCGCGTCAGCAGCTGACCATACCGATACGGAAACTCAGGCGACACGGATGCAAGCAGTGTTCGGGTTATTGTGTCCGCATGATCGAACCCTCTCTGCCTCACGCGCTGAGGTGCGGTCGGTAGCGGACAAACAATGAGTTGCGTGCGAGGTAGATAGCTCTCCATGCCCAGCATGATCGAGGCAATAGACTCGGCTGCCTGACGCCGATGCCGAAACTTATACTCATGCAGTAGCAATTCGTACATACCACTGTATGCAGTAGACACATACACGGCATATATATCCAGCCACTTCCTACACGCACTACATGTCCGATACCCATCCATGAGCCTCTGGCACCCACAACAGCGTGGTGCAGGGGGCTCTCCTGCATTCTCAAGGCACACAGTACATAACACATCCCCATAGGCCCCACAGCCAATACACCTATGCGGCGCTAAAACACCTACTAGTGCATCAATCACGTCTCGCATGCATTCAATTATGCAGCTTGCTCGTGCACGCACACGGCATAATTAACTGACAATTAATCTCTGAGGGGTATGTGCAAGGAGCTTTTCCATCGATTCAGTTTGTCTCGCGAGTAGTTGGGTGTTGTTGTTTTTGTGTTGTAAATAGTGCAGATTAGTTATCAAACTGTTGTAGTATGGGGTTCTGGTCGGTTATACTGTCACGTAGACATAAACACTGCTCAAACTATAGAGCGAAATCTAAAACAAATCACCATCATGCGCATGACCAACAGTTGTTGACGGTTTGCACGTAACGGTGCAATACAGCGCAAAAATGCTCACATTAAAGGAGGCACGACCATGGCACGAAAATCACGAGGAGACGAGGACCTACTACTAGAGGATGAACTGACGGCAGCATTCCTCGGTGACGATGACCTCGGCGCAGCCGTGCCTCAGGACGACGAAGTATTCGACGATGCCGCACAAAACAACGTAGCCGACGAAGACACGTGGGAAGAAGACGACGCAGTACCCGGCCAACTGGCCGTTGACGTGTTTGAAACACGAGAGCGCCTCGTTGTAAAAGCTCGCACTGCAGGTGTCAACAAAAAAGACCTCGACGTCAGCATAGCTGATAACACGCTCAGCATTCGCGGCACACTCAGTGCCGGTGAAGAAGCAGGAGTAGAAAACTACTTCGTACAAGAATGCTACTGGGGCGAGTTTAGCCGCAGCATAGCCCTCCCAGTACCTGTTAAAGAAGAAGAAATCGAAGCAGTACTCAAAGACGGTGTACTCACGATATCGTTCACCAAGGTCAAACAGGACACTGTCAAAAAGATCCAAGTTCTATAGCACGTACGTAGCGTAGTACTGATACTACTTAAAAAGGACAGCTCAATGCACAGCTGTCCTTTTTGCTTTCAAGAAAGAGTGCCCTGCATCCGACCCGTGGACATATGCGATGATGTGGGTCCTGACCTCTGCATGGTGGGACGAGAGGCAGGGCAATTAAAAACACCCCTTCTTGATGAAGGGGTGTTTTGTTGCTATGTGATTAGTGACTAACTACTCTATTGTACGCCACCGTCAGCTCCACCGGCAGCGGCACCTCCAGTGCCGTTAGTTGCTGCGTTAAGCTGCTGTACGACGAACCGTACAATGATCTGCGCGAGTGCTACGATGGCAAGACCAATGATCGCGTAGAGGATGGTGTTTTTCGCACCAGATACCGCGCCTGAGTCACCGTTGGACGTGATGTAGCGGAACCCACCGATGATGATCATGATGACTGCAGCTACAGCTACGATGATCGAGATGACGTTAATAATCTGGATGAAGATGTTGTCGAGTGTGCCACCTATTTCAGTATTACCGGCTTCACACGTACCACCTATCTGAAACGATAGCTCCGCACCACAGTTTAGTCCACTTGTTATTGCTTGATCAGTGCTTCCTGCTTGCGCATGAGCAACCGCAGGTACAAGGGCAGGGGCGAATAGGCCCAATGCTGCAAGTGCAGAGATAATTAGTCGTTTGATTCGTGTCATATGAATATGTTCCTTTTTACGTTATTTCGCTTGTGTTTATTTATAGCACAGATCCGATTTTTTCAAAAGACCTGTTTGCACTGTCTGTCGAGTCTACGGTGTATCCCATTTAGTACAGTTGGCCTTCAATCACATCAGACTACACAGAGTTGCCATCTGACTAACCAATACCGGTCAGCTGGTCCACGACGAACAATACGATTATTTGGGCAACCGCAGCAATAGCCAAACCTATAACAGCGTATATGATAGTGTCACGCGCACTTTTCGTCGACCCTGGATCCCCCTGAGACGTCACATACCTAATGCCACCTATGATGATCATAACTATAGATATGGCTGTAACGAGTAAAATAAGTATCTGAATACCTAACCGTACCGTGTCTGAAATAGTGGTTTCTGCACCGCTACCGTCGCAGGTTTCTCCTGTAGCGTCGCGAAGTCCGTCGCACGCGAGGTCCGACAATGCCGCGTGTGCAGGTGTAGACAGTACAGTCGTCCAACCAAACACCGCGAGAAGCGTGACAGCAGCGAGGAGCCTGAAGTGCCGCTGTATTTTAATGAGACTTGTTTGTATATGTATCATCTCTGTCCTTTCTACATAAAAATTATGACGTGTACCGTTACTTATAAATTACTCAGCACGAACTGCACTATCACTTGAGCGAGCGCCGCCATACCGAGTGCCACACCGGCATATATGATCGAGTTCCTCGCTTGCGCAGTCTGCTGTGGGTTGCCGCTCGACGTCGAATAGCTAATGCCAGCAATTATAATGATCAGTATCGCTACGACAACCACTATAATCGACAGCGCATTAGTCACGCGCGTTAGCACACCGTCTGGTCCGAACACGGGGTTTGTTGTGCTGTCTGCTTGGCATATCTCTGATGCAGCAGCTGCACTGCTCGCACACGCCCCTTCCAGTGGGTCAACTGCGACAGCCGAGGCACTGAATGCCGCTATACATACAGCAACAACTGCCAGCGCCAGCAAAACAGCGCCCCAGAGACGAAACGGTGCGTGCCTGACCCCAATCACCCCGCAACCCCTATAACAAACGATATGATCGACAGCGCCATCACAGCTACTGCCAGGCCGATACCGGCAAAGACGATCGTGTTACGAGCACGGTTCTGTCCTTCTGGGTTGCCCCGACTGAGTACAAACCGCAGTGCGCCTAGCACAATTATAAGTACCGCAACAGCCGCCAACACACCGAAAAACAATTGCATCGCGGTACGGACCGTCACAGTCGTTGGCGTAACTGTGTTAATGTTGTCTGGCGTCTGAAAATCTATCATCTGGGCAAGTATATTCATACGCATTTATCCAGTTAATGTCCTACCAAGGAACGAAACTACTTGTGTCGACACCATCAATAGCACCAGACCAATTGCTGCGTTTTGTACCATGCGGCGAGCACTGTGGGCTTTTTCTGTTTCGCCTTGAGATGTCAAGAAGTTAAACGACGCCCAGAACATCATCACCAGCGCTACGATCACACCAAGTGAGACGACTATTTCAAGTATTGCGATACCGATAGCTCCGACGTTGCCAGCCGTGTCTGCTGCGTTATCAGGAAACGAGCCTTCGCCGAACACCAGGCAGTCACCGTTGTCGTTCTGTTCAAGGTATTTATGCCATGTCGGTATGCCCAGTATCGATTCTTCGCCGCACGCTGCTGATGCTGTTTGCTGCTGTACCGGGAACAGCACGATCATGGATGTTGCCAGGATCACCAATAGGGCCAAGTGGCGCACGACATCTTTCACGCTTCGAGTATACATACGCACTACTGCTCCCCTCTAGGTGTTACGTCTGGCGGAGGAGCAACGTCGCCCTCTAGGAACCCGCCAGGTATTAACCACTGCAAAAATCCCCAGAAGAAGAGCAACAAACCAAGTGCAACCAGCGCCCACACTATACGCTGCCGTGCAGCAGATATCTGACCCGGGTTGTCGCCAGCCGTCATGTAGAGGAACGACCCATACGAGAGACCGCCGACTATGGCAAGCGCAGCAATAGTCGCTAGTATGTTGGTGCCGACTTCAGCTGCGTTGACGATACCGCAGTTTTCTGCGTTCAACTGCCCGTCAGCCGGGTCACAGTCACACTCAAACGCGTCGTTCGGGTCAAAGTCTACCCGCTGCGTAATAGCGTCACCCGTACCATTGCTACAGATACTAACGGTTGCAAGTTCGTCCTTGATGACTTCACGGTCCTGAATGTCAACTGGATCCGTATCATTGGGGCATACGGGGGCACAGTCGCTTATGTCGTCGGGGCCAGGGCTCGTAGGCTCACCCGGTGTGTCAAACGTATCCTGAACAGCATCATCTCCGCAGTCTCCGTCTTCAGAATAGTACTTCCTGGTATTGAAGATGTTCAGGTCGATATCGCTCCCGCGGTCACATACCGCACCCTCGGTGTAGAAGCCTTCGAAGTCTCCGCGCTCTTGGCACTCTTCTTGGGTTTCAATAGAATACTCAGAAACAAGATCTGCAAGACCGCTACCATGTTCGCAGATACCTTGGCCAGCTGGGATCTGCTCGGCGTTTCCAAGCGCATCTTCGTCCGTGCCTTCACCGCCAGAAGCATCAAAAGCAACCTTTACTATGTCGTCTCCGCAGTCTCCGCTATCGGAATAGTACTCTCTGCCGTTAAAGATGTTTGGGTCGATATCGCTCCCGCGGTCACATACCGCACCTTTGGTGTAGAAGCCTTCGAAGTCTCCGCGCTCTTCACATTGCTCTAAGGTCTCAATTGCAAAGTCGGAAACAAGGTCTAGAAGACCGCTTCCATGTTCGCAGATACCTTGGCCAGCGGGGATTGCTCCACCGCCTTCTTGAGCAGACACTTGAGGATAAAAAACACCGACCACACCCATAAAAACCAACGACGTCGCAGCCATCAATAACCGCAAAGATACAAAGAATTGCTGTTTGTGTGTTTTGGTCGAAGATTTCATACTACTAGGCAGTATAGTATCACGCGGATCAAAATGCTACCGCTTGTTTCTAGGCTGCCCCGCACTCACTTTTTTACACCCAAACGTTCATAGGGTGACAAGATTGAAGTTTTGTTCTTTTCAAGATGATGCCATAGCATCATTGAGAAAGAAAAGACTTCTAGATTGTTAGCGTAGGGGCGTTTGGGGTGGAAGAGTGAGTGTAGGGCAGGTTTCTAGGCTGACCAGATATTTCTATGCTATTATCACTAGCAGTATGACTGATGCCCCCAAAAGCCGATTCAGGTCCCGGTTGCTATTGTTTTTTACTGTTGTATTTGTAGGCGTCACGCTCCTATCTGCTGGTGCGATACACCTGCAAGGCAACACTGTATATGCGCAAGGTCCCGACGAAGACACAACCACAGAAGAACCGCAAACCACAGACAACAACGCGACACAGACCGCAGCTGATTCGTGCGAAGAAAACGGCGGAGACTGGGCCTGGCTTTTTTGTAGTGTCATGCGGCTTGCGGACGAAGGCATCCAGCAGTTCGACACCGAAATACGTAGAGCGATCCAGGTTGACAGCCGATTCTACCGCGACACAGTCGACATAGACCAGCCGGATGGCACAACAAAAGAAGAAATCCCACTACAAACAATCTGGTCAAATGTTCGTAACATCGCATACATACTGTTGATACCGGTCATGCTCATACTTGTTATTGGGACGGCCCTTGGGTTCAGCGTCCTTGACGCATATACGGTGCGCAGGGCCATGCCGCGGCTTCTCGTAGCGGTTGTGTTTATTGCTATTTCATATGACATCGGTGCAGCGCTCATAGATCTGTCTAATCTAGCCGCGCGCGGCATACAGGGCATGCTGGTGGCGTCTGTTGGCGCAGATAACCTGTCGCTACCCAACCTGTTTGGGTATGGCGAGGTAAAAGCCATTGGTGGCGTTGCGCTTGGAGGAGGCATCATCGCACTTGTTAGTGTTGGTGTTGGTGCGCTCGCTATTAGTGTACTTACGAGCTTCATGCTAACTGCTGCTATGGCACTGATGGTGATTTTCTTTATCCTTACTATGAGGCAGCTGATTATCGTGGCTATCCTTGTGTTTCTGCCGGTTGCAATACTGACATGGATATTCCCGGGCAAAGACAAACTCTGGAAGTTCACCTGGGGGATATTCACAGCTATGCTCTGGGCTGGCCCTGCATTTGCTGCGTTTACTGTGTTTGGCCGTATCGCCGCCTATATTGTTCATCAAGCAACGACCGGTGCCGAACTGGAACTCGGTCGGTTTGACGGGGTTATTATCCTGCTTACGAAGCTGTTTTTGATCGTCGGGTCGCTTGTGGGTGGACTAGTCATACTGAACACACTCATGGGGTCCGTAGGGCAGCTCACGGGCATCATCAACGACAAGAGCAAAGGCTTCTTCGACCGCAACAAAAAATACCGTCAAGAAAGAGGCCAGAAACAGTACGGTAAGTTCAAATCCGGTGAAGGAACATTCAAATTCCAACGAAAGACAGGAGAAGCATACGGAACGTTCGCAGGTGCTGAAGGCACGATGAACAGAGTCAGGATGCTCACTAAAAGAGGGCGTCAAGAAGCTGCCAGCCAACAGCGCGCTATCAATCAAGCAACTCATGCTGACTCGACACGAGCAAAAGTTACACAAAACGACGATTCAATGCTCCAGGCACAAACCTACGCAAGCGCTGCTGAAGCAAGAGCAAACCTGGCAATCGACTTCAACATGGACGAGGACGAAGTCGAACGAGCAATCGCCGCTGCAAAACAGGCGGGTGGATTCAGTGCCGCCAAACAAGACTACGCTGCACGTCAGCTGTCTAAAACAGGGACTGGCTACGCAAATATTGGACAGGTGCAATCAACTGTCGCGCGTGTAGCTAATGGCAACAGATCGATGGCTGCAGGCATGCTCGGCGAAATAAACTCTACAACCAAAGGAGCTGGTCGGCATGACCTAGCGACTGGCTTTGGCAACCAAATGAATATGTACGACATGCTAGAAGCGCGAGCCAAAAACGGCGGCTCAGCAACCCTGACCGCAGAAGAGCAAGCAGAAGCACACGCCATAGCGGGCTCTGACATAGACGCATACACACTATCCAAGCAGAAGGGCGGAGCAATAAAGAATATGTCCCAGGGTGCACGATACGTATTCGAAGAGGCAGAGCAGAGAGGCGGACAGTTTGCTGGTAGTGCCATAGTCAGACAGCCTGATGTTGATGATAATGGCAAGCGCGTACCACCGCCTGCTCATTCGCTGACTGAATGGACGCGCCACATAGACAAGATCGAACAAATCGAACCAAATTCATCAACGTCTGCTGCTGGAATAATGCAAAATGAAGTAGTCCAACCAACTTCTGGTCGGGACGAAACTGGCGCTTTGCGCGTACGACAAGAAGAGTTCGTAGACCATGTCCCGACCAAAGACGAGACAACAGGGGCTGTTACCTGGGCACCACGGAAACGCGTGATTGATGTTGCTGATGGAGGACGCCCAGGTGTCCATGGAAATCTATCACCTAATCTACATAGCGTTGACCCCACAACTGGCAACTTCCAGAGAGAGGTACTCAGGGATCAAGATGGTCGTATGGTCGTTAATCCGTACTATAATGAGGCACAAAAACAGCAATATGGGGCTCCACCGCCGCACCAGCACCAGCAACCGCAAACACTTATGGACCCAAGCGACCCAAGAAGATTGCACGAAAACGAACCATAAAAATACTGTACGTACCATGTTAATTTATAGCACATAAATTGACTTAAATGCAAAAATAGTGTATATATAATATACATGGAATCTCGCACTTCTACTGAATCCCTTGAGCTGACACCTCCGCCGGAAGCACTGGCTGACCCTACGCCCAATAGTGATCATGTACCTTCGCACGAATCACTGACTACGATACCCCTCGTGCACCTACCAGAACTTGGCGAGACTCAAGACGCCGATGAGCAAGCGAGTGACCTCGAGTCTCTACACATCGCACTTGGTGATGCGACTAGATATAACACCTTAGCAAAGCGACGAGAAGAGCTGAAGAACAGGAACATCGCTCGACTTACGAAGCTGGGTAGAGTACGCCAAGCTGAGAGTCTGGCTGACTACCATTCAAAAAATGCCAGCCTCGACGGCAGCGTACACGGAAAAGTACGTACAGCAAAAGAAGAAGCAGCCAGCATCATAGTTAACGGTGACCCTGAACTGCTTGGGCCAATCCTTGCCGACCTGCAGCGGACCGAAGCTATCGCGCGAGGCAAGGAGGGTACGGATCCGGAAGAGTCTAACGGTAGTGGCACGCTCGGAGCGCTCCAGGCGGCAAGGAAAAAGCAGAAAAAAGCTGAAGCAGACCTCCAGGCGCTCCTCGATGAAAAGTCACCCGACAACCCACTTGGTGAAGGCACGCTGGATCACAGTGTACGCCAGATACTGGCTCGCACCAGAGCGAATGGAGCGGGTCCAACGAGAAGTGTCCAGTACCCCTACCCGGGCCCAGCTTCGTACCGCCGGACAGTCGGGGCGACTGTCCGCAACACATTCTCACAGAGGAAACACCTCAACGGACACTCCTGGAGACACGTATCTGACGGGGAAGCCGCCGGCCTCAGAAGGCGCCAAGCAAGAAGAGAAAGCAACGGAAAGCGTTCGTCGCTTCATAGAGTACGAGATGCAGCGAGAATAGCCTTCTTCAACGCGCAGATACAAGGAGTCGACGGTGCAGAACCTATCCCCGCCATCGATCCAGCAAACTCAGATATGTCGCAATTTGAACGAGCAAATCTGCACGCAGCTCACAGACAAGTTGTTTTCGATGTGATCAGTAAGCAAGCAGATGTACGGAAAGCAGAGCGAGGAGTCGTTGTAGCTGAGATGTCTGAGGCGCTCAGCAGAGGAGTCGGTGACGACATAGCTGCTCACGTCGCAGCAAAGCTTCAAGAACGCAACCGTGGCGTCAGTGTAGTCGAGCAGGCATCCGGTGAAGCATCCAAGATACTCCTCGGCAACCCGCTGGGCGAACAGATGCACCAAGAATCTATCGACATGGTCCAGGCGCAGCTTGCAAAGATGTCTGAGCACATTGAGTCGCTCAAGCCAACCGACTCCGCACGACACGAAGCGTACAAATCATACATACAGCTCACCGTTAGGCTGCATCAGCGCCTGGCGCTGAGTGGGGTTGACGGATACAGTATCGCACCAGGCACTGCCCGAGCCGTTCGCGCCCAGGATAGCAACGGCGCAGATGTGCTCTTGCACGAAGATGGAAGCATCGAACAGGCGAACGGCGAACGACTCAACACTGACGGCTCTACATGGACACCGGCGCCGCCACGGAACTACAGCGAAAGCTCAGACCACCAGGCAGCCCTCCGCAACAGAGACACTTCCAGTGCAGGTGACCACCGTGCACTCCGAGAGTCCCAGGACGCACTAGCAGACTGGGAGATGGCACGTACCGATCTGTCTGCTCAAAAAGCAGCAGAAACCATACGGGCAACGATAGAGCAGATCGAACAAAAAACCCAACAACTAGAGAACCCTGAGGGAGTGCTCTCAGAACTGCGCAGAGAAATGAACGACGCGCAACAGCTCAACAGAGACGGCTCTGTGAACGCCTATGAACAGAAGATGTCGTCTATACGCGCGCGGAGAGCGAACCACTACGCACTGACGGCGGACTATCGTACGAAACTCAACAGACTCAAGTACTGGCAGGCTTTCGTAGGAATGACACATCCAGCCGGTGCTGGGCTCGACGCCAGCAACCCACCAAACATTACGAGCGAGCACGGTGAACTCACCACGCAAACCACCATGAACGGCATACACACTGAATGGAAAATCAGCCCTGATGGCAGCTCATCACACGATGTACCTGCAGGTTCGAACTACGAAAACGGCATCTGGACTTTTACGTACACCCCCGACGGCAAACCCATGGAGGTCTCAGACCTTGGAGACAGAACAGTCGACGAACTTACGAGTATGCTCCGAAAAATTGATGATGCGTTTGTTAATGACCCATATGTAGCGGATAACCTGGCATACCAGGCGTCACTACGGGCCATGCGTGACGAAACGCTTGCGAACCTCCGCAGCAAAGGTGGATCCATCTTGCAGTCAATACGGCAATCGTCATAAGCCAGACATAGCAACCTCAAAACAAAGCATATATACATCCAATCGACGAGGGGCTTGTCTCCATACCGTACGCGTCGTATACTGCTAATGTATGTCGGTGTATAAGGTACCTCAAGATGTCGAGGCAGAGGACAAGTTTCTTGGTCCGCTGTCGTTTAAGCAGTTTATATTTTTTGGTGGAGTCATTTTCTGCCTGTTTTTGTTCTATCAAGCGTTTAGCAGCGGATTTCCGTATCTCTCCCTGATCGTGTTGCCGTTTTTTATCGTCTGTATGGCTTTAGCGTTCCCGTGGACGAAAGACCAGCCGACGGAACTATGGTTAGCATCACGGATCAGGTTTTTCCTCGTACCACGGCGGCGGATATGGGATCAGGAGGGGATAGAAGACCACGTCACGATCACTGCACCAAAGCGTGAAGTTCATGTGTACACTGACGGACTCAACCAAGACCAAGTCAAAAGCCGCTTAAGTGCGCTCGCCAGTCTCGTTGACAGCAAAGGCTGGGCGACAAAAGACCCGACCCATGCTGACGACTATCATTCCGACCGGCTTATCAACAACCGCGAGTACACGGTCGACCCGCTCCAGCAGCATGACACGGTCGACGTGCTCGACGACGTGAACGGCCAGCTTGCGCAGCATATGAGCAGCCTGATCACTGAGTCTGAGCAGAAACGCCGCAGCGAAACTCAGAGCAGAATGCAATCTGTAGCACCCGGCTCAACTGTTCAGCCGAGTGGATCTCAGCCTTCACATAGCCCATGGTTCCTGCAACAACAGCCGCTTGAACAGCCACACGCCGACCTACAAAACATGCAGTCGCAGCAGCGGCAAACGCAAAACACAGCGTTTCTCGACAAAGTTCAGCAGGCTCAAGCTGCGCAGCAGCCAGCCAGCCCGACACTCCCGCAACCTGCGCAAACCCCGCTCCAGCAACAGACCGACCAGCAAGCTGCTTATGGCTCTAGCGTAGCCCCGACTGATCCTGCTATAATGGCGCTATCGAAACGGGACGACCTGAACGTATCAACCATAGCCAGACAGGCTAATGTGTACAACGTATCTGGTAACGACGAAGTTGTTGTTTCGCTCCATAACAACAAAAATGAGGTGGGTTAATGGATACAAACCAGCAAAATAGAGGATACGCACCGATGCAGCAGGCGGGGCCTCCCCCGCCGCCTATTGGTCCGCAGCCAGGCATGCATACAGCTGTCGAGCCGTCATCTGTGCCTCGGGCACCTGGTATGTACCCGCAGCAAGTGGGGCAGCCGCTGCAGGGACCACAGGGCGGAATGCCGCCAGCGCCACCACAGACAGGACAACAGCAGCCGAGTCAACCAGCGCAACAGGCAGCTGGCCCAACCGTCACACCACCAGCAAACAAAACGAGCACTCAAAACGCACTTGAAATAGCCGAAATACGCGACGGAATCGTCATTATGAACGACGGCTCATTCCGCACGGTTGTCATGTGTCAGAGCATCAACTTTGATCTGATGGCAGCGGACGAACGAGAGTCGGTGGAGTTTTCATACCAGGGATTCTTAAACTCTCTGTATTTCGACATCCAGATATTTATCCGTAGCCAGCGAGTCGACTTGCGCCCCTACCTGAAAAAACTTGACCGTATCCGCTCAGAGCACGACAACATGTTGCTCGCACTCTTGATGGAGGATTATATCGGCTACATGTCGGTGATCGCACAACAGTCAAACATTATGGATAAAAAGTTCTATGTCGTCATCGATTACCGGTCTGCGGTGACTACCGGCAAAGCTGTCGAAGCAAGTAAAGGGTTCTTCTCAACTGTGCTCGGCAAAAAAAGCCAGCACGTCATTATCAACGAAGCAGAACTAGAAGCAGCCAAAACAGAGCTACGAAACCGCATACAGACGGTGATGGCCGGCCTGCAGCAGTGCGGAGTGAATTCTATCCCGCTGGATACAGAAGAGCTTATCGAGCTATACTACGACGCATACAACCCCGACACCGCGACAAGACAGAAATTGAACAATTTCCACGACCTCGCCACACCAGTCGTCACAAAAGGCAAGGGCATGGCGCCCCAAGCAAGCTTTAATCAGGAGCTCGTGTAGATGGGGATATTTGGCAAAAAACAACCAGTAGGACAGCCGTCCCCAGAAGACCTCGCACAGGCCGCTAATATCCGCCAGCAGATAGAGGTTCAGACGGCGTTCCAAAAAGGTATGACAGCGCTGCGCGATTTCATCGCACCTGCAAGTATCGAGTTCGAAAGCAAGCAGTTCAAAATCGGCACACGCCTGGCTCGCACCTACTTCATTTATGGCTACCCTCGGCAGCTGTACACTGGCTGGCTCAGCGGCATGATCAACCTCGACGAGCGCATGGACATATCACTGTTCGTGTATCCTGTCGGCAGCCAGATTGTCTTAGAAAACTTGCGTAAAAAAGTCAGCCAACTCGAAGCTGGGCTACAAATGGACGCCGAAAAAGGCAAAGTACGTGACCCGGCCAAACAAGCAGCCATCGCTGACGCAGAAGAGCTGCGTGACAAGCTACAGGTCGGGGAAGAGCGGTTCTTCCGGTTCGGGTTTTATTTCACGATCTATGCCCACGATGACAACGAGCTTGAGGTTGTGTCGCACCGTGTCGAAAGCCTTCTCGCGCAACAGCAGGTGTTCAGTAAGCCTGCAAGCGCTCAACAGGAACAAGGGTTTAATTCAACTATCCCACAGTTCACCGACCAGCTACAGATCAAACGCAACATGGACACCGGCGCTATCAGTACGACGTTCCCGTTCACCAGCGCTGACCTCAGTCAAGAAACCGGCATCCTGTATGGCATCAACATGCACAACTCTGGACTGGTTATATTCGACCGATTCACACTCGAAAACAGCAATAGCGTAGTGTTCGCGAAGTCTGGTGCGGGTAAAAGCTTCGCTGTCAAACTCGAAGCGCTGCGCAGCATGATGTTTGGCACTGAAATATTCATTATCGACCCAGAAAACGAATACGAAAAAATGTGCGAAGCAGTGGGTGGCGCATATCTGCGGCTCAGCCTCAATTCGAGTGCTCGCATCAACCCGTTTGACCTACCCAAAGTGTCTAATATAGACGAAAACGACAACGCCCTCCGCAGTACGCTCATTACGCTACACGGCCTCCTGAGACTGATGATGGGCGGCGCGCAAGCGCAGATGGCAGCAGGTGCCAGTGGTGCGATGAGCGCACCAGCACTCAGCCCAGTTGAAGAAGCCGACCTCGACGCTGCACTGATCGACGTGTATTCTCGCGTAGGTATTACGAACGACCCGCTCACACACGCTGCAACACCGCCCACAATACACGACCTATACGACGTATTACTGCACATGGGTGGCACAGGGCCTCAGCTCGCTCAGCGGCTACGCAAATACACTACTGGTACGTTTGCCGGCATATTTAGTCAGCAGAGCAATGTGGACATCAACAACCCGCTCACCGTGTTCAACATACGCGACCTCGAAGACGAGCTACGGCCTGTTGCTATGTATATTGTCCTAAATCACATTTGGAACAAAACGAAGTCAGACAACAAACGCCGACTCCTGATCGTAGACGAAGCATGGCAACTGATGAAATATGAAGACAGCGCCAACTTCCTGTTCAGCCTGGCGAAGCGTGCTCGAAAGTACAACCTAGGTATTACCACAATTACACAAGACGTTGAAGATTTCATGGGGTCACGCATGGGGCGAGCAATTGTTGCTAATGCCAGTATGCAGCTCTTGTTGAAGCAGTCTGCGACTGCGGTCGATGTGCTGAGCAACGTGTTTAAGCTCACGTCCGAAGAGAAAAAACGTCTCAGTCAGTTCCCAGTCGGACAAGGACTGTTTTTTGCTGGTCAAAACCACGTACATGTCCAGATTGTCGCGAGCCCAACCGAAACAGAACTGATTACAACCAACCCAGATGATGCACTCATGAAAGAAACCCAGCAGATCAATGTACAGCAGCCCGCCACACCAAACGATGCAGTGCAGATGTAGTTTCTGCTAAGCACTAAAAGGAACAGCTCCACGAAAAACTAGC
>CALLJT010000008.1 GCA_938050265.1 Candidatus Saccharimonadia bacterium
CGCGTGCATCAAAAAATCAAAGAAGGCAGCAAAGAGCGTATTCAGGTGTTCGAAGGTCTCGTTATCCGAGTTCGCAACCGAAACAGTAGTACTGCATCTATCCTTGTCCGTCGTTCGACCGGTGTTGTAGGTGTAGAAAAAGGCTATCTATTGCACAGTCCGCTTGTAACAAAAGTAGAAATTACAAAACGTGGAAAAGTCCGACGAAACTACCTAACCTACATGCGAGATCTGAGCGGTAAAGCGACACGACTCAGCGGCGTTGCGTTTGACAAAGAAGCTATCAATAATGTTATCGACGAAGAGGCAGAAAAAGCCGAAGCTGAAGCGAAAGCTGCAACAGAAGCAGAAGCAGCAAAAAAAGCTGAAGCTGCTGCCGCTGAACAAGCTGAACTTGAAGCCAAGCAAAAAGCAGTCGAACAAAACCACGAAGCTGCAAAATAGGGCACCGATTCATCTATGAGCACAGTAGGCGTCGGTCGTGAGGCCGAAGATGCTGTAGCTGCTCATCTGAGTGGCGTAGGACACGAGATAGTTGAGCAAAACTGGCGCTCACGCTGGTGTGAAATAGACGTTATTAGTCGCTATAAAGGGTGTGTGTACTTCACTGAAGTAAAATACCGTTCGTCGAGTAGGCACGGAAGTGGCTATGACTATGTCACATCCAAAAAACTCAAGCAGATGCGGTTTGCAGCAGAGTTTTGGCTACACAATTCAGGCTGGACGGGTGAATGCCAGCTTCAGGCGGCAGCAGTCACACCGACTGGCGTAGAAGGCATCGTGCCCTTATACTGACCCTCTGATGGTGTGTGTCTCTTTTCATGGAAAATTGTAGTCTAGCCTTGAGCGGGACTGTATATCTGGTGCTGAGGCACTAGGAGTGGTTTTTGAACCATTCAAGTGTGGTTTGGGCGTCGCGTTTTCTCCAAGCGGATGCAGTTTCAATTATCTCAACACCTTGGTTGTATGACCGCTGGAGCATTGGCTCCATGACAGTGCCAAAAAACTCTTGGTATTCTTGGAGGCGTGTTTCATCTGAGAACGTGCGGGCCGTATAGATAGGGAACCGCGCGAAACTAAGCTCTGTGCCCATAGTGTCTTTCAGCCAGCTCCAATTGTCACGCATCCATTTCCAGGTGCGCATGCGAGAATGTCTGTTCATGAGACTGTAAGCGATCCAGTACATTGCATCTTGGATTTTGACAGCATCAGACTGGATGAGTTGTAGGACTCGTTCATGTAGCTCTGGTTGTTCAAACGAAGTCAGTGCACCGCACAGGGCTAGTCGCTCGTCCGCAGTTGTTGTTGCGGCGTGAAGCGCGAGTAATTGCTCGAACTCAAGCGTGCCACCCGTGCGAGCGACCGTGGAATACACGACACCACGTAAATCCGGATCAATTTTTCCGCCTGTTGTGTCGCGGTTTTTGTATAGCTGCTGCAGTTTCGACACGGTGTCTTGGTGTTCTGCGCCTGCTGCCATACTTACGATGATTGGACGCAGCAGTGTGTCGAGATGCGTATCACTGTCTTTTGCGGTTATCCCGATGCGTGTAAGCTGTGGCTTCACGAGCTGCTGGATATACGGCTGCATTGCGTGTCTGAGCGCCATATCTTGGTTGTCTTTTGACAATACCGCGCGAATTGATCCAAGTGAACTGACTATGATCTCCCATACTGGCAGGGTGCTTTCACTGCTGTAGCTGCTGAGCAGGTCGAGGTACTCAGTCGTCGGCTGGAACCCCGCTTTTGTTACAGCGAATCCATCTGCAAGCAGTCCCATGCGGTCGATATCTGATAGCTCACCTGACGCTATGGCTTGTTTTTGAAGTGTCTGCATTTCAGGACTGTAGTCAACCCGGTAAAATCCGGTTTGGTTCATATTGATTTTTACCACTTGTTTTTTTGGGTCTATGAGTGGTATGTTTGTCGTGCGTTTTGTTGCAATCTGTTCGCTCAGATTGTCGGCCAGTAGCGGTACAGGCCACAGAGCGTCGTCTTTGCGCGCATCTGAGCTGGGGTTGCTCACAAATCGCTGCTGCGTGATCGACAAGTGGTCGTCTTTGACGTGTGCACTGACGATAGGGTAGCCAGAAAACGACGTCCAGGCGTGCATAAAAGACGTTACCGGCCGACCTGATACGTCTTCAAGCGCTTGCCACAGGTCTGCTGTTACGGTGTTTTTGTACGCGTGTTTTTTGAGATAATGCCGCAAGCCGTCGCGGAACATATCTGCACCGAGGTAGTCGTTGAGCATATGTATGACGCTCGCCCCTTTTTGATAGCTGATGATATCGAAAATTGATCGGATTTCGTCAGGGTGTTTGACTGGTACTTCAACCGGGTGCGTATGTTCAAGCGCGTCCATGCGCAATGCTGGCTGCTGATCATCAACCGCAAACTGTGTCCATAGTTTCCACTCAGGGTGCAGTGCGTGTACTGCGACGTACTCCATCCAGCTGGCGAATCCTTCATTGAGCCATAGATCAGTCCACCACTTCATAGTCACAAGATTACCAAACCACTGATGTGTCAGCTCATGCGCAACTACTATGGCGACGTATTGTTTTGTGCCGAGCGAGGTGTCTTCGTCTACGAGTAGTGTTTGTTCTCTGAATGTGAGCAGTCCCCAGTTTTCCATCGCACCGCTGGCGAAATCAGGCAGAGCTACGAAATCACATTTCTCAAGAGGGAACGGGATATCGTAGTACTTTTCATAGAAATCCATGTGCACGCACGCTTCTTTTAACGCGAACGCAGTATTAGCTACTTGGTCACGAGTAGCCCAACAGCGTATGGCGACGCCGCTTTTTGAGGTGGACTCTTTGCTGTGGAGCTCTCCTGTCACAAACGCAAACAGATAGGTGCTCATTTCTGGCGTAACGTTGAATGTGGTCGTTGTGGTACCGGCTGTGTCATCGGTAGATGCTGACTGAGGCAGTGTGTTGCTGAGTGCGACTTCTCGAGCAGCATGCGTCAGATGTAGTTGGAATGTCGCTTTTGCTTCGGGTTCGTCGATACAAGGGAATGCGTCTCTAGCATGGTGGCTTTCGAACTGGGTTGCTATCAGTTTTTTCTGCTCGCCGTCTTCAGTAAAGTAGCAGGGGTAGATGCCGTCCATGTTGTCAGTTATGGTGCCAGAAAACTCGACAGTGATTGTGTACTCGCCAGGAAACAGCTTTTGGTCTGTGTGGAGTCGTAGTTCGTCATACGCTGCGTGCGATACCGTTCGAGTTACGTCGATATCTGTAGTGACGCCTTTTTTATCAGTGTGCGTGATCGTTGCAGTACCGATCTTCAATGCTTTTTGGTGTAGTGTTATGCGCTGCGCTGGTCTGCCGACTTTTTTGCCTTGTATGGTGACGCTACCGCTAAACTGTGTTTTGTCGTCGGAGAGTGCTATCTGCACGTCATAGTGCTGTGGCCTAAATTGAGAGAATAATCTACGTACTGATTTCATAAGTCTATAGTATATAGTACCGCCATACGCCATGACAGCGTTTTCCTATTTTCAGTCTACTATGCGTTACGAATATGAGTGGCGCTATGTCAGAAGGGCAGTGAGGCTTGTCACCGCTGCACCGTGCCTGTACAATAGCGGTTATGTATATAAAGGTGTCAGTGGTGCGTACGATCGTGGCTATTGTGGCGGTCATGTTGTTGGGCAGCTCAGTAGCTGGTGCTCATCATACCGCCGACACAGACCATCCGTATCTGAGGGTATATGGCAACTCTGCCGTAGCCGGCGGCGGGTTCGCAAGCGCATCATGCGACGCTGACCCAGCTGACGCCACTATAACGGCGTTTGGCGAAAGCAATAACGAAACAGACAACGCTACACCCGCCAACTACGTGGGTTCAGCTTCTGAGCTCGCGACTCTGTCTGAAGGGCAGATATCTGGGTTCGCAACCGGTAACCGGTCTAATGCGCGTACGGTACTGCATGAACTCGCGTTTGCCAATAATGTCTTGTCTACGTTGTCGAAGCCGCGCAACCCAGACGTGGGCGGCGGGTATGGTGAGCAACTCTGTGCTGCTGATTTCCCGACGGCCTCTTCAGGTAGCTGTCCGGGTGTGACAGGCTTTCCAACAAATCTGAGCGGCACAGTGAACACTGGGTGTTTCGCGCAGCTGTACACCCCAGGCGATGTCACGATTACAGGTGACATCACAACGGCGTCAAACAACTGGAACGTCGATGATGTGCCACTACTACAGGTGTATGCAGGAGGCGACATATACATAGACGATGCGGTAGAGACAATCACAGGCATGTTTCACGCAGCTGGTACGATTCATACGTGCACAAATGGTACTAATACATATGACTTCCGAGCATCGAATCCGTCGTTAGACGCAACAAAAGCAGCGTATATCAACTCAAGCCAGTGCGGTACAAACAATCTCAGAGTCTACGGTGGTCTTGTAGGTTCGGATGCTCAGTTCTACCGCTTCAATGGTGACGTTTCTGACGATGCCGGAACACTTGAACCGTTTACTGACGGATCTATTGCAGAGTCAATCATATTCACCCCAGAAGTCTATCTTGCATACCTCGCAAGCGGCGCTACCTCTCAGACCGCCACTGGTGGAACGATAGATGCAATCAGGGTACTGCCGCCAGTATTCTAGACGAATAGCCTCCTGTTGGTTAACTTGCTTTGACCACAGAACGTCTGATGTGCTACTATAGCGGTAGTTGATCCGGCCGAGTATGGTCGGATTTTTTAAATCAGAAAGGACACACTTCCCGTGGAACTTGAAGTAAAACAGCTGATAGCAGCAATGCGTCTCATAGCAGAAGAAAAAAACCTCCCAGAGGACACCGTACAAGAAATAGTCGAACAGGCACTTGCCGCCGCGTATAAGCGTGACTATGGCGACCGCGAGCAAGAAGTTCGTGTCGCTGTGAACACCTCGTCAGGCGGACTCGATGTCTACGTTGAAAAAGAAGTAGTTGAGTCTGTAGCAGATGAAAACTTTGAGATTTCGCTTGTTGACGCCAAGAAAAACAAAAAAGACGCAAAACTAGGTGACATGGTAGAGCACTACACGACGGTAGAGACATTTGGTCGAGTAGCAGCACAAACAGCTAAGCAGGTGATCATGCAGCGCCTCAGAGAAGCAGAGCGAGAAGTCGTGATGGCTGAGTACGAAGATCGTATCGGTGAGCTGGTCAACGGTATCGTTTCACGGGTTGAATCACGTATCGTTCGAATCGAAGTCGGCAAAGCACAAGGTATTATGCCAGCAAGCGAACAGAGCGCCGCGGAGCGCTACTACCCAGGCCAGAGAGTAAAAGTGTATCTCAAAGACATCGAAAAAGGCTTCCGTGGCCCGCAGCTTATTCTGAGCCGTGGTTCTATCGAGCTTGTCCGTCGTCTTTTAGAAGCCGAAGTACCAGAGATGGAAGGTGGCGCTGTAGAGATGAAAGAGATTGCTCGTGAAGCCGGTGTGCGAACGAAACTAGCCGTAGCATCTTCAGTACAGGGCGTTGATCCAGTCGGCACATTCGTCGGCGGTCACGGTACGCGTGTGAACGCAGTCGTGAACGAAATCGGTGACCAGGAGAAAATCGACATCGTCGTATGGGACGAAAACCCAGAAGTGTTTATAGCGAGCGCGCTGAGCCCGACAAAAGTCACGAAAGTCACCATCGACGAAGAAGAGAAGCGAGCACAAGTACTTGTGCCGGAAGACCAATTGAGTGTAGCCATTGGCCGCGGTGGGCAGAATGTCCGCCTCGCAAGCAAACTGACAGGGTATGAAATAGATATTTCTGCCGATAAAACAAGCGACGGAGACGACGCACCAGAGGAGACCATGCAAAAACCATCAAACAACTCACACGAACCACGTAAGACCACTGACTCACAAAAGCCAGCCCACACACCAGCGAAGGCTGATCCGACACCAGGCACAGTCGACCAGGGCAAGAAGCCGAAACTCAAGCGTAAAAGCGAACTTGAAAACGAGCTGCTTTCTGCAATAGACGAACACGGCGCGTAAGACGACTGACAGCAGGTGCTTTTGTTGGCACTCTATATTGACGAGTGCCAACACTGACATGTATACTAGGGATGGAATGAAAAACTAGTTAATGTATTGCAGAGAAGCGTCTGCAAAGTGAGTACACTATGAATCCAAACGAAGACTTTCAAGAATTCTTACACAAACTCAGTGATAACGCACTGCAGAGCTTACGTCACGCTGACGGCATTGCTCGTGCAACTGGCAGCGCATATGTTGGCACCGAGCATCTGCTCATGGGCATACTCGCACAAGAGCGCTCAATGGGCTCTAAGGTGCTGCGCGATCACGGGGTTTCGCTTGATAAGGCTCGCTTAGCACTCAACCTCAAAGTGTCTAAAGACCGACTCATGTCGAACGACGCATCTAAAGGACTCAGTGAAGCAGCTAAGCTGACACTAAAAATGGCATGGGAAGTAGCGCAAGAATACGCGCAAACCACATGCGGCACTGAACACATCGTCTTCAGCATTTTGAGTCAGAAAAATGCTTCTGCCACGGTACTCTTGCATAAACTCAATGTGCGGGTCGATGAAGTCGTTGTCGACCTAGAGCATGTATTGACCAAGCAGAGCTACGACAAACCAGGTACAGATACCGGACGTAAAAAACGCAGTAAAACGTCTACTGTCGATTCGTTCAGCGTAGACTTAACCCGAAAAGCGCGAGACGGCAAGCTTGACCCGGTTGTGGGCAGAGAAGCTCAGATCAAACGCCTTGTCACCATACTGAACAGGCGTACGAAAAACAACCCGATCCTCATCGGTGAGCCGGGCGTCGGTAAAACCGCCATAGTCGAAGGCGTTGCGCAGCGCATCGTGTCAGACAACGTCCCTGATTCGTTGCTCGACAAGCGAATCGTGACACTCGATCTCGCAGCAATGATCGCAGGCACGAAGTACCGTGGAGAGTTCGAAGACCGGCTGAAAAAAGTCATGAGTGAACTCGAATCAGACCCAAACACGATCGTGTTCATAGACGAAGTCCACCAGCTCATAGGGGCTGGGTCTGCAGAGGGCTCGATGGACGCTGGAAATATCTTGAAACCTGCACTGGCACGTGGAGACATGCGTATGATCGGTGCAACAACAACTGACGAGTATACAAAATATATAGAAAAAGACGCGGCACTTGAACGCCGCCTGCAGCCTATCGTTGTTCCGCAAGCCACAGAAGCAGAAACGCTTGCCATCCTCCGCGGTCTTCGACCACATTACGAAGAGTTTCACGCCATAGAAGTACCAGACGAAGTACTGGTGGATACTGTTCACCTCGCTGCACGGTATATTCAGGACAGATTTATGCCGGACAAAGCAATTGACTTGCTCGACGAAGCCGGCGCCCACGTCAGAGTCGAAAAAGGCAAAACGCCTCCTCGCGTCAGAGAACTGCAAAAAGAACTGAAACTGGTTGAACTGCGCATTGACGAAGCGGTTGAAGCAGAAAACTATGAAAAGGCCGCTTCAGAGAAGCAAAAAGCAAGTCAGATCAAAGACGAGCTCGCGACACTTGAGAAAACCCACAAAACAGCACAGCGCATCAAGCTGAACAGTGACGATATCGCCGACACGGTTTCACGCATGACTGGTGTACCTGTGAGTAAGGTGATTAAATCAGAAGTGTCGTACCTCGTTAACCTCGAAAAAAACCTCTCCAAACACATCATTGGTCAGCCTGAAGCGGTTGAAGCAGTGGCGCGAGCAGTACGCCGCAGCCGAAGTGGCGTAAGCAGCGGTAAGCGGCCGATTGGCTCGTTCGTGTTCATGGGTCCGACCGGTGTCGGTAAAACGGAGCTTGCCCGCGTACTTGCCCATGAGTTTTTTGGCAGCTCAGATGCACTCATCAAAATTGACATGAGTGAGTTCAGTGAACGACACACCGCAGCACGACTGGTTGGTGCGCCTGCTGGCTATGTCGGCTACGGTGAGGGCGGGCAGCTGACTGATAAAGTACGGCGACAGCCTTATAGTGTTGTGCTGTTTGACGAAGTAGAAAAAGCGCATCCTGACATATTCAATATGTTGCTGCAAGTGCTTGAAGACGGCCATATGACCGATGCGAAAGGTCGGACGGTTAATTTCAGCAACACGATTGTTATCATGACGAGTAATATTGGGGCTGAAAAACTGCAAAAAGAAGCTTCTCTTGGCTTCTCAGCTGACACGGCAAAAGAGATGAAGGATCTTGATGCGCTCCATGCTCGTAATAAAGAAGATGTCAAATCAGAGCTGAAAAAGCTGATGCGTCCAGAGCTTCTGAACCGTATAGACAAAACAGTCGTGTTCCGCGCCCTGACACCTGCTGACGCAACGAAGATCGTAGATCTGCTAATCAGCGAGCTTCGAGAGCGTCTGGTGCGGAGTGGTGTCAGCGTCGACCTAAGCAGCTCAGCAAAACACTATCTCGTCAAAAAAGGCTACGACGACAAAAATGGTGCCCGTCCACTGCGTAGAATAATTCAGGACGAGATAGAAGATGTGATTGCTGATCGTCTGCTGAGCGATGAACTGCAAAAAGGTGATGTTCTGAAGGTCTCGGTTAAGTCTGACGCGCTCCATTTCAGTCGGTCGAAAGAAACACTGAAAACCCGAAAATCGACCAAGCAAAAGTCATCCTAGCCGATATATCTGCTACACTAGATAGAGCATGATTAAGTCACTTTTTGGAACGCTACTCATACTGATAGGCGGTGCTGGCGCGCTGTACGCAACAAGCCGGTCTCAGGACATCGCTGACTGGTGGAAGCTGCGAAGTTACGAAACGCCATCAGAAGTCGCGCTTTTGTCAGTTAATGCCGGGTTTAACGAGTATGGGCAGCGGTTGTTTTATGTGCATGACCCGCAACTGCTCGATAAGCAAGAATTTGCAGATAAATGCACTGTTGGTGAAGCGACAATTGTATTGGGCTGCTATATCCATGATTACCGTATCTATCTGTTCGATGTGACTGACGAACGGCTCGAGGGTGTCGAAGAGGTCACAGCTGCACACGAGATGCTCCATGCTGCATACGATAGGTTGTCTGAACAAGAACAAGAAGAGATTAGTGCTGCGCTTCTGGCGTTCTACGACACAGTCACCGATCCACGCATTATCAAGACGGTTCAGACCTACGAAGAGCGCGACCCTGATGTTGTGCACAACGAACTCCACTCGATCATTGGTACAGAGATTCTTGATCTCCCTGAAGAGCTGGAGCTACATTACCAGCAGTATTTCAGTGACCGTAGCAAAGTAGTCGAACTGGCGCAAGAGTACGCAGAAGTGTTTACCATGCGCGAGAAGCAGATTGAGCAGTTCGACACTCGGCTTAAGAACATCCAGACTCAGATCGATGTCATAGAGACAGACCTGCAGGTCCAGGCCGCCACGCTTTCTGTGCAGCGAGGTGAGCTTAATGCGCTGCGTGATACCGACATTCAGCAGTACAACGAGCGTATTGACCCGTACAACGTACTGGTAAGGGCGTATAACGACGACGTAGCTGCGCTCAAAGCGTCAGTGACTTCATATAACACGACAGTTGCCGAGCGCAACGCACTTGCGCTCGAAGAGCGGGAGCTTGTCGAAGCAATCGACACGCGTATCGACGAGCTGTAGGAAAGTATCGTGCTGAGAAACGTACCTGACCCACAGTCACGTTCTCCTCTCGAGTAGCGTTTCGCGCAGGGCCACCCCAGAGGAGGGGTGTCTCTGGCTGCACTACGCTTGTACTACTCTCGAGGAGAGCGTGACTGTGGGTCAGGAAACGCACGGGTCTCTTCAAGCGGTAGCGTATACTAATGCGTAATGGGAAAAAATTCTAAAACATACTTATGTAGTTCATGCGGTGAGTCGTATAGCTCGTGGAGCGGTAAGTGCGCACATTGCTCCGAGTGGAACACGCTCCAGGAGCAAGTCGATGTGACTGCTTCTTCTGGTGGCTCAGCGCCATCAGGGGCTGTTTTGGCAGCAGCTCGTATAACCGATATTCAGAAATCTTCACCGCACGCACGGATACAGACCAACGACGATCAGTTTGACGCTGTACTTGGTGGCGGGTTTGTACCAGGCGGCGTCGTACTGGTCGGTGGCCAGCCAGGTATCGGAAAAAGCACGCTCTTGCTTCAAATTGCTCATGCAGTGGCGCTGAATCACTCGGTACTCTATGTCAGCGGAGAAGAGTCAGAGCATCAAGTTGCGGCACGTGCAAAACGGCTTAAAGTGACGTCAGAGGGCCTCCAGATTGCGTCATCCACAAGTACTGACGATATCGCCAAAACAGTCGCACAGGGTGGGTACGACCTCGTAGTAGTGGATTCTATACAGACTATTTCCTGCGCATCCGTTGCTTCGGCTGTAGGTAGCGTGAGTCAGATTACTAATAGCACGCATATGTTGAGTCGGGCCGCTAAAGCCAGTAACACGTCACTTATCGTTGTTGGACACGTTACAAAACAGGGGTCAATAGCTGGGCCAAAGCTGCTCGAGCATACAGTTGATGCTGTGCTGCAGCTTGAAGGAGACAGATATGGTGGATTTAAAATTTTGAGAAGTGTGAAAAACCGCTACGGCTCAACCCATGAATCTGCGATATACGATATGAAGCCTTCGGGCTTGCAGCAGGTAGATAACCCATCAGCAGCGCTCCTAGAAGAACGCTACATAACTGATGGTTCCGTAGTGCTGGCAACAATGGAGGGTGCCCGTCCACTACTGGTTGAGATACAGGCTCTTGTGAACAAAACATCGTACGGCTATCCGAAGCGTGCCGCCAGTGGGTTTGACCAAAACAGAATGAACCTTTTGATCGCCATGCTTGAAAAACGCACGAAGCTGCAGCTCGGGGAGTCAGACATTTATGTGAACGTTGTGGGTGGTTTGGCGATCAAGGAGCCAGCAGCCGACCTG
>CALLJT010000009.1 GCA_938050265.1 Candidatus Saccharimonadia bacterium
AGCAGCCGACCTGGCGATCTGCATGGCGATCGCCAGCGCTTCTAAGGGTATGCAATTGTCCGCTAACGCCGTGGTGTTCGGCGAGCTTGGACTGTCAGGCGAAGTCCGGCATGTGCCACATATAGACAAGCGCATTGCGGAGGCCCGAAAACTTGGGTTTGAAGCAACGATCGGACCCAAATTCACTCCGAAATCCACCATCCACCATCCCGTATCAGATATACGCAGCGCACTCAACACATTCCTCAAAACGTAAGTAAGTTTTGCTTTGGTTTAGCGTGCGGTCTGCTGTGGCACAGGTGTGCTCATGGTAGTATGGTGGCATGAATACTATTGTTGGCTATGTGACGTGTGCAGGAGTGCTTGTGTCGCTATTTGTGCTGTTTGATATACGTAGACGCACTACGAGTGCTACCGGGCGGTCTCGGCGCGCTACGTTCCGTGACAGTGTGATTGATACAAGTGCGCTTATTGATGGGCGCATCGTGCACCTTATTGAACAGTCTTGGCTGAGTGGTGACATCGTCATACCAAAAGTCGTACTCAATGAACTGCAGCATATAGCAGATGGCAAAAACGCCCATAAGCGTTCTCGTGCCCGCGCAGGACTTGAGACAGCTGCGCAGCTGCAAACACTCCAAGGCAGCACCGTCGTCATCGACAGGTCATATGACGGTGATCAGTCGGTCGCCACTGACGAGGCGCTTGTGCGCATTGCACGCCAGCGTCATGCGCGACTTGTGACGAACGACTACAACCTACAACAAGTCGCTGCGAGTGAATCTGTGCTGGTACTGAATACGAATGAACTCGCTGAGCACCTCAAAATACCGGTTACCCCAGGAGACATACTAAAAATACATATACTGAAAGCAGGCGAAGAGCGTGGGCAGGGTATCGGCTACATGGATGACGGCACGATGGTGGTCGTGCAGGGTGCGGCCCGTCAGGTGGGTAGTCGGGTGCAGGTCGTTATTGATTCGTCGCGCCAAAGTAGAACTGGCCGAATGGTATTTGCTTCTAAAAAGTGATGCGCCTCACGTAGACCATCTGCAGAGTAGCCACTGAGATAGCGTTACACGCAGGGCCACTCCTAGAAGGAGTGACTCTGGTTGCTCTCCGCTTATACTATCTCAGCGACTACTCTGCAGCTGGTCTAGAGTAGATGCGAGAATAGATCAGCAAGATTACTCGTCTTCTTCCTCTGGAAGGGCTGCTGGTGGAGACACGATGCCTTGTACTTCTCCGTCGCCATCGTCACCGTTTCCGTTATTGTTGCCGTTACCATTACCGTTGCCGTTGTTATTACTAGCGGCTTGTTTGACAAACACGCTGATCCTGCTTTCAGCTTGATAGAGCACACTGTCGGTTACCGTAGCTGTGAAGGTTTTGTTGCCAGTGTCGATAGCCGTGTAGCTGAACTGGTAGACGCCTGGAGTCTTCACGTTGATTGAGCCGCCAGGTATCGTCGAACTCCCGTTCGATATCGTTAGTGTACCAGGGAACGATTCAGAGCTTATCGGATGTGTTCCTGCACTGACTGACGCTTCAAGTGTGTAGTTTCCGTTGCCATTGTCGAACGATTGTATCGATATGGTTGGTCGTGCATCTTCGCACCTATGTATATTGTCTTCGGCATTGCTGATCGACGATCCTCCAGCGAATGGGTCGCTTGAAAACTGCTCAGCGTTGCCAGTCCAAGTTTCTTCTATCGCGAGCGGCGGAGTACATTCGGTTGCTCGGAATCCGCTTACTTTGTCTTTTGTTATTTTCTGGTTAGAGCCGTCGTTCGTTGGTTTGACGTACCATTCAGGGAATAGGTCATTTGTTGGACTCGGCTCGATAGAACTCACACCGACGTGGTTGCGCACCACGTACGCTGGCAGTTCTTGTACGCCAGCAGGGCGGTCACGCGGGATAGGTTCGAGGTCGTTATGAGCACGCTGCATCCATCCGTTCCATATAGGCTGCGTCATGGTTTCCATGAAGCCACACATGCCTTCTTCGCCTCTGCATGTTGGGTTGTTGTTGTCATGCCCGACCCAGACACCAGCTGAGTACTTAGTTGAGAAGCCCATCAGCCAGCCGTCTTTGTTGTCATTGGTCGTACCGGTTTTGAGCGAGAAGTCCCAGCCGCTGTAATCATGGCTTTTGCGGCTCATGTAGCTGGCACGTGGATCAGACATGATGTCGGATATTATGTACGCGGAGTCGGGTCGCACTACTTGCTCACCAGCGCTTGGCTCCCACTCAGAGATGGTTTTACCCTCTGCATCCTCAACTCTGAGTATGTAGGTCTGTGGGATCTTGTTGCCGTTTCGAGATATGGTTGAGTACGAATGCACGTGTTTGTCGAGGTTGAGATACGCACCGTCACCGATCGCTGACGAAGCGAAACAATCCGTTTCGTATTCTTGTTTGAACGGCTGTCCCGGTTCGTAGCATTTGTAGCCGCCTGTTTCTCGTTGGTCGTCATAGAGTCCGAGCCTATTGGCTATATCTATCGTTTCGTCGACCCCTACGATAAGCATGGCTTTAACCGCCGGGATGTTGCGCGAACCACCGAGTGAGTATCTCAGTGTCAGTGGACCTGGGTATCGGAAATCGTAGTTCCAGAGGCAGTTTCCGCCATTGTCCGGGCGTTGTTTGTTCGTGCATGGCCAACCTTCGAGTTTAGCCTGTGTGTCATACAGTACTGAGCCCGCACCGGCGTTATCAGTTTTTTCTATCAGGGCTAGATAGTCATACGGTTTGAAGCTAGAGCCAGGTGGCAGTGGTTCTTGTGCGAAGTTGACTTTGCCTTTGTCTGGGTCGTCGAAGTCTGCGCCGCCAACCAGTGAAACTACTTGGCCGGTCTGCACGTCTTCTGCGACAAACGCAGCAGTGTTGCCGTTTTGTCTGCGGATCTGAGCGAGGCCATTTGTGACTTCTTCTTCGGCGATTTTTTGCAGTTCCAGGTCGAGCGTCGTTACGACTTTCCAGCCACGTTCATACGACGTCTCCGTGAGGTCTAGGACAAGCTGGTCTTTGGCTGCCTGCAAGAAGTATGGGGCGATGATGCCGGTATATTTAGAGACAGGCCGATCTTTGACAGCGTCAAGTGTGTCAGTCGCTTTAGCTTCGTCGCGCTCCTCGTCCGTGATGTAGCCGAGCTCATGCATAGCGTCGATGATGAATAGCATGCGACCGACAAGTTGCTCGGAGTCATACGCCGGACCATACGGCGAGTACGTGGACGGCGACTTCGGGATAGCTGCAAGGAATGCGGATTCGTCAATAGACAGGTCTTTTGCGCTTTTTTGGAAGTACGTCTGGGCAGCAATTTCTGCACCCCACTCGATCGGACCATACGGTGCAGAGTTGAGGTAGCCGTTGATTATTTCGTCTTTGGTGTAGCTGCGTTCGATTTCAACCGACAGTATCAGTTCTTTGATTTTGCGCGTTACGGTTTTTTCGGTTGAAAACCCTGGGGTGGTGAGCTTGACCAGCTGCTGAGTGATTGTCGACCCACCTTGAGTGGATTTACCCTGAGCGTTGTTGAGCGCTGCACGTGTAATGCCTCGTGCATTGAAGCCGCTGTGGTTGTAGAAATCACGATCTTCGATGGCGATTGTTGCTTCGATGAGGTTCGGTGATATGTCTTCGAGCTCAACAGGCACACGTTTGATGTCTTCATAGTCTTCCCAGAGCAGTACTTCACCAGTGCGGTCATAGTAGCGGACGCTGCCACCGATGTTGCTCCCAGTAATATCGCGCAGGTTGGGTAGGTCTTTTCTGAAATATGCGAACAATGCCGCGAGGGAGAAGAACCCAATAACGATTGCAATACCAGTCAGCTTCAACGCAGTAAGTAGTCCGTCGCGAGAAAACCAGTATGTGAACACACGTTTCGGATGTAGTTTGAATAGTGCGCGCTTCAGGCGGCCTTTTGGCATGCCTTTGAGCCGTTCACTTTTACGCAGTGCTTTCGCATCTTTACGGGCTTTTGATCGCTCGCTGAGTGTCCGGTTGATCTTGACTGATTTACCGGATTTCGTGACGAATTTGTTTTTCTTGACGCGTCGCTTTGTCGTGCGTCGTTTGCCTTTAAGATCAGGTGTTTTCTTCTCTTTAACCAT
>CALLJT010000010.1 GCA_938050265.1 Candidatus Saccharimonadia bacterium
ATGCCTCTACTCTACACGACTCGTGTCGATTTAACCTAGCCTGTAGATTACATAAGGCTACGGATTAACAAACGGGTTGCTCTGCGAACCATCTGGCTCATAGAATACAGGCATCTTGCTGTTCGCCTGCGGCAAGTTCGGCATCAATGGAGGTGGTACAGCCGGGGCTGAGCCGCCTTCTGACGGAGTGCTCCCTGCTGATACGTCGTCAGCGGTCGGCATCTGTACGACATGCTCCGCTGCTGGCTCTGGCTCTTTTGTCTCCGCAGCCTGAGCTGATGGCTCTACGGGAGCCTGTTCACTCTCTAGCTGCACAGGTGCTTCATACTTAGGCGCTGGTGTCGCAGGAGCCGCCGCAGGTGTCTCACCTACACTCGACCCAGCTGATGGCTCTTCGCCTGGCAATGCAGGCAGTACCGGGAGCGTAGCAGATGCGGTACTCCCCATGAAATCTCCAACGTCTTCGACGATATCGTTCGGCACATCTGGGACTGGGGGGCTATGCACTGCATGCTCGAGATCTTCAAGCGTCGTATGGTCTTCTACAGGGGCCGGCTGAGGTTCCTCTACCGGATCAGGGACAGATGGTGACGGCATGTCTGCCGACGACGGAGTCTGCGCCTGCTGCGTGTCTGCAGGTGGCATACCAGGAATTGGATCTACTAAAAACTGTGGTTCTTCTGGCTGAGATTCGAGCGATGTATCCGCTGGAGGTAGCACCTTTGCATGCTGTACGTCATCCATGCTCTCTGAAGATGCAGATGCGCCGTCAGAGTCAGAAGACTCTAGGCCTCGTGTGGCTGCAGCCGATGAAAGCACATCAGAAAGATGATCAGGCCCACTACTTTCTGAGCTCGTTCGGTCACTTGGATCAGGTGCGTCGCTGAGTACCTGCTCGCCCCTTTTGAGTACTTTTCCTTCTAAAACTGAAGCGTGGTCCTCTGCGTGACGCGGATCAACATCTGCAAGATCATGCAAACTACCACCGAACAATCCAGATGGGTCAGCTTTTTTGGCTGAGTCAGACGGCGGAGCCGCCCCGATGAGTGCGTGCTCTGATGAGTCCATGCGTGCTTCGTCTGTGGGACCACCGGAGCTTGAATCGTTTGAATCACCACCGAGACGCTCTCCAAGAGGCGTTGACTCCTGTGCTGCTTCGTCACCCTGAACAAGTGGCATCATCATGCCGTCTTCATTAATATGAATTTCTTCAGACGTGTCAGACGCGCCTACGCTCGATGACCCAGACGTATCATGACCGATATCTTCCATGATTGGCTGGATATCGCTGGCGTCTGGTAGATGCTCCATCTTCTCAGCAATCAGCTGCTGGTTCGCACCTGCACTCATGAGCATTGAGCTCAGCGCCAGTACCTGAGGAGTTGTCTTGTCATTCTTGAACCTATCAGTTTCAGAAACCATACCCGTCAGAAGCGCAGTTGCAATCTGGTTATCCACGACTTCTGGGCCGAACAATTCAGCAATACCAGCGATCATTTCAGAAACACCACTGGCGTTCGGATTATTCCAGTTGAGCGTACCTATTTCTACCGGTGCTGCACCATGACTCAAACTAACCACTGTCGCATCATGCAGGATCCTACCGTGCGAAACGACCGCTTCGTCGAAATCGTCTTTACTCAACACACCGAGTGTAACGACGACGTCAACATTGAGATCACCCTGACTGAAATTCAGGTCTTCCTCGGTAATCGACGTTTTATACGGAGTTATGAAAATCCGCACTACGTTATCTTCGACTTTATAGCGCAGTTTGTCGGCTTTCTCTTTGTCGAGCGCGATTATGAAGTCGCGGAGACTGTCCGTCGTCTGCTCTATCGCCATGTCTGGCTGCAAGAATTCGAGCGTTGACGGAACATGACCACTAAACACAGTCGTGGCTTTTTTGTCCATATGGTTCAGGATGAGCGTGAGAGCGATGGCCGCTGTTAGATCGTCGACCGACGGGCTGCTTTTGACTGTCAACATGACACTCGTAGCGCCGCGGAGCGTTTCTACAACTTGTTGTATAACTGGATCTTGCATAGTCAGTGTTTGCCTTGTTTGTTGTTCGTTAGTTGATTTTTGTGTTTTGTAACGATAGCTGTTGCTACTTTGTTTTTATTAGTATATATGCGCCAATAGTATCATGCTAGTGATTACATGACAAGACGTGATCCGCAGGTAGCCCTGCAGCCCTTCCTATTTACTTCTTGTAACATCTTAGGTATACTTGCAACCCAATAGATTATTTAACAGTAAACTTGAGTGAACACTACTCTTAAGGAGCCACAAAAAACCTATGCCAATTATTAAGTCAGCTAAAAAGCGCGTACGAACCACGATCAAAGCGAGTATCCGTAATTCAAAAACTAAGCGAGACATGAGATCTACACTCAAATCGTTCCAGACTGCCGTCGCTTCAAACAAAAACGTCGCACAAGCCCAGTCCTCTGCTCAGAGTGCTATTGATACAGCTGTCAAAAAGAACATCATCACCAAAAACAAAGCCGCACGCATGAAGAAAAACATCAGCGCTCAGGCAAAAACCGCGTCTACTGGACGCCCAACTACAGCTGCCAAAAAACCAGCTACTAAAAAAGCGACCGCGGCCAAGCCTGTGGCTAAAAAATCCCCAGCGAAAAAAGCACCCGCTAAAACAGCAGCTGACGATCTGACAAAAATTGAAGGTGTTGGACCGAAAATCAAAGATCTCCTGCACGCCGCAGACATCAAAACATTCCAGAACCTTGCAGATGCACCTACAGCAACAGTCAAGCAGGTTCTCGCAGACGCTGGTTCACGCTACGCAAGTCACGACCCTGGTACATGGGGCAAACAAGCCAAGCTTGCAGCTGATGGCAAATTCGACGAGCTCAAAACCCTCCAAGACAAGCTCGACGGCGGCAAATAGTTCCGCAGACCAGCTCCACTGCCCCTCGATCCGTTCCAACTGACCCACGTCCACTTTTTCCTGTGAGAGTAGTATAAGCGTAGTGCAGCCAGAGGCATCCCGCCTTCGGGGTGGCCCTGCGCGAAACGCTACTCGATGAGGGAAACGTGGACGTGGGTCAGCCTGTTTGTATGAGAACCATATGAACACGGTTTATACAGTCAGTAGGTACAGTTCGAGTGCCGCATCAGGGTCAGCCACCGATTTTATATCCCTATCTAGATTGAGCAAATCACGTACGTGACGCTTGGCATCATCTTTACTGACATCGCGAGCTATTTTAAGCGTTTTTCGCGCCGAATACGGTGACTGTCCGGCTGCTATGAGTGCCGACTCAGATTGGGGCTGTGCAAACACTGCCTGCGTCAGCGAATGTAGCTGCCATGTCAGCATCGACACTATGTAGTGTGGATCAATACGCTGCTTGCGTTGGTCTCTGTATTGAGCGACTGCTGCCTGAGCGTCACCTGCAAACACTGCGTCTAGCATGTCGAATATACTACTCTGTGGAGACTGTTCAACGTGCCTGTCGATGTCGCTTTTCGTTATCTCTGAGGTGACAATGCTCAGCTTAGCAAGTTCGTTTTGCAACATGAATGTATTCACGCCAGCTCGCTCGACCAGATACACCGCGTCACGGTACTGCAGCGTCATGCCACGCTCCTGAGCCTGAGCGACAACCCACTTCGGCAGCTCATTCTGCTTCATTTCAGGATAGTCACGAATGTCTGCGTGTTTTTTAAGCGTTTTCCACGCCACGGAACGCTTATCCAGTTTTGAACCTCGTATGACAACATCCACCTGGTCTGCAGTACGATCAATGAGCTGATCAATACGCTCAAGGAGCTGTTTGTTCTCGTGTGGCTCATGAACCACCACGAGCTTACGCTCCACAAGAAACGGCACGCTCTGCACCGCCTGAATGACTGCGTCTGCGTCTTTTTCAGAGGCGTCGATCAGCTCAACACCAAACTCCCCCCGCTCACTCCGTGCTGCGCTCACCATATCGGTCAGCGCTGCGTGTATAGCGACTTCGTTTTTGCCCGTTAGTACAGTAATCATAGGTACTAGTATGCAAGTAGTGGGTAGTAAGTAGCAAGGGACTAAACAGTATTATGCCTGACACTGTGGGCAGGTATGTGTACCGCGGCCAGCAACCTTGGATTTTTCTATAGTAGACCCACAGCGTGTGCACGGAAGACCCTCTCGCCGAAACACCTGTGCGAAACTGGTGTAGCTGCCTGACTCGCCTTCTGCATTAACGTATGTTTTATCAGTACTACCACCGTGTTCTATCGACAGTTTTAATACTCGTATGAGCTCGGTGTACAAAACTCTTAACCTATCGTCGGAAACAGCACTCACACGCTCTGTCGGGTGTATACGTGCCGCCCATAAGCTCTCGTCTGCATATATGTTTCCCACACCAGCAAGCACACTCTGGTCAAGCAGCGCCGCTTTGATCATCCTCTTGTTAGCAGTGCGCATACGTTGAACAAATATTGTGTTCACAAACGATGTATCAAGTGGCTCTGGTCCCAGCTTCTTAATAAATGGGTCGTCCTGCACCGCGTAACTCGGCAGGAGCTTGACCCAGCCAAACTTTCGCTGATCGTTGAAATACAAATGTGAACCATCCACAAACTCAAACACGACCCGTGTCGACTTGTCAGGCAGGTGACCCACAAGGCTTTCGTTTGGGTGCCCTGCTCCAAACCTGACTTCGTCGGGTGAGGTATGAAGACTGATAGTTGAGCGCTGACGGTCCGCAGCCAACTTTGGAGTTTCAACTTTGGACTTTGAGCTGTGTTGTTCATTCGGGACAAAAACAAGCTGTCCTGTCATTTTCAGATGTATCAGGATCGAATACTCAGTACTGAGTGTGATCACCAGTGCCTTGCCTCTCCTCTGTACAGATTCGACACGAGCACCAATCAAAAACGCATCGACGTCATTACTACTGTTTGGGAACCCCTTAGGCCAGTCGTGTGACACATCGGCAACAGTTCTACCAACGATCAGACGCTCAAGCCCACGTTTAACTGTTTCAACTTCTGGTAGTTCTGGCATGCATACTAGTATCGTGTACTGTCGTGGAACTATCAAGCACGACCGACACTTCACTCTTGATAGATCCACCCGCGTACTCAATACTAGAGAGTATGGAATCAATCTCTGATATAGCACGTGCGCGCAAACCAATTGAGCCGACGCAGATAGCAGCATTAAAAAAGTATGCTCAAGATACGCACAACATCCAGATCTCTGTAAAACAGTCGAAACACATGTACCTCATCTACGTACCGAGTGCCGCATTCGCCCAAAAGTTCAGACACGAAACACAAGACATAACGCGCCAATGCGAACTCGACAAGCCACTCGTGATACACATCGGATAACCGCTACAGTCCGTGCGATGACCCACGTCCACTTTTTCCTGTGAGAGTAGTATAAGCGTAGTGCAGCCAGAGGCATCCCGCCTTCGGGGTGGCCCTGCGCGAAACGCTACTCGATGAGGGAAACGTGGACGTGGGTCAGAGTCCGTGCTGTCGAAGCGCCTGTGTGCACGAAGAGATCCCCGTATACAACTCAGCAACCATGCCCACACTGCGTGCACCGTCAACGTTACGCTGTACATCATCAAAAAACAGGCACTGTTCAGGCTTGATTGCGAGCTGGTCACTCACGTATTCGAATAAGCGACGATCAGGCTTAACATACCCAACTGCCCCACTCTCGACTATCGCATCAAAATAATTGTCGACCTGCTCTGTCGATAGATTGCGAGCCAAAAACCCAGCCCCCACGTTCGAAACAATCGCAGTCTTCAGCCCTCGGCTGCGCAGCTCTGCGATGACCTGCAGTAGCCCTGGGTCGAGCGCACCCATCTGGTCACGCTCCCGGACGACCTCTTCCAGCTCACGCCCATATATCTCAGATGCAGCACGCCAAAACTCATCGCGGTCGATATGACCATAGTTAGCTGCTCGGGCAATATCTGCAAGCTCCTGATCCTGTGCATCGGTCCTGTCAGGGATATACAGATTCGCTAGCCCCCATAACGTGTCTGCATGCAGCACGCCAAAAAAATCAAACAGCACGGCTTTAATCATGCGTACTAGTATCAAGTACGACCCTCATAAATGCAATGCGTTCGGCATGCTCCGCACTGCTGCTTGCCTACTGCTAGTCGCGAGAGAGTCTGAGGCCAGTGTCAGATATAAGTTCGTTGAACTCTGGTACTTGTCGGATAAACAGACGGCGTACGGCGTTCATATTAGTGCCAGCCGTACCAGGAAACTCGTAGCATGACGTGAACCATCTACGCACATCGTCGCCGAGCTCTAACACGTGCCGACGCCCATCAGGACAGACGCCTTTTTCTGCGAAATCGTCGTCAACTGACGTACCAAGTAATCGTGACGTAACGTTAAGCGCTTCGAGTGATTCGATAAAGTTCGTATACGCTTCGTCGTTGTTACTATAGGTTTTTTCGTCGATAACAATCTGACCGTAGTTTGAATACACGCGCATCAATACGGTACCGCTCGAAACCTCAATCGTGTAACTTCGGTGATCCTGAGTCGCTACGATAGGGCCCTCTACGGTGTATCGCACTGTTCGTACGTTTAACAGTCCTTCTTCACTGTCGCTATCGGCCACGCCACGGTTTTCAGATGTAGTCGTATCGTCTCCAGTGTTATCACTGCCAAACACTGTCCGGGCGAGCGAAGCGATACCCCATGTAATAAGGATAAACAGCAGTATACCGCCGATGATGAGTACGACCCATCGGATTTTAGAAACAACGTCAGTGTTAGCAATGAAGTCCATAGCTATGTATTATAGCATATTTATTGCATATAAGCAATAGCAACTTCCTGCTGTACGTATACTGTCTATTCGCTTCTTTTCTTCAGGAAATTGACAACCACAGACTTGGCTGGCTCAAGCACGCCCGCGTCGTCGATATCGTCAAGCCCAACCCAGACTGCCTCCGAAACCTCAGAGTTCTGCAGTTCAAAATCTGTTTCTTCGATTGTACATTCAAAAAACACACCGACAAACTGCATGCGCGTATCACCTCGCTCTGCACGCCACTCTCCAACGTCAATAATACCGTTCACCTTCGGTGTGACACCGATTTCCTCCTCAACTTCACGTGCCACACAATCATAGATCGATTCCCCAAGTTCAAGCATGCCACCTGGAGGGTGGCACTGCTTGTGCCCCGAGATGGTAGGATCAGACTGCCTCAACACAAGGACTTGGTTATTTTGATTAACGATTATCGCTTTTGCGGCAACGTGCAGGACATTAGGCTTCATACTCTTTGACATCGTTTATTTGTGGTGTTGTGACTCTAGGGTTACTGATACAAATCCAATGGCACTGAGCCACAGGATCTTTCCAGGTATTTATATTAGATGTGTCTAGTGTAGCACTACACTGACATATAAATGCTCAGTCAAGCCTCGTTACGTGGCCCTGGTCTGCGTCGACTCGTACGTGGTCACCAGTCTTGAGGACTGTTGTGGCATTCCCTGTGCCAACTATGCACGGTACGCCAAGCTCTCGTGCAGTAATGGCTGCATGTGACAGTATTCCGCCCTGATCAGTTACGATGGCAGACGCTTTCCCCATGAGTCCGATATACGCTGGGGTTGTTACGGTGCATACTAGTACGTCGCCATGCCCGAACACATCCTCTTCGATCTTGTCTGGATCAACCGTGCGGACAGGTCCCTCTGCAGACCCAGGTGAACCAACGTGGCCAGATACCACCACCCCTTCCTCCTCAGATCCGTTCGCCGCCTGGTCAAGTACATTGCACTGCTCGTATAACGAACCAAGGATACGGTTATAGTCTTTGAAAAATACGCCGAACTCAGTCGAATAGGTAGTCTCAAAATATCCCATTAGATACTCACTGGCGAACACGGACCCGAGCTCATCTGCAAGTTGCTCGCGCAGGTCAGCATCCGAAACGCGTAAGAGTTCCATCAGATCTTCGATATGAGCTTTTGCATTAACGTCCGCTGGTGGTACAACCCACTCCGAAAAATCATGGTGAAACGACACTGGTTGAGACACTTCATGAAATCCTTGCGTCAGCTGGTGGTGTCCACCGGCGACAATTTCGCCAAACACACCGTTTTCTGTGACGACGAATATCGTAGACCGTTCGCACGTTTCATGTGGGACAAAATCTACTCTATATTTATCGGCGTCGACGCCCTGCTCTTCAAACCATTCAACAGCTTTACGGACGGTCTTGCCGCGCATGCGAAGTTTCTGGACTCCATCAGCAATAGGTATCAGACGTATCGCGCAAAGCTGATCACCGTGCTCGTCAATATACTGAACAAATTCACGTGTTTTGTCCCGAACGTCTACAGCGCTAAACTGAACTGGCTTGTCATACGGAAGTCCTGTGACGTCATTCAGCACTCTCAGTCGCTCGCGTTTGTCTTTGTCTTCTTCATGAAGCTCATCGGCCTTGTCGCTACCGATCTGTTCAAACCACTCGTGCAGACCCTGTTGCGTTATGTACAGCTTTGCCAGCTCATCATCCTTTGTTGCCACTACTCTTCCTCCTGTATTTAGTACTCCCTCGTGCCTCGTGTAGATCATCTACACTCTACTTTCATGAAGCATCACTGTTTATAGTGTACACTTTCTATGCGATCATTTGTAATATACAACTATATATTGTATAGTATGTACATGAGTGTCGCTTCTCCTGAGCTCCTTCAGTCGCCAGAGGCTTTCAGCACCGAAGAGTTGAACCTTTTCGGCTTTTTCGCAGTCGAGGGCTACGAGCCTCGTATTATTCAGGACGAGGAAGGGGCAAAAGACGGAGAACTGAGTGAATTTATCTTTGTGCCGAAAGACCTGTTTGAAGCAGATAACGGTGCCGAAGATATGCCGTTCAGTAACGGCTTCCCCTTTACTCAATCTGGAGACTATAGGTGCAAAAAACATGGCTCGTATACCCAGACCGTCCTTGAACTTGGCGGGAGTGTGCTTGTCATGCCGACCAAATCAGCAGCTGGAGGCGTCAACACAGTTGTAGAAGGCATCTTCAACCCCCTGGACTTTGAAGAGGAGATGCGCAATAGAGGCATCGAACACACTGCAACTCGTGAAGAAGCAAGAGACATATTCAAAGCACTATCGCAACGAAAAAACTCAAACACACTAGCCGTTCAAGGCAGTTCAGGTGGAGCTGCAGCAGCTGCGCGCTTCATACATCTTGTGCCAGACCTTGCTAAACAGCTGTTTGGCGAAGATGTCGATGTATCAAAAATCGTATGGTTCGAAAGTGACTTGTCCGGCTCCGCACGTGACACACGCGCTTCCGTAGGAGCACCGATCGGCATGAAGCTACGTGCTACTAACCCCCATATAACACAGGGCAAAGAAGCAACGAGCAGTGTACACTCACTCGCAGACCACGTCGTAACAGCCCACACGACAGAAGATACCGCTCGTATCAACCAGGCTATTGCCCAGCACCGACACCCACGTCGTATAGAACAAGCACCTAACTGGCCAGGATTGATTGGCCGGAAAGCGTCAAAATTAGGTACGATTGCAGTTGTCCCGAGCATAGACAACGTGCAAGACTGGGCAGAAATCCACTCCAACCGAGAACGCCGTGCGTCGCTCAACCATGCGGCCGCACTCCTGAACCAAGCAGAAGGCATATCCGTCAAATGGTTCGATGAAGGACCCATGCCAGCACACCACCCTGACGTGCTTGACATGTTCATCGATGCAACTGCAGACGCATCCAGAGAAGACAGACAATGGATAGACGATGCTGCAAAACGCATAGGCTACAAGGGACCAAAAGACAGAAAAGCACTCTCTGATGTGTACGCTGCTCTTTCTGTGCAGCAACTCGACCCATCTGCACTAAAAGGCATCGCAACTATACTCGACAAGAACCGTGCACATGTCCGTGAATGGCTCTCAGGTAACAACGCATCAGCACTCATGTACGCTGAACCCCAAGAACAATACCCGACAGTTGGCGAGGGCCACATGCTACCCCCAATACTCAGTAAAACCATGGGGATAATGGCTGATAGTCGGTACGCGGACAACAAGACGTGGTCAAAAATGATGCACGAGATAGCCAAGTGGTCCTTAGGCGGCAGACTACCCGATAACGATGCTTGGACAGGCATACTCGATCTCGACGAGATAGTGTTCAACATCAATACTGGCGGAAACACACGACCGCGGGCTATCGCAATCGCTACCCCCTATGTCCACCCGGAAGATTACGCGCAGTATCCAAACGAGGATCCCGTTACAGCAGGAGATGTCCTAGCACTCGCACACGAAGGAGGACCCCTGCATGGAGTGCTCGCCAAACTATAATCACCACTAAAACACCCCTGCTAGAGACACGATAGACACAACATGGGGCTCGTCACCGTGAATCAACACACACTCCTCTAGCTTGACGCCAAGCCGTTTCTCAGCAAGCATGAAGATTGCTGCTCGCATTATTTCCTGTACACGTCCTTTCGGTGCCTGACCCGCAAAATAAGTATAATAATCTCCTTGTCATGTATGTCGTATACCACTCTATAGTCTCCGACTCTCATACGCCACGAACTTGAACCAACCATTGACCGCACATTGCCTTTGCGTGGGTCTTGGGACAGTTTGTATAGTGCTTTGTCAATCTGAAGCCGTATATCTGGCGGGAGTTTCTTGCGTTCTCTCTCTGCAGATTTTACAAACTCAACTGCGTAGATCATCAAATGTAAGTCCGCTCTCTTTCAGCACCTCCTCAAAAGATACAGTCGGCTCCCGGCGGCGCTTTTTGACTACTTGTGCGTCCTCAATGTCTTCAAGCATGTCCGCAAAATGTTCATTCACAATCTGCGAAACGGATAGCCTATCGGCAACCGCCTTGTGCTTGATGAAACTCTTCACTTTAGGATTTAGATAGATCGTCGTTTTTTCAGATAAATTGCTCATTCTACCATTATAGCGTCATGACGTTATAGCGTCAATTTCTAAGTCACCTCCAGCCGTTTCTAGATACTTTTGCATTGTACAGATGAATCCTGGAGTGTATTTCTTATCCCAGTGCGCGTTAATGTCCTGCACGATCTGCTCAACACTCATGCGCCGCAACTCCTCAACCTCGTCATTTGGGCTAAACACCCAATCCCTTGGTGCGATGCAGGTATAGATACCGAAATGATGGTTTCCTGCATCAATGGGTGACGCGTAGCCAGTGGCGACTTCTTGCAGGTCCGCCTCCATATCAAGTTCTTCTTTAAGCTCACGCACTGCAGCCTCTCGGTACGTCTCGCCAGGGTCAACATGCCCGCCAGCTGCGTGGTCCAGTAACCCACCAGACTTTTTATGTACCTGCACATACAGCTCGCCACTTACATCGAATACATATATTGCTGCGGCTCGGTGATGTAAGCGTTCAGTATGTATAACTTCCTTACTCGCCATCCGACCCGTGGATACATCGTGCTCGTCAACTACTTCGTACAGTTCAGGCATTTTGATCGACTCTTTCTAGATAGAGCTTTTTACTGAACGCACCGTTGGTTTTGGCTTTGTCGTGACGCACAGTTTCAAGCTCGTTCATCGATACATCTAGACGACTTAGGAGTGCGTGCACCACTTCTTGTAGGTCGGCAAGCTCTTTCAGCATGTCCTCTGTGCTCGTCGCCTGACGCACCTCATTAGATTCCTCTAAGAGCTTGGCTTTGAGTGCTTCGAGATACTCTGCTTCATCCAGCACCCGTACAATCGGGATTTCGCCGGCGTCTTTGATGATTTCTGGTATATTATCACGAATAAGTTTTTGCATTAATTACCTACGTTCAAGTATAGCACTGCACGCTCATAAGGATGCGTCCACTACGTCGTCCAGGTCCATGTCGAGTAACACGCTATCCGCCGTAAGAAATAGCGCGCCCTCGCTCAAAGCCTGAGACAAGAGCATACGATCAAAAGGATCATGCCGAGCAAGACTTTGCAGACCCTGCAGATGCTCCGAATGTTTCGCTTCGTAGCAAAGCTCAACGAGTCCGTGGCGTACCAGTACGTCGGCTGTTAAGGGCGCTGGCTTCAGCTTTTTGAGCATAACCTTCATCGATATCTCAGTCAGCGAGATTGGTGAAAAATACACAACTGAGCTGCGAATGCTCTCTTGAGCTCGTTTCCCGAGATTGTGGTGCTTTCGCTCATCCATCAACCATAGTAATGCGTTGGTGTCCAGTAGTACCGCCCGCACTATTCTTGGTCCCAATCCTTCCCATAAAACAGTTCCTGGATCTCTGGGTCTGATCCAACAAAAAGAACGTCGTCCAGATGCCCTATCTCCTTTGACATCGATCCAAACTGTACAATTGTATCCTTGGGTATGGGTGCAATTATGGCGTCAGGCTTGCCATACGCGCCGACATAGATAGTCTCGCCTTTTTTTGCTCGTTTAACGAGCTTAGAGAGGTTCGTCTTTGCTTCATATATCGATAAAGTATCACTCATGATACTGTGCATAATACTCCAATTTTTTTATTTGGTCAAGTCTAGGTCAAGTCATACTCACTGCAACGATACTTTGAACACAAAAACCAGCACAGGTCAGACCATTTCCGATCAGTCCATAATAGATAAGGGCCTTCTGGATAACCGTCGTACTACTTACGTAATGTGGCTAGTATCTGCGGCAGACCAAAAAACATAATAATTAGCAGACTCACCTTGACCGGAACGAAACTACCATAACTCGGACTGACGCCCGCCCAATAAAATGTGAAGTACGTCAGGAGTGGAAAAAATGTATACGCCCTCTCAAACGACGCGTTGCGTACCGACATTTCACGCTCATCTGCCTGTCTCACACCTCGAAACCATGGCGCATATGCCCATTCCTGTAGTTTGGCAAGCACAACGGTAGAGATGGCGCAAAGCGCAACCATGCCTCGGGCAGCATTCTCGTACTGAAAATGAGTGGTCAATGGAGTAGATGGATCTATAGAAGCAGCGTGTAACGCGAGGACGAGCGCAGCGACAAAGCTCCCGACGGACACCGCTGCGTATAGTCTCTGATTACTGAGTAGGGGCATTTATATATTCTCCTTTTTACGAATGAGTTGCTCAAATTGCTTGTCGCTAAAAACGTCCTCTACGCCGACTGCAAAGTGTCGGGCGATAATAAACGCTAGTTCTAGACTCGGGCTATAGTCACCCCGCTCAATAAACCCAACTGTCTGATAATTGACGCCGATAGCCTTTGCCAGATCTTGACGCGATTCTTTCCGGTCAGCTCGAAGTACTGCAATTCTGTTGTTCATAGCAAACAGATTGTTGCACAAGCGCAACAACATGTCAACCACTGGTGCCCTTCAGGCCTCAAGGAGCCTCTACGATTTTTGATAGTTTTTTAGCGAGTGTTTTATCAAACGACAGTAGCTTTGCGTCCTGCCTAGCAGCACTGTGTGCAAGGTACACATCAGCGAAAGATACCTTTGGTGACAGCTCGTAGTCAGTAAGCACGCGGCCAATAAATGCTGCGTTACACGAAATATTACTATGTGTGATAACTTTCCGAATAAACCGAGCGACATCAATGTTGTCAAACTCATACACCTTGCTCAAAACCCAAGAAATTTCAATGACTGTAGCATCCGCTACATGTAGTTTGTTTTGAGAGTTATTAAGCACATCTTCTACTCGTTGTGCTTGGTCGGCAACATCGAACAACAACCAACGAACCAAACAGTTTGTATCAAGAGCGTATGTCATGCTTTTTCTTGTATTCTTCCGCCCGTACTTTGTTGGCCTTATCCATAATCTGTTCATCAGGCATCCCCAAGAGGCCTTTTGACTTCAAGTGTGCGTGCGCTTTTTTGCGAAGTACCATAAGATCTTCCTCGTAGGCGTCTGGCTTGACCGTAATGGTTTGGCCCCTCCGGTCCACCACAAGTCTATCACCAGTCTTAATATTCATGGAACGTCTTACTGATACGGGCAGTGTGATAGTTCCTTTGGATGTAACAGTGGTAGTGAATGCCATAATGTATGAAGTATATCACTTGTATTACCAAATTTTCAAGTATGAAGTGTGACGCCGGCTTAGTCTACAGTTCGCTCCACTTAGGGCCGATGGTCACGTCAACTTTCAGCTTCACGCCCAAGTCCGGCTTAATTCCTTCCATGATCTTTTTCATATCGGCGCCGATTTCTTCGGCATCGGACTCGGCGCACTCGATCATGATACTGTCATGCACCTGCATGATCTGGGCCGGCCATATCTTATCGCTCTTTGCTCGACGCTCTTCGAGCATCTGCTCGACACTCACCATAGCCATCTTGGTCAGGTCGGCTGCCCCACCCTGGATCGGCATATTGATCGCTGCACGGTATGCGCCTTCACGCACCATGTACACACTTGACTGCACGTCCGGGGTTGGTTTGCGGCGACCCATAATCGTTTCAACGTAGCCTTTGTTTTTGGCATCGTCTTTGAACTGATCGATCATGCCTTTGAGCTTTGGGCGGACTTCAAAATATTTATCTATAAAATCTTTTGCTTCGTCATACCCTATGCCTGTACCTGCAGCCAATCCGTGCACACCTTGCCCGTACAATATGCCGAAATTCACGGCTTTAGCGGCATAGCGCATTTCTTTGGTAACGTCATCTGCGTCCACACCCTGGATCAATGCAGCTGTTTCAGTGTGGATGTCACGGTCATTGTTAAATGCGTTGATCATAGCTTCATCTGCACTCATTGCAGCTGCGATACGGAGCTCAAACTGGCTATAATCGGCGCTAATGATTACATTACCTGGCTCTGCGATAAAACCTCGTCGTATTTCACGACCCAACTCTGTCCGCACCGGAATGTTCTGTAGGTTTGGATCAGAGCTCGATAGCCGCCCGGTAGGTGTCACCGTCAGACTCAGTGACCCATGGACCCTGTCGCCTTCGCCGACCATCGCCGGCAGCGGGTCAACATAGGTACTTTTAAGCTTAGTGTACTCACGGTAGCGCTCTATTTCTTCGACTATTGGGTGTAGGCCTTTGAGCTTCTCAAGCACGCCTACGGCCGTACTGTAATGACCGGATTTACCTTTTTTACTCACGTTAGTCGGCAGGCTCAGCGTCTCAAACAATATCTCCGACAGCTGGGCTGGGCTCGATATATTAAACTCCGTATCCGCATAGCCATAAATCGTTTGTTCAACATCGCCGATCCAGTCCTTGAGCTGCTCAGACAACTCAGCAAAAAACTCTACATCGAGCTTCATCCCGGTTCGTTCCATCCGAGCAAGTACCGGGATAATTGGCCATTCAACGTGTTCAAGCAGCTTGATTACGCCCGTCAGTTCACTAACTTGTTCACCCTGTAGTTCAGCCAGTCTTCGAATAACTGCTACGATCTGAGGAGACTTCGCTAGCAGCTCTTCGTCATCGAGCGCATCAAGCTCGGTGTCTATACCGATATCGCTTGCGGCTTGTTCAGTGAGTGACAGATCCTTACGCATGCTGTTGTGCACAAATGCACCGATATACGTGTCGTGCGTCACCGCAGGTAGGTTGTCTGCCCCAAGCTCTAACAGGGTTTGAAAATGTGTTTTGAGGTCATGACCGGTTATAGAGTTGAGCAGTGAACATTGAGCAACGAGCAATGGAGTAATTTCTTTTTTATTTTTGCGCAGATCGTACACATAACACGTTTTTTCATCAGATAGGAACACGAACTTTGGGTCTACGCCGTGCTTGCCGGCACTCCGCGCGTGTAGCACAACATCACCCTCCAGCTCAACTTTGGTCTTGGCATCAACCATCACAACCCGTGGCTTATGCAGATCATCTATATGGTTACGTTTGTCGTCCCCTGCTCCTTGCTCACTACTCACTGCTCCACTTGCCGACGCCCGCATGCCCTCCGGTAGATTCCTCAGAAGAGACCGGAACTCTAAACGTTTCAAAATATCTGCCAGCTTGTGAGCATCGAGCTTGTCCACGTCCATCTGGTCTAGATCGAGTCCAATCGGCGCGTCGTCAAACAGCCGAGCTACTTCCCGGCTCATATAGGCAGACTCCTTGCCTGCCTCAAGCTTCTTGGCCAATGAGTGCTTAATCAATGCCAGGTTTTCGTACACTCCGTCGAGTGTGTCATATTCCTGCAGCAACTTGGCTGCACCTTTTTCGCCTATGCCTGGCACGCCTGGTATGTTGTCGGAACTGTCACCCATGAGCGCTTTTGCATCCAAAAATTGATCAACGCGGATGCCGTATTTTTCTTCGAACGCTTTTGGATCATATTTGTGTATGTTGGTCAGGCCTTTTTTTAACGCATACATATGTGTGTGTTCATCTATACTCTGCAAAGCGTCCATGTCGCTGGTGATTAGCATCGTCTCGAGGCCCTCTTTGTGTGCCTTCAGAGCCATTGTGTGCATAATGTCGTCTGCTTCGTAGTCGTCGAACTCATATAGTGGCCAGTTAAACGCCGCGAGTACTTCGTGCAGTATGGGTATTTGTTCATAAAAATCTGGCGGTGGAGGTTTACGCCCAGCTTTGTACTCAGGGTGAACTTTGAGCCGTTTGCGTATATTGGTCTTGGGCTTGTCCCACGCGACACAGACGTAATCTGGCTCCAGCCGCTTGATCAGCTCCAGCGCCATCGCACAAAATCCGTAGACGCCACCTGTAGGCGTACCGTCCTTTGTGCGTAAATTTGGCATCGCATAATACCCACGGTAGAAGACGCTTTTGCCGTCAATAATCGCTAATTTTTTCCGAGACGCTACTCCTGCCATACCTACAGTATACGCCTTGGCTCTAGCAGATGTATACTGACTGTATAGACTACGAAACTAACTTAAGGAGAACCCAGCATGGACACACCTACACACGATAGTGAAACTCCGGCACACGGACAGCAAGTAATTACGGCATGTGCCTTTATACACGCCGATGTGGACGGAGTTCGTAAAGTGTTTCTACCGAAGCGCGCAGCGACAAAAAAATTTCTCCCAGGTATATTTGAACTTCCAGGTGGCCACATAGATTATGGCGAAGAAATGGCCACCGGCTTGAAACGTGAAATTAAAGAAGAATTCAATAAAAACATCACGGTAGGTGATCCGTTTTTTGTATTTACATATACCAATCCAGTTAAGGGGTCACACTCGATCGAAGTCGTGTATTTTGCACAGTTCAGCGACAACACGGACAACATCATACTCGATCCATCAGACCACTCAGAATACGTGTGGGTAAGCGAAGATGAGCTTGCGACCGTCTATACGGACAATCAACAAGTCGACGATATTGAATTTACCGCAGTCCGCAAAGGTTTTGCCTTGCTAGGTGGTGCACCCCTCGTGGCGCAGTAGCAGTAAGTGTCCCGTAGCACCCGCGCTCAAGGCTGGACGATGGGAGTTTTATATATAAAATGTAAAGTTTACTTTACATTAAGAGAGTCAGTGCTTTACTATGTAAAGGTCACTATACATTATCAGTATACATGACGCGTAGGGTATAAATAACAAATTGGTAAAAGGAGCTTTATGACTCGACTAATAGCAAACAAAGTACTACTTGGGACAGCGCTTTTCGCGCTCGCTGGACTACCGGGCATCGGTACAACGGCAGTGTCGGCGATGCCCATGAACAAGCACGCATCATCGCACACTCGACCAGAAATGTCACTCGGGCATTTTCAAGTAACCATACATAACGTCAGTACGGACCAGCCGCTCGCGCCGGGTATATATGTTGTACATGACGACCGAGCATCACTCAACTTCGAGGGTCAACTCTCCCCTGCTGCGTTTGAATCGCTGGCAGAAGTAGGCAGCCCAACGGCTGCTGCAGAGCTTGTAGCAACACTACCTGGTGTGCATGATGTTATCGTAATGGACGCACCAGTCACGCCTGGCGAAAGCACCACCCTCAATATACAAGCACCAGTTGGCAGTCTCCTCTCTGGGCTACAAATGCCAGTCGCAACAAACGACGGGCTTGCGCTTGTAGATTCTGTAAAGCTTACGGGTAGATCACAGACTATCGATGCAGCTAACTACGACAACGGTACTGAAGAAAACAGTCCACTTGGCTCTGGATTTGACGGTGGTCAACCTGACCCAAGCCGTGGAGCCGAAAACATCGACAACGGTGTTGCAACTGACCCGCAGGAACCGTTTGCTGTTCACCCACAGCTGACAGACACCGTACTGCGTGTGAGTGTAGACAAAATGAAAAAAGACAAAGCACCGAAATCTCACAGCTACGACGTCACAATCTATAACACGAGCACGGACCAGCCGCTCGCGCCTGGTATATATGTTGTACATGACGACCGAGCATCACTCAACTTCGAGGGTCAACTCTCCCCTGCTGCGTTTGAATCGCTGGCAGAAGTAGGCAGCCCTGCCGCTGCAGCTGAACTCGTACAGTCACTCCCTGGTGTCATGAGCGTACACGTTATGGATGCACCGATACTACCAGGTGAAATGACACAGTTCGAGATCATGGCGCCACATGGCTACTTATTCTCTGGGTTACAGATGCCAGTCGCAACAAACGACGGACTCGCACTGATTGATTCGATCACGCTGCAAGGAGAGGCCGTAGAAATGTATGCCGAAAACTACGACAACGGTACTGAAGAAAACAGTCCACTTGGCTCTGGATTCGACGGTGGTCAACCTGACCCAAGCCGGGGCGCTGAAAACATCGACAACGGTGTTGCAACTGACCCACAGGAAGTAGTCGCACCGCATCCGCAGCTCACTACACCAGTGTTGAAAGCCTCTGTTGAGCCCGTCCGCGGTCCACTATCGTGCGAACTACACGGCTACAACCGCAATAATATGTCAGAAACGTTTTCGAGCGGCCAAGACATTGCACTACACACCAACGTCGGGCTGAAGGTGCATGCACCAGACGCAGTGAGTTACGATTGGTATGTTGATTTCAACGGCGACGACATTGAGAATACTCGCCAGCACGAAGTAGCAGAAGATACATGGAGCTATACCGTATGGAGCCATGGAACGTTCACCTACACAGTGAAGGTTACTGATGTACACGGCGAAACAGCTACGTGTTCATTCGACGTACACGTGCCATACGCACACGATCGCCAGTAACAACGAGGCCATCCACGCATCGAACGGCACACATGATCAGTACGGGTTATGTGTGCCGTTCATCATAGTTAGTATGTAGAAATAGTCTAAGGTTTTATTTTCGCCGCGACTTGATCTTTCAGTTCGTCCAGTGTGCCATCGTTCACTACAAGAATATCTGCTGAATCGATAATACTTCGAATACCCCGCTGCGGTCCGTCGCCAATACCTTTGTTTTCGAGTGTATCCTGTTTGAGAAACGCCTCGAAGTCCCGCTGCGACTCTGCGTCACGCACACGCGACTGTATACGCTCATGTCGAACCTGTGGACTCGCATCAACACCGACTATAATGCCGCCCGCCGCCCGTACAGCATCTGCTTCACCGACGGATCGTAGTCCCGTGATTAGCTGCACATCAAAGCTACGCTCCCTCGCCTGCATGATGCCCATCTGAACAGTAGTCGCCTGATTGAGAGCTCGTAGTTCATTCGCAACTGCATACAACTGGTCACGAATGATCGGCGTGTCTTGACTGACACCGAACACATGTCGTGTGACCGAGCGCACAAAATCGCTAGTATTCCAATGGTGCGCCTTCAGTAGCACACATATCATTTCAGCAACAGTATCCTTGCCGCTCCCTGCCGTTCCTGCAAGTCCTATAATCTTCATACGCCCCTACTTCAAGTAGTCCATCAAGTTACGGCTGTCTTTGTGTTTTTTGAGCTTTGCCAAGGCTTTAGCTTCGATCTGGCGAATACGTTCACGAGTAACCGAAAACTCCTGCCCCACTTCTTCAAGCGTGTGGTTTTTGCCGTCTTCGAGACCGAACCGCAGGCGCAGGATTTTTTGTTCACGTTCGCTCAGGCTACCGAGCAGACCTTTGACCTGTTCTTTGAGTAGCTGACCTGTCGCTGATTCTTCTGGGGTAACCGTGTCTTCGTCTTCGATAAAATCACCGAGCACACTGTCTTCTTCGTCGTCACGGACACTGGCGTCGAGTGAACTAATATCTTGTTTGATTTTCATGATGTGTTCGACTTTTTCAACGTCCATTTCCAGCTCAGCACCGAGCTCTTCGTTGGTCGGCTCACGGTTCAGCTCCTGGGTCATGCGGCGCTGTGTACGAAGCAGTTTGTTGATTGTCTCGACCATGTGCACAGGGATGCGGATCGTACGGGCCTGGTCAGCGATAGCACGTGTGATAGCCTGGCGGATCCACCATGTTGCATAGGTAGAAAACTTGAAGCCTTTGTCTGGGTCAAACTTTTCAACCGCACGGAGCAAACCAGTGTTGCCTTCCTGGATGAGGTCGAGGAGGTCGAGACCACGACCGACGTAGCGTTTAGCTATCGACACTACAAGTCGCATGTTCGCCTCAGCCATCTGATCCTTGGCCTTCAGTTCACCTGCAACAACTCGCTTGGCCAGCGCAAGTTCTTCTTCGGCTGTAAGCAGTGGTATCTTACCGATTTCGCGCAGATACAGACGGACCGAATCATCCGACACGTCGTCGAGATATTTGGCCTGTTTGGCAAGTTTTTTCGGGTCTTCTTCCTCTTCTTCTGCCTCCCACTCACCTGCTGTAGCCGAGCCGTCAACTTCTATCATGCCAGTGAGTTCTGATCCGGCGTCAACGATGTCGTTATACAGCTGGTCAAGCGTCTCTAGGTTTGCTGGGTCTTCCGGTATGACTGCAAGGATGTCTTTTTGGTCGATTTTACCGTCTTTTGTGGCTTGTTCAAGTAGGTCTTTTGCCGCCTGTATCACGTCACCTGACGGCTGTGCCGCTGGTGAGCTGTCTTTTTTGGATTTCTTAGCACCCGTTTTTGGCGTGCGTGATGCAGCGGCAGATTTTTTCTGTGCTGGCTTCGGCTTAGTTGTCGTCTTTTCTGCCGGCTTTTTTACTGACTTCTTGGTTTGTTTCTTTGCCGGACTGCTGGCTGGACTCTTAGCTGAGCTCTTGGATGAACTCTTAGTTGAACTCTCTGCTGACTTCGCAGCAGCTGATTCGTCTTTTTTGGGAGTGTCGTTGGATTTTTTGCGTCGATTAAACATAGTGCTGTGCGTGCTACGAAAGTGGGCATAAACTCTCTTGGCGAAAGCTCACGTGCACTGTTCGATGTCCCTTCTTGATTGCTAGTATTCTAATGTGTTTTTTCAGAGCTCGAAAACTGAACTATGAGATCGTCAAGCTGCTTAACTGCTTGTAGTAATATGCCTTGTTCGTTTTCTGTTGCTTCAGCGAGCTCTTGTGCGAGGGCTGATTTTTTCGTTTTTGCGTATACTCGTACCAGTCTGCTAATGAGTCGATGGGCTTGATAGCGCAGCTCATGTTCGTCAGTATGCTGGTAGAATTCCTCGTATAGAAGTGCCAACATTGTACCATATTCTTTGTTATCGAGCGAAGGTGTGACGCCTGGGTGGTCGGCGATCAGTCGCGCCGCAGTCTGAGCCCCCTCAGAAAACACATCCACCGGGATACGTCGGACCATCTCCCCTATCACACTATGCTTTGAGCCAAGGGCCAAAATGTGCTGTTCGCGAACACGCTGTTCTTTAGCACTCTGCTGTTCATCTTGTTTTTGCGGGGCTACACGCTTGAGTCGTTTTTGTGTCGTCTGCTTGGCATTGATTTTGTCAGTGATTGTTTGTATCGACGTGCTTGTGCGTGTGGCCAGCACATCCGCATAATGCTCTTGTTCGACGGGGTCGCTGAGCTGTTTTAATATAGGTATAATTTCGGCTACAAATCGTCGTTTACCCTGTGCGCTTTTCATGTCTACACTGCCTGCGACCCGGTCGATCAGCCAATCCACCATATACTGTGGGTTTTCAACGACAGCCTGCCACAATCGGGCGTCCTGCGCGATCAGCTCGTCCGGGTCTTTACCCTCTGGGACCGAAATAATGCTCATGTCGATACCACCGAGGCTTTGAGCGAGTGGGATCGCCCGTTTTGCTGCGTCGTGACCCGCCCGGTCGTCATCAAACGCTACTCGAATATCGCCCGTGAACCGCTTAAGACTTTTCAGATGATGCGACGTTAAAGCAGTTCCGGCGCTGGCCACAACATTACACACGCCAGCCTGATGAGACGCTACTACATCCAGGTTGCCCTCGACAACGACCGCAAACCCTTGTTTACGGATGGCTTCCTTCGCGAGATAAAACCCAAACACTTGCCTGCCTTTGTCGTACAACTGTGTCGCTGGCGTATTGATATATTTCGGACCATGTGCCGTGTCGGACAGTTTACGTGCGGTGAACCCAACGGGCCGACCCTGTCCATCTCGCAGAGGTATCATCACCCGACCGCGAAACATATCGTAGACATCTGAGCCACGACTACTCACAAGACCTGCCTGTTTCAACTCATCCGCATCGTATCCTTTCGATGTGAGGTGTTTTAGAAGTGCTTTGCCACTCTCTGGCGCATATCCAAACCGAAAATCCAGTATAGTCTGCTTACTATAGCCGCGTTTCTTGCGCACATATTCTAGTGGCGGTGTTGTGCGAGTTAGTTGTACCTGATAAAACTTCACCGCTGCTTCTACGGCTTCGTATAGTCGTTTTTTTGATCCAGAACTATTCGGTGCTTGGTCACGAGTACCTGTGCGGTACTGCTCCAGATCGACACCGGCTTTCCTGGCGAGTACCTCAAGTGAACCTTTGAAATCCAAACCCTCTACTTCCTGAATAAAGCTGAACATATCACCACCGCGCCCTGAGCTGAAGTCATGCCATATTTGTTTCTCTGGGCTCACAACAAAACTCGGAGACTTTTCGTTTGTCCAAGGGCTCAGGCCTTTGAAGTTGCGACCAGCGCGCTTCAGCTGCACGTATTCACTCACAACGTCTTCTATGTCTAGGCGTGATTTGATATCTGCAACAGCATCCATACCTCTAGTATCGTGTATCGTCCTATAAAAACAAAGCATGTACGCTTCGAATGCCCTGTCTGCCATGCAGTGTTTCTGACCCACACTCACTTTTTCCTCAAGAGCAGTATAAGCGTAGTGCAACCAGAGGCGACCCTCCTAAGGGCGCCCCTGCGTGTAACGCTACTCGGAGGGAAAAGTGAGTGTGGGTCAGGCAGTGTTTTGCCGCTTATGATTAAAATGGTAAAATTATAGGCATGCAACCAGACCTACAAAATGGCGAAGAAAACCCCTACGGCTTTATATTCGACCAGAATTCTCAGACGACACCCGGCACCAACACGGCGGCTGTCGGAGCAGACAAAACCAAGCAGTACCTCCTGTTTGGCGTATTCGCACTCGCTATCTTAGCAATTGCAGGTATTGCAGCAACCATATTCCTGAAGCCCACCCCACCGTCAGCACCTGAGCTCGTCCGTGTACGTGCAATTCAAAACGAACTTATCCGCGTCCGCGAAATCGGCAACAAAAACCTTGGACAATACGATCTACGAAAAGATGTAGACACTATCAATCTTGTCCTGCAAACCGACACTGCAACAATTAGCGGCCTCATCAGAACCAGAGGTGTCGTCACCCTGCCTGGCGAACTATCACAGTTCAAAAACTCAACCTACGATACAAGTCTGCAAAACGCGCTCAGTAACGACACACATGACACGGTCTACCGCGATATCGTGGACCAGCTGGCTGGACAGTACTATGAATCAGTCAAAGCGGCCGAAAACCGTGCGGTCAGCAGAACCGAACAGGCCCAACTAGCAGCAGTACGTAGCAACATCGAAATCACGTTCGACTTCGAAGACCCGTCTGAGAGTACCGAGTCTACCGAGCGACAAGACACAGCGACAGAACCAAGCGAACCTGACGCAGACACCGCCGATGAACCTATCCCAAGCCTGTTTAATTAAACAGCGGCAGTCTAGTGGCTCTGTAGTAACTCTGATACGACAGAGGACTACGTACGGCGTCTGCTCTTTCTATCATAGTCAGGTATTGCCGACTCTATGCCAGCTACAAGGTGATAACTATGCATGATCAGATCATGCACTTCCTGCTCTGTAAGCTGTCCAGTGAGGAGCATGGTGTTCCAGTGCTTTTTATTGAGGTGATACCCCTCCATGACAGACTCATACCGTTCACGAAGTATGCGTGCTAACTGCGGGTCGCATTTCAGGCTCAAACGAACAGGGTCTGTATCTGCAGGCATGAGTGCAAACATTTTCTCTTCATCGCCAACTGGGATTTTGTACACATTGACGTCTTCGCCAAACGGAAACGTCAGCTGAGCACCAGGCAACCCAAGTAAAAACTCTTCAACGGCGCTAAACTTCATGCGGTGACTACTCCTGTCCTTTCGTGTTGGCATTGTTGGCAAACCATTCGAGATAGTACTGAAGCTCTGCGATGCTGGCCTGTATGTCGTCGTATGCCCGGTGAACAGCTGGTTTTCTGAACTGAACGCCATACATACTCTGCATGACAACTTTCCATGCGCTGACGTCGAGCATGCGGTAGTGCAGCCGCAAATCAAGCTGGGGCATCCACTGTTTAATGAACGCCCTGTCGCTATGTATCGAGTTACCCGCGAGTATCGCTGGCTCATCGCCGAAGTCATGTTCTACGATCTCGATCAATTCACGTTCGACTGCTGCTAGTGGCTTGCCTTTCGCTACACCGCCCAAAAACACGTCGCGGTTTTTAGGGTAACTGTTCCACCAGATGTTTTCCTGCATAAGCTTAGCGACTTTGTCTTTTTTGTGCTGGACGATTGCTTCGTACGAGCTGATTGTCTCCAGGTCGGTACCGGTTACTTCCGTTGCGACCTCTAAAATCACGTCTTTTTCAGGAACAAGACCAGTCATCTCTAGATCAACCCAGAGATACTTCGTTGGGGCTGCATGTTTTTTACTCACTCGTACCTCCCGGGGGATATGTCAACATATAGTGCATACCAGACAGTATACACGCTACACAACAAAAGTCGCCCTACTGATAGGGCGACCTTACTGTAGTAACCACTCGACTAACGAGTATTGACTGCAGTGTTGCTATTTAGCTTCTTTGTCGAGCTTGTCGAGACCAGCTTGTTTGACGATCCAGTAGATCACAAACGCGGTAGCAAGAAGAGTGATAATTCCACTCAAGATTGCACCCCAGCCAAACGTGAGCACTCGCTCGTCTACACCTGGCTCACCGACAACCGTCAGTGTCTCAGCTGTTAGATCTGCGCCACCGAGGATGAATGCAATAATTGGGTTAATAAATCCTTCAACGATAGCTTCGACAGCTTTCCCTGCTGCGCCACCGATAGCGAGACCGACAGCTAGTCCGACCACACCTTGTTCTCGGACAAAGTCCATAAAACCGTTCATATACTTGTACTCCCTTATTTGTAATCCTAATGTATACGAAAACTGTTCACTTGGCAAGCTGACCTGCGCTCACTTTTCTAAACCCAAACGTTCATAGGGTGACAAGATTGAAGTTTTGTTCTTTAGGAATGATGCCATAGCATCATTTCTAAAGGAAAGACTTCCAGATTGTTAGCATAGGGGCGTTTGGGGTGGAAAAGTGAGTGTGGGTCAGCTTGGCAACACACAAGCACTAAACTAGCCATATCCCTACGACGATCCCTGGGTTTTGTCCCGCAAAAAATCCTCTGCGCGGTAGCTAATAATCCTGCGTCGATCCGTGTTCAGCCGCTTGAGCTGACCATAGGCTTTTTTCATCATAGGGTCAGTCTTGAACAACTCTGCGTTTTTTTCGATCGCGCGCCAATACAGGCCATCCCAGATGTCGCACCAGTCGCCTTTTTTATAATGACTCATGCTGCGTATGTAGTTGCTGCTGCTGATAGCCGGGAGTGTTCCGTGCTTAGCGAACGCCGCCCCCTGACTCACGCCGTATACGAACGGCACTGCAAGCCACTCATACATGTCTCCGCACATCTCCATGAACCACCGATACACTTCGTCCGGGTGAAACTCACTGAGGAAGCAGATATTACCTATCACCATGAGTTGTTCAGTTTCGTGCGTATATGACCGGTCGTGGATTTTGAGTATAACGTCGTCGACCGGCGGAATCCCTGTCGTCCCACGGTACCAGTCAACTGTCATGCGTCTGGTGTGGCCCAATGTATTCGCAGTACGGAGTGCTGTGTGTCGTTTACGGTACACTCCGCGGTAATATTCCCGCCACCCAAGTACTCCGCGCACAACAAGCTCTACGTCCTCTATACGGACCTTTCCATGACCGAGCTGTGCGACTACGGCCTGCACGATGTCATGAGGGCTCAAAAGTCCGATGTTCAATGCATGATTAACTGCTGGATGGTGCAGCCAAGGTGCCTCACCGTCGATCGCCTCCGAATAGGCGGCAAACCGCCCGAGTCTACCGCTCGCGAACTCGTCGAGCCATTTCATCGCTTCAACACGGCTCGTTGGCCATGGGAAATCGTTTAGACTTCCTGGGTTGCCTGAAAAATACTTCTCTACATACGCCTCAGCCTCATCCACATATTCGTTCGACCCAAACACCTGGAACGACGGCAGCTGTGTGCTTTTCGGTATGCGTTTACGCTTGGCGTGGTCTTGCTCCCATGATCCCTCAAGCGGCTTGTATGTTTCTGGGTCAATGAGTACATTGAACCGCTCGCGCTGCCACTGATAAAACGCCTGAAAACTTGTGTCGCCTCGCTCAGAAAAAAACCTATCGCTTTCTTCATGCGATATATAAAAATTAGGGCTCTGCAACACCGACACCGCCGGCGCTTCAGGGTGGGAACGAATCGCTTCCATAACGCGCCGGCTCAGGATATCGTCAGAAAATTCATAGACATACACGTCTGTGAAATCCTTGAGTTTCTCGACGATGTCACCGCTCTCAGTCAGTTTATGATGATCAATATACGTCACGCTGTAGCCAGCTGGCCACAATTCTTCTTTCATGTATCGGTTCATGCTGGCACGCAGCAACACCAGCTTCTGTTTGTGGATCATCAGCCCATACTGACGATCACTCCCAAACAGAAGCGGCTCTTCAACGAGCACGATCTCATCCACATCCTGCGGGATATGCTCTACAGCAAACAGCTGGTTTGGGTACAGCAATAGACTTTTTTTGATTCCACCCATAATACTCTTATGGTTTATTGTCGCAAAGATACTGCAGTATAGCAAGCAAGTAGTTGGCAGGCGTATACCATCACCACATAAGGGGCAAGATTACTCCTGCCTCATTGCTCCTTGCTCGCTACTCCCTACGTAGCTAATCGCTCTATGGCGTTCATGAATGCTGCGTTTTTAAGGCTTGTTTGTGCGGACTGCGCCCGCTCATACATAGCTTGGACTGCCTGTTTTTGCTGCTGTGCGAGCTTGTCGTTCACCTGCTGCTCTGTCCATTGCTCGTGTGCCATATTCTGCAACCATTCAAAATAACTCACCGTGACCCCACCGGCGTTCGCGATAATGTCCGGTATCACCTGTACGCCGGCCGCATATAACGCGTCCTCGACATCAGCATCGACTGGGCCGTTCGCCAGCTCCAATATGTACTGTGCCTGAACGCTCGTGTAGTTTTCTTCGTCGACCACGTCGCCGAGTGCAGCAAGCACTAAAACATCCGCTTTTGCTGCCACCACATCGTCGTTTGTCAGCGCCTGCCCCTGTCCGTAGTCACGCAGTTTTCCGCCACCTGTTTTATACGCGATAACTTCTGCGACGTCGAAGCCATCTTCGCTGTACACGCCGCCACTCGAATCCGTCACCCCGACCAATTTCCATTCTGGATGCTGTTCAGCTGCAACCTGTGCGAAAAACTGCCCCGCGTTACCAAATCCCTGTAGTACATACGTCAGTGGCTGGCCTGCGTTGCCTTCTAGCTGACGCAGTTCCGCCAGTGTTATTGCGCCGCCACGCCCGGTCGCTTCATTACGACCCAAACTACCACCACCGGCTATCGATTTACCGGTAAAACTACCCCTCGTCGTGTCGCCAGTCAACTGTGAATATTCATCAACCATCCAGTCCATGATCTGGCTGTTCGTGTTCACGTCCGGTGCTGGTATGTCTTGCTCAGGACCGATATGATCGACGAGCCCTCGCACAAACTGACGTGATACTTCTTCTAGGTCTGCGTCTGTTAGCTGTTTAGGGTCGACCTCGACGCCGCCCTTGCCCCCTCCGAGTGGTATAGCTACAGCGGCGGTTTTGAAGCTCATGAGTGTTGCCAGCGCCTGTACTTCGTCACGGTCCACTTCCGGGTGGAAGCGTATGCCGCCTTTATACGGTCCGCGCTTGTTACTATGCTGCACACGAAACGCGCTATATTTTTTGCCACTCTCAAGTTCGATCGCAAACTCATGCACTGCATCAGGTTTCTGCAGTACAGCTAACTGTTCATCGGTCAGTCCAAGCAGTTTTGCCGCTCGTGTAATGTTTTTCTGTGCTGAATCCAACATAGCCATCTATAGATACTCCTCTTTATGTACCCATAGTACAACGAGCCTATGCGTTTTTAGGAACTTCGAAATCAATACGCGTTGAGTAGTTCTGCGCGAACGTCTGGTCGATGGTTAAGATTTTGCTGCAGCCACTACGGAGGGCTACGGCCAGTTGCAAGGCGTCTTCGAATTCGTTATCGGCAAGCAACTCCAATGCTTGTACGTAATCATCTGCCGTAACATCGAGGAGCTGGAACTCGCTCAGACTGTCATGGATCTGTTCTGCCGTGTACTTCTCTTTTCTACCAAAGTAGTGCGCGAGATGAACGCTCAGCATCGAAATGGCGGCCTGCTCTCCTCGCAGTGCTTTGGCCACAGCGTGTTTACGGATACGATCTGGTAACAGCAGCTCCAACACAATGTTTGCGTCAGCGAACACCATACTTTTCACCAACGCTTTCTGCGTACAGCTCCTTGATAGATTTGTTGGGATCTAATACGGCCTTGCCTGCTCGACTTTCGCTCAATACAAGTGCTTTGTCTATGGCACGATGTATAGCTTCTGCTGACCCAGGTTCAGAACTAGAAAGCTTGGGCGTGCTTGAATTAATCGTAACCAGTGGTTTGGATCGGTGCAACACAGTAACCTGGTGGCCGTCGCCTAAACTCCGCAGAAACGGCACCAGGTTTTTACGAATTTCAGATGTACTGACAATATCTAAGTTCATGCCCATATACTAACATGACATTAACGTAAACTCAAGTTCAAGTGTAGTTAAACTTGTACCTTTTGCTTGCTCCACTACCCGCCTACATAGACTCAGGGGTATCGATACCAAGTGTCGTGAGTCCGTGGTTGAGTACATTGATGTAACGCGTGAGCAACTCCCAGCGGTGCGGTATACCCGAGCCTGCAACCCGGTTGTTTTCGTAGAATTGGTTAAACGTCTGAGCCAGTTCATACAAATAGAGACACAGCGTATTAGGCGCGAGGTGCTCAACGGCTTCGCCAAACACACCCTCGTACTGAGCAAGCTTGTGCGCCAACCGTCGGTCATATTCGTCGAGGGACAGCGTCGCGATATCAACTTCTCCGTTGTCGTCATTGGTTTTTGACAGAGCTATTTTGCGAGCACGCACGTATGCATATTGCAGGTACGGTCCGCTGTTGCCTTTTGTACTAACAGACTCGTTGACGTCAAACGCTACATCACTGCCGACGGCATATTTCAAAAATTCATATTTGACAGCGCCGAGCATGACTTTGTCTTTTTCATCCGAACCAGACTCTTGTGCCACGACTTTTGTCACGGCGTCGAGCACGTCTATCGCCCGCGTGACGTTGCCCAAACGTGAACTCATTTTGGATCCATCAGCGAACTTAACGATGCCGTTTGTAAGGTGAGTCATCGTACCTCGATACCGAGAATCGATGTCATATAGTGCCGCCCATACGACTTTCATGTACGCTTTCTGGTCTGATCCAGTTATCAGAATACGCCTGTCGAAATCATAGTCTTCTTTTTCCTGCGTGAGCACGCCAAGATCCTTTGTCTCGTACGTAGGTAGGCCTTCTGACGTCTGAAATACTCGTGTATGCAGACCTTCTTTCTCGCCCCTGTACACAATTGCGCGCTCAGACTCTTCGAACACACCATCCTCGAGCCCTCCACGTACAAGCGCCATTCCACGCTCAGCCGTCGTACTTTCAGGGTAGTACTTCTGAAAATCATCCACGTTAATCCGATCAAAGAAATAATGAAAATACTCAGTAGACCACTCACGAGCAGCAAAGTACACTGCAGAAACGTCAGAATGCGTGCTTTTGTCGGTATGGAACGCGTATATCTGTTTATTCAGCTCACGGATCTCTGCCTCATCCGAGCCACCCTGCTCAAACGCAGCAGTACCCTTGACGTAGTGCTGAGTAATGAACCGTGCACGGACCTGAGGGTCGTCGTTTTGCTGCGCTTCTGCATACCCCTCAGGGTCTTTCAGAATTGACCACACTGCCTTGGCGACATGCATCCCGACATCCCCGCCAAATGTTGTTCGTGTGACGTTCGCACCAGCCACCTCCAGCATACGCGCAAGTGCGTTTCCGAGGATCGTCTGATACAGATGCCCTGTGTGCAGCTCTTTGAACCAGTTCGGGCAGGCGTACTCGAGCACTACGTTTTTGGCGTCGTAGTCTGGCTGCGTGAGCGCAAACCCCTGCACACTATAGTCCTGGGAGCTACTCCATATAGCCTCGTCATTGAGCCGGATATTCAAAAACCCCGGGCCAGCAACACTCACCTCAGCAAAGTCGTCGAGCTCCTGTAGCGTGTCCGCCAACTGCTCAGCTATTTCACGCGGATTTTTACCAACTTCCTTTGCAAGCTGCATTGCCACATTGCTCGCCACGTCACCAAACTGTTCGTCAGGCACCTCAACAGTCGGCGTCACATCAACTCCGAACACTGCTTTGACTGCCGCTTTTAATCTATCTTGTACTTCTGTGATCATAGTGTGTACTGCCCTTCAATCCTTGTAGTCATTCGTCTTTCAAGCTTCATGTTTCACTCCTGGCTCTCAGCATTATTCACAGGTCTAATACTTTCCTGAGGCCATCATCTATCTGTCGCTGTGCCTTCTGTGATAGCTGCCCAACGTATTCCTTGAGAAATCGTCTATCAATCGTTATTAACTGTGACACATTCGCGACTGAATCTTTGGGTAGCCCTTCTTCTTTTTTGTGTAACATTACGTTGCCTGGAGACATAGCCATCTTGAGATTTGAAGTGATGCCTATCGCTAATACTGTTCTTATTTTGGTTTCGTTAAAATCGTCAGACTGAACGACGAGTATTGGTCGTCTATAGCCAGGTTCTGAGCCAGTTGGTTCTGGTAAATCTACCCACCATATCGCTCCTCTAACTACCATTCCCCGTGTCCGTTGTTAATGGAATCGTACTGCATTTTGTAGAGCGGTGGATCCAACGAAGAATCTTCTTGCGAATACAGTTCATTCAGTTGTCTTTTAGTAGCTTCACCCTCGATACGCTCTATATACTCTTCTAGAGCCCGTGCGTAAAACTTACTTCTGGAGCCGCCCATCTTTTTCGCGTGGTGCTCCGCCTTACTAAAAGTCGAGTCTGGGATAGATACTGCTATTTTCATACCCACAGTATAACAAAAAGTATTACGCTATCCAAACGTCTCACGTCTCACGTCTCACGTCTCACGTCTCACGTCTCACGTCTCACGTCTCACGTCTCACGTCTCACTAGTGAGTATGCCCTACTTATCCCCATTCTGAAACAAAATACTATATACTCTTAGCTATATGGGAGACCCAACGAAACTCATTGTACAAGCTGTGCGCCTCTGGATGGCACGCTTTGCTCGGTGGCTCAACGCCGTAACCAACGGCGCCGTGTTGCCCGTGCATATCACTATACTGTCGCTTCTCGGCCACTTCAGCGTCGTGTGGGCACTCTGGGACTCTCGCCCAGTGCTCGCTGCGGGACTACTGACTGGGTTTGGCCTCCTTGATGCACTCGACGGTGCACTCGCGAGAGAACAAGGAACAGCGAGCAAACTTGGCATGCTGTTTGACGCAGTTACCGACCGACTCAAAGAAACGCTGGTCTACGTCGGCCTGATCGTGTACGCAGGCAATCATGTATCCGAAGTCCGTCCCTGGGTAATCGTCGCGGTTGCTGGTACGTCCTTGCTTGTCAGTTATGTAAAAGCCAAAAGCGAAATGGCTGTCGCCGACTCTCATGCGGACCGCCAGAAACTCAACCAGATGTTTTCCATCGGCCTCGCACGGTATGAAATCCGCACGACAATCGTAGTCGTTGGGCTCCTCATGCCCGTGCTGCTCGCACCGCTCCTGCACTTCACGATCGCTATCAACCTCATGACTGCAGCGCTGCGGTTTCTCCAAGCGGCAGAGGTCCTACAAAAAGAGAACTCAGAAGAGTCATCCGACTCTCAAAACACAACAAAAACGCTCCCACAACGCACAGCCACGTCCAGGAAACAAAAGAAAGACAAGAAAAAATGAGCGACCTTCTCCCTGCACTTTGGTTTTTCTTACCGGGCGCATACGCCAACATGGCACCTATATTTGCTAACAACATACCACTGCTCAAACCGTACACATACCCGCTCGACCATCACAAATCATACAGAGGCGTCCGGATATTTGGTGATCACAAAACCTACCGCGGTGTTATCTCAGGCACGATTTTCGGGGCGCTTACTGGGCTGGTGCAATACCTGCTCGCATCGAATTTTGACGCGCTGTCGGACATTGCAAGCCTCACTGATTACACGTCTCTCTCCGTCGTCGCACTTGGCGCTGCTATCGGGTTTGGTAGCCTCATGGGAGACGCCGTTAAAAGCTTCTTCAAACGACAAGCCCGTGTCGCTCCTGGTAAAAACTGGATACCGTTCGACCAGATAGATTTCGTGGTTGGCGGACTGATCGCTAGCCTACCGTTTGTCAGGCTAGAAATATCGACATACCTTATCATCCTGGCCGCCGCCGGACTATTGCACCCGGCCATCAACGTCCTTGGTTGGATGCTGCACCTCAAAGATAAACCACTCTAGTACCCCGCGCAGGGCTACTGATGTTTATAAATATATACTGGCTGGTCAACATACCTGTCCAGTGTCTGTGCAAGTACATCAACCTGCTGGTGCTGCTCGCCATCACCAGTAACGAGCGCGTTATACGCAATATACGGCTGCAGTACGTCCATGCCAGTTAAAAACAACGTACCGTGCAGAAGCGGGTACAGATGCTGAATCATGCTCGCTCCATGCTCTCCGCCAGGCCCATAGGCGCTCTCTTGATCGTTGGTTGTGGCTACGACCAGCGCCTGCTTGCCACGCAAGAACCCTTGTGCATACCGGTGGGAGCTATCAGACACAATCCCTCTCGCGCATACCTTGTCAAACCAACCTTTCATGATAGCTGGTGCGGCACTCCACCATACAGGGAACTCAAATATAACAATGTCTGCAGCACGCAGTCGCTGTATCTCTTGCTGGATGTCCTCTGCGAACCCTTCAGATCCACCTGCAGCCACACGACTCTGTTCGAGATTATAATCTTGATTCGGTCCACCCGACGTTTTGAAGTCCCATTTCTCTGCTACTGCGTGAAACCCGCTCGCGTACAGATCAGATATCACGACCGTGTCGCCACGCCTCTCATAGAACCCAACGACCTGACTATGCAGACGAGCCCCGAACGAGTGAGTATCTTGATACGCGTATACCACAAGCACATTCATGCTTCTAGTATCTCAAACAGCTGCGGAATATGAAACATGACTTTTCAGCAGCATTGCTAAAACGTAGCTCAAGCACCGACGGGCTGAGTGCGTTGGTCAACGACTTTCAGCGTGAGTGAATCAATCTTCCAGCGGCCAGCTACTTTACGAAACGTATATTCGTATACACCGTCCATGATATGCACGTACCGCTTGCCTTCTTTCAGGCTATAGTACCGTGCTTCAACCTCTGATGTGGCTGCGACCTCTTTTTTGCCTGTTCGCTCGATGTCCATATGGCCGAGCCTGTGGCGAGCACTGTAGTACATGTCACGAAGCATCCTGCGCCAACCATACAGCACGTTGGCTGGTGATTTTTTGCCGGGAGCTTCTTTATTAAACATACTTTCGTCGATGTACGGCGACTCTGTGAATAGGTGTTCAAGTTTGTCCCATTGCCCCTGATCACGGTACTCCATGACGAGCTCTATCAGCTCTCTGATGTGTGCATTTACTGCTGCTGAATACATAGTTTTTTACCTTTCCCCTTTACGACTAGTGCCGGAACAACTAGTGCATTACCTGTATGATACACCTCGGATTAGAAATTAGCAAACTCGAACCTAGAGTGCCAATTTTACAACATTGTCTGTCTGTTTTGCAGGGGCTATTGCCCTCCTTGGGTTTTGTTTTCTGCGACTACTGTGTCACAGTTTACGCTACAATGACAATAACCATCATAACTGTCGGTGCACAGTCCAAACAGGAGTACGCTGCACTGTGCCAGTCATACCTAAAGCGCCTACCCCGACACATACGTGTGACCTGGCAGCTCATTAAGCACGGCCCAGGGGACCGTATAAAAAGCGTACGCACCGAATCTGAGAATATACTGAAATCAATCCCCGCACAGGCAACTGTCATACTTCTAGACGAGCGGGGTCGCACGCTCACATCACCCGAGCTATCTTCTGCCATGTTCAGTCGTCACGCTGCTGGCACTGCGGCACCTGGAGGGCACGATGTCGTGTTCATCATAGGAGGCGCCTACGGTGTAGACCGTGCCGTACAGAACCGCGCAGACATCGTCGTATCTCTCGGAAAGCTCGTATATCCACATCACATTGTGCGACTCATACTTTGTGAGCAAATCTATAGATCCTACACCATACACACCAATCACCCATACCACCATAGCTAGCCCCAGAGTCTGGCTATCCGCTACACTTCCGAGAGCAGAGCTTTTTTGAGCTCGCTCATTTTCGAAAACAACATATCAGGCTCAGCTGGTTCCATTGCCTCGACGCCCCCAAGCCCCCAGGTAACGCCGTACACACGCACGCCAGCCTTTTTGCTCGACGCAACATCCCTGGGCTCGTCACCGACGTAAATTACGTGATCTTTGCTGAGTTTGTGGCGCTCAATGATTCGTTCAAGCGCTTTTTCTTTCCCAAAAACAGTTTTCTCAGACACAACGAAATCAAACGCCGGAAAATCGTTCGCCTGCAGAAACTCCTGAACCAGAGCATGCTCGTTTGACGTCAGTACACCGATCCCCACACCTGCCTGCTTGAGCGCAACTAACATAGGTATTGCGCCGCGATACGGCTTAACCTCTCCCATGTGAGCTTTCATCTCTTTGCGAACCAGCATAATCAGTCGGGGTACGACAAACCAACGGATATTCAGATGCTTCATGGCTTTTTTGTAGCCCATAGTACGCAAATCAGAAAACTGATCAGGTGTCACTGGGTTCATACCAAGTTGCTCAGCATGATCATTATAAATACGCACTATCAAATCCAGCGTATTAGCCAGCGTTCCATCAAAATCAAATATAACCGTCAGATCAGTCTTCTTTTTTCCCATTACCTGTATGATAGCAGTTTTATTGGGCGAATATATAGGTTTTCATGGTCTATTCTCATCGAGCTGTGGCTATAGCCAAAGCAAAACAAAATCAGCTTCTTTTGAATCTTGATCTGAGCGAGCTTGAAAAAGCTGTTTCTCGAATGAAGTATATCTGTAGATATAGCAAGGGAGAGAACGGGTTTTTGAGCCGTTCAGGCGAGTTCAAAAGTGTTTGTTTTGTTTTGCTTTGGCTATAACACATGAAGCCACATGGTCGTCAACCACACCAACTGCCTGGAGATACGCGTAGACTATCGTTGTACCGACGAACGACATGCCACGTTTTTTCAGATCTTTACTGATACGATCTGATAATTCAGTGCTGGCGGGCACGTCTGCGAGTGTTTTTGGGTTATTAATAATCTGTGTGCCATCCACAAACGCCCATAGATAGTCAGAGAAGCTCCCGAATTCTTTTTGAATATCGATAAATATGTGCGCGTTTTTGACTGCCGATCGGACCTTGAGCTTGTTGCGGATAATACCTTCATCTTCCAGCGCCGCTTGGATGCCTGACTCAGTAAACGCAGCTACTGTCTGTACGTCGAAGTCATTAAACACTCGCCGGTACCCTTCCCTGCGCTTCAGAATAGTGATCCAGCTTAGGCCGGCTTGTGCTCCTTCTAAAACCAAAAATTCGAACAAAACCCGGTCGTCGTAGACAGGTGCGCCCCACTCTTCGTCATGATAGCTCTCATACAGTTCGTCACCCTCTGCCCAGCCACATCGAACTATCTTTTGAGCCACAGAGTGCCTTTCTTGCGGTCATGCTCAAGCTCTCCGCGGGCTTCCATGTCAAGCTTTACCGACTCACCATACCAGGCAGCGGACCCGTCGAAATCTGGCCCCACAGCGTCAGAAATCGCCTGCAGAAACGCCATTGGCTTCATGGTCTTCTCACGCTCGAGCACTGCAAACGCGGCCTTCCGAATCACATCGTACTTACCCTGGTCGATGTTCACCCCTGACTTCTTCGGGTCAGGATGCAGCGTCAGAATTTTTGTATCACTCATACGAGTCCGGGCGATTTTTCAGCACGTTTCAAGATCTTTGCTACCGTCTGCAAATTCAGATCGTCGAGTTTCTTAAACCGTATGCAGCTTTTGCCGACACTCACTTTGCCGAGTTCGTCTTTGTACTTCTCGGTTAGGTACTCCTTGCCACCTTCGACTGCACATACGTACAGACTCACGTAATTCTTCTGGCTTGCGAGTGCAATCAGCGGCCAGTCAATCAGCTCTTTTTTGTAGTTCGTATACTCAAACTTCCCGTACCCTAGCATATTGTAGGCAAACCACCGCTCCTGTTTGGGTAGTGTCTTTTTGATAAGCGCGTCGAGTGCCTCAATGATTTCTCGCCTCTCGTCATTAAGCAGTGCGATGTACTCAGTATCGCTTTTTGCCCCAACGGGTTTAAACATGTTCATAGCTATAGCTTCCTTGTTATTGGTCGGCTTGCTTAGCTTGTGACTTACCGGCTTGCTTGTTCACTTCGTTCGCAGTAATCATTGCGTTGCGGAGCTGCTGCGATATGTCGTTCATTCCTGACGGACTGTGTGGGATGAGCACGGTATTGCTGTTTGAGCTCAGGCCCACGTCCTTGAGTGTGTCAAAATACTGCGTCATCAGGACCAGGTTCATGACATCATGCGCGCTGGTACCACTGACGTCACTCTGAAATTCTGTGACACTTTCTTTGAGCCCATTCACGATTGCGGTTCGCTGGTCGGCGATACCCTTACCCTGCAGTGCCTTGCTCTCAGCTTCTGCTTCAGCAGCCTTCACGACACGAATCTTCTCTGCTTCTGCCTCTTCAACTGCAGCAACACGGAGGCGCTGGGCTGCGTTGATCTGGTTCATACTTGCCTTGACGTTTGCATCTGGGTCAATGTCCGTCACGAGTGTTTTGACAATACCATAGCCAAAATCGTCCATGATCTGTTCAAGCTCGAGCTTCACCGCCTGGGCGATGTCGTCTTTGGTTTCAAACACGTTATCCAGCGTTATGCTCGGCACACGTGCCCGCACCACGTCGTAGACATAGCTGGTGATCTGCGCTTCAGCATTCTGCAGTTTATAAAACGCGTCGACGACCTTGTCTGGTATCACGAAATACTGCACGCTCACAATCACAAACACGAACACGTTGTCCTTGGTCTTTGTTTCGACTTTGACGTCGAGCTGGCGCACACGCAGGCTGATACGACCAGCTATCTGATCAACAATAGGGATCTTAAACCCAAGACCCGGTCGCGCTACCTTTTTGAACTTACCAAACCGCTCAACAACTGCATTTGTTTGTTGTGTAACTGTGTAAAATAGCCCGAAATCCATATTCGACTATGCCTCCTGTTTATATCCTTTAGTGTACACCTCCCGCACCCCGTATCAAACACAGGCTACTGTGCAGCGGAACTCCAAATCGCAAACTGAGCCATAAGTGCAGCCTTCGACCTCTCCGCATCCCACACCACGCCCTCGATCACCGGCCACCCTTCGGGTGTCCACTCAAAACCGTGCTCATCAGTTGCATGGACAAACCAACCTTTCGTTGGCTCCTTCTGCTACCACGCTCGATGTACTGTGTGTGTTGTGTGTTTCGATATTCATTTCCCTGATCTCCTTGATCTATTGTAGTGTCTTTTACTAATTAAAAACCTCGCACGTTTGGCGAGGCATACTGTTTTTGATATCTTCTCCAAGAACAAGCTACATCAACAGCACGCCAATCCCCCGCAACAACATGCGGTACCTTGATCGATGATGCTGTGTGTTTGTTTTTGCATAGCTACTCAAATACTACCACACACTACACGGCAATACATGAGGCAGCACCCTGACCCACATTCACTTTTTTCTCAAGAGTAGTATAAGCGTAGTGCAGCCAGAGACACCCTTCCTAGGGGTGGCCCTGCGCGAAACGCTACTCGGAGGGAAACGTGAGTATGGGTCAGGGCAACATTTGGTCAAGTCTCTTCTCTTTTGCTAACAGATACGGTACAATCTTTTCACGTAGTCACTCATAGATCGCGGAGAGGTACCCAAGTGGCTTAAGGGGACGGTTTGCTAAATCGTTAGTGGGGAGCAATCTCCAGCGAGGGTTCGAATCCCTCTCTCTCCGCCAAAACAACAACCCGACTGGTGCTTCAGTCGGGTTTTTGTTTTGATGGTGTACAATACGCTTATGGCAACGAATCAACCGCACAACCAGCAAGCACAGCACAACCAGCAAGAGATGGCAAACTGGCAGGCAGCGCAGCAACAAGGGTTCACAGACCAGTACCCTGCAGACATGCCAATGAACGTTGATCCTGTCACCTGGAAAAGCGCCGAATACATGACCCATACTAAGACGTCACAGTGGTATATTGTTTTTCTCGTCTGTACGTTCCTGGTCGCCGGGCTGATACTCTTGCTAACCCGTGAATGGCTTGCATCAATCACGATACTGATCGTCGGAGCTTCTGCGGGATTTTTTGCATCTCGCCCGCCATCAGAGCGACAATACGAAATCAACGAACACGAAGTCAAAATAGATCAGCGCAGCTTCCCTCTTGAATCATTCAAATCGTTTTCTGTCGTAGAAGAAGGCACCCAAGACAGCATCTGGCTCAAGCCAGTCAAACGGTTTGCGCCGTTTCAAATCATCTATTTTCATGCTGAAGACGAGCAACGCATCATAGACATACTTGGCCTATTCCTACCGCACGAAGAACGCGAACTAGACCACCTCGACCTCTTGAGCAAAAAACTCAAGTTTTAAATAGTGTAGAGGTCGCACGTTCGAATCGGGCCTGGTTTGCAGCCATAAAAAAAGCCGGTCAGAAGACCGGCATTTTTTGTGGTGCACCCGGCACGAACGTACTCACTGGCTCCCCCCACTTTTTCACTGTTGTCAGCAGAGCCGCCACCGGAAAAAGCTACTCAGAGCGCCACTGGCGCTCTTCCCCTCACGGTCGCACGTTCGAATCGGGCCTGGTTTGCAGCCATAAAAAAAGCCGGTC
>CALLJT010000011.1 GCA_938050265.1 Candidatus Saccharimonadia bacterium
CTGACGTGGGCTGGGGTGCTGGAACTGGTGCAGATATTTGATGATCTGTAGCAGGGCTAGAATCGGGGCGTGAACCTATGCCGTCTGTCGGAGCGTTTTTCGATGTCCTTCTACCTACGCGGGTATCTCTAGCCATGTCTAAGACTCTCTGTTGCCATGTGGAAGTCGAAACATGAGATCCTTCTTCGTGTAGCGTACTGCCAGAGGTGCCATCCATACGACTTAACGGCGTAGCGGGGTCGGTAGGTGCTGTGTGTGGGTCTATGCTGAAAGGATCAAGCGTTACGGGATCTTCTGCCCGTGATGCTGGCGGAGCAGGTGCTGGTGGTGTTACGGCACCTGTTTCTTGTGATGGCGGCGGTGCCAGAGGGGCTACAGCTGCTGGTATCGGCGCAGCAGGTTCTGCCCGTGGTGGTGGAGGGACAACGGCTGCCCGTGGTGGTGGAGGGGTTGTGGCTGCGTGCGGGGGTAATGGTTCGGGGCTGCTGCGTGCGGCGAGGAGTCTAGGCTGTCTTCCGCCTCCCCTATTCACCTTAGTATACTTCTCTGGAGGTGGTGCGGTTGCTAAGCCAACGCGTGAAGCTGTGATATTTTCCGCTGGCTGACCATGACTCATTGGAGCGGTGCCTGTGGCAGCAGTCCTTGCGATAAACTGAGCTACTAGGTCAGTTGATGACGAGGCATGTGCACTGATCCGGTCAAGAACGCGTTGTGCTCCCGCAGGAACAGTGTCAACAGACCCAGGTACATATTGGTGCTGATTTGGGCTTGGTGGGGTGGGGGCTGGGACGGGTGCTACCGGTGGAGTGGTGGTCTCTGTGCTCGGGGCAGGATTACCGGCGTTGCCAGTAGCTTCAGTAGCACGATTGGCGACAGGGTCGTCTGGGTCGCTGGGGCGCTGATCTTGGTCTGCTTCATTATTGTTCTGACGGTCTGCACTCATGCCTAGATATACGTTAATGAGGTCTTTTGGGTCGTATTGGGGTTCTCCGTTTGCTGATGTGTTGCCAGCATCAAATAGCTGTAGTTGTTCAGTAGTCATGATGCCTCCTTGTCTGAGTAATCGGCTGCGCGCTGCGCATTGTAGACGGCGAGTCGGCTGTCTGACGCTGCTTGTCTACCTGCAAGCTCGTCGGCGATGTCGAGCATAGTGAGCGCGAGCATCTCGGGGTAGTCAGGTAGCTGAGCCTCTACCCAGTCGAGTATGGTGTCCGTAGGATCATTGTTGTCGCGCATTGTTTGCAGCTGATCTATCTGGTCGTCCGACAGGAAACTGTTGAGCGCGAGGATGATTTTTTCATCAGCTGCACGTGCTATCTCCGCAAACAATTGGTCTTGTACGGTCGGCGGCGCAGCGTCTAGGTTCAAAGCCTGGAGTATGTCCTGTTTTAAGTTGGGGTGGGATTGTAGTGGGTTGCTCATGGTGTGTCCTTATAGTGTAGTATATACTTTTTGTTTTATGCAGCTTGCAGTGTCCCTGCGTCACTGAGGGTTTGAGTAAACTCGTCTAGTAGGGCTTGTGCTTCTGGTGTGAAGGACACGACGCCCTGCTGGTCTAGTATGCCGTATTGGCCGGCGTACGGACCGATGTCTATCTTGTATGTTTCATACATCGCGCCGCTGTCTGGATTGTAGAGCATTTCGTTCGGGTTAATACCGTTGTCGATGATGTAACGGTATGCGTCACAGGCTTGCTGCGGACTGTAGTCATGGCCCTGTAGGTTGACGACTTCATCGGCGATGTTCGTTATGCCGTCGCCTGGGTCGATCACGGTGGCTAAGTCTGGCGCCGTTTCTGGCGTGGCTGCTGTATCGACGCTTAGATCAAGGTTTGCGTCAATCCCGTCGATTAGTTTAAGCACTGGCTGCTCAGGAAGGTTAATATCTGTCGGTATTTCTGGCAGCTCGAGCGCACCTATGTCCCAGTGGTCCGGCCAGCTTGGGATGTCGGTGTTACACACGACGCTTTCGTGTATCTGTGCGACAGCGTCCGCCAGGCTGCCGTCGGGGAGTGTGACAGTCGGTATGGTGTTGCGTGTGATATCTATATCAAACGGAAAGTTCGGTTTCGGTATGTCAATATCAATATTTGGGAGGTTGAGCGGTTCACGGCTTATGTTGATATCTATGTCAATGCCTGGTATGCCGATACGCTTTGCACCTGCTATGATCGAGTCTGCGTTGAACCCGGCAACAGCAGATAGGCCTGCGATACTTGCGATGTTTTCACGGCGGGAGCGGTTCGCTCGGACTTCACTGGTGGCGTGCTGCTCCGTGTGGTCAGTATGCTGGAACCGGTCACGGTAGCCGGCATCGTCACCCTGTGCGAGGTTGTAGTTGCCACTCGGGTCGTACATGAGATCATACTGCAGTTTGATTGCTGCAATCTGGCGATCTGTTTCTGTCTCGCGTGCAGCTATACCGGCTTCGGTGGCTGCAAGGTTCCTGTTGATAAAGTCACCAGACCTTCGACCGGCGTTTCGTGCAACGTAGCCTGAGCCAGCACCGAACACAGCAGTACCTGCTCCACCAAGTCCCAGTGCTCCGGCGGCAAGTCCACCGGTAAGTCCAATGGCAGCACCGCCGGTAGCGACTGCCAAACCTTTAGCGACTGGGCCACGCCTCGACCACTGTTCGGTGACCCACCTATATGTAGCTGCACGACGTGTTGTGTCCGCTTGATCTCGGTTGACGTCACCTCTGGCGCCTATTTGGTAGTCTTGGATACGGGAGTTGAGGGCACGTATTTCTAGAGCGTGCCCATAGAAACCAACGGCTTGTCTCATCTGAATGTGCGCCTGGCTTTTCACGTCAACGCCCCGTAGTTTGTACTCTGCGTCTATGGTGGCGCCTGCGTACATCGCGGCTTCTTCGTTGCTGCGGTCGAGAGTGAGCTTCGCAGCAGCGATCTGGTTGTCGAGGTTGTCGTGCTGACCGACGCCACCTCTGTTTGGTGCGTTCGTTATAAATGATTTGGCGCGTCGCAAAAACCTACGAGTACGACCACCTGTTTCTTCAAGTTGGCGACCAATATGGCCGTTTTCCTGCGTCGCGATAAGTCGAGCGTACTCGTCCATAGCTTGTTCCCTGCGTTGTTCTGCCGCTTCGAGGTCATGTCGGAGTGTGTCGTATTGGTTTTGTTGTCGTTCGCGCTCAAGGTTTGCCTGTAGTTTCTCTGCTTCTGGGTCGCGAGGTGCAGGTTCAGGCGCTGGAGCTGCTGCTTCGGTCGGGGGGGTTACGGGCGGCCGTGCTGGTGGTTGCGTAGGGGACGAGGGGCGTGCGGGTGGATTTTCACCAGGTGTAGCCGCTGGGGTTGCTGGGTCTGCTGGGTCTGTCGGGTCTGTTTCGGTAGGTGCGGTAGTGGGGCTGGCTAGTTTATCCTCGAGTTCAGCAACTCGCTTTTTAAGATCGTTGATCTTTTTCTTGGCCTTTTTGGCTTTCTTCTTGGCCTTTTTCCCGCCTCCGGTATTAATGGTGAAGTTGTTTTTGTTTATCGCCTGTACATCGCCTTTGACACCCGTGCTGCCTTCTGATTTTGATTTATTCTTATTCTTGCCACTCTTTGCTGTTGCCTTTGAGTCACTCTCGCCGCCTTCAGCTGCAGCTAAAGCTGTGCTATCAGCTGTAGATGAACTTTGTTCTTTGGATTTTGACGTTGCTTTACGTACTCGCTTGCGGGCTTTTTTCGTAGTCGAAGTGTCCGCTTCCGTACTTGGAGAGGCTGGGGCTCCATAGAAACTGTCCGAGTCGTCTAGACTATCGTCCGCACTGGAACTACCTATGGGGCCGAGTTCTGGGCCTCTGTTTTCAGGATTGTAGGGGTCGTAGCCTCTTGCAACTAACATTTCTTCGGCAGATATGTGGTCTTTTTTTCCGTCTTCACGGATACCGTACGTATGATTTGCACCGTTACTGTACTCTATGTTGATGTAATCAACATGCGTGTTGTTCAATGGGTTATGTGGGTATCGGTCTGGTGATGTAGTCATGATGTTACTGACCTTGTGCGCTTATAGATCTATTTTTTGTGATTTTTGTTTTGAGATAGTTACGGTTTAACTTTCCATATATTAACAAATATTTGTGCTTATGTCAATATCAATGTGAACAAGCTTTGAAAACTTGCTGGCATGAGGTCTGTTGGGTTGGTACAGTAGTGAGCAGAATGATTGTACTAGGGATAGAGACGAGTTGTGATGAGACTGCTGTTGGAGTGGTCGAGATCGACGAGCAGACCGGTGAGCTGACGCTGCTGAGTAACGCAGTGTTTAGTAGTATGGATCTGCATGTGGCATACGGGGGTATCGTGCCTGAGATCGCGGCACGGTCGCATATCGAGGCGATGATGCCAGTGGTCGAAGAGGCACTGCGAGGCGCTGCAGCCGCAGGCGTATCAAAACTGAAGACTCAAACCTCTTCTGACCTCTGGGGTCAGGTAGATGCAATTTCTGTTACTTATGGGCCGGGGCTGAGTGGCAGTCTGCTTGTGGGCGTCATGACTGCACGGACGCTGGCGATCGTACATGACAAGCCTCTGTATGGGGTGAACCATGTCGAGGCGCATGTGTATGCTAATTTCCTGACTAGAACTAAAACTGGAACCGACAAAGACCAGACTGAGTCGAAGCCCTCAACCCTCACCCCCCGCCCCTACGCTCTCCTCCCTGCCCAGCCTGAGTTCCCGCTGCTTGCTCTGATTGTCAGCGGCAAGCATTCGCAGCTGGCGTTGTTCCGTGGGCATCATGACTACGAGCTACTGGGGCAAACGTATGATGACGCTGTCGGTGAAGCGTTCGACAAGGTAGCCAAGCTGCTGGGTCTTCCCTACCCTGGCGGTCCGAGTGTCAGTAAGCGCGCGAGTAGCGGTGACCCTGAGCGGTATGCACTGCCGAAGCCGCGCGTGCGACATGGGTCCAAAAATCAGAAAACCGGCAAAGGAAACCAGGGTGGCTTACAGAACTATGATTTTAGTTACAGTGGGCTTAAGACAGCCGTTCTAAGGCTCGCACAGCGGGAAATCGGTGAAGACTTCACGTATCCGTCGTTCAAGGTCGCAGAGCGGCTCTCTGAGCGCCAGAAAGACGATATAGCAGCCAGTTTCCAGCGCGTTGCTATAGAGATGCTCGTCGACAAGACAGTGCTGGCGTATCAGGAGTACTCCCCTGCCTCGGTTGTGATTGCTGGAGGTGTAGCCGCGAGCCGCGAGCTACGTCGTCAGCTGGACGAGCGGATTGAGATTGCTATCGCCTACCCTGACCAGCGGCTGTGTACCGACAACGGCGCGATGATCGC
>CALLJT010000012.1 GCA_938050265.1 Candidatus Saccharimonadia bacterium
CGGCGGGCAGGACTCGAACCGATAGGGGAGGAATGCCAGTGGCATTCCGAGTAGCCTTTTCACTTGCAAGCTATGCTTGCAAAGCAGAAAAGGTGGGCGAGTCCTGCCCCCGCCACCAAAATAGGATACCCTCAATAAGAGGTCCTTTTAATTTGATAAATACTTATGATTTAGAGTCAAACAAGCCTTGACGAACACCAGTGGACGACAATATTTCTCCCCTGGACTGACTCTCTGGCTTAACTACAACAGTAAACTTCGGTATTCCAAGTTTAGATCTTACTAAATTCATACTAGCCACCGTATCATAATACTCTGATACACATACCGCTACATCGGTCTTGGGCATGAGGAGTGATTTATGGATATCCTCCAGCCCTTCGGCTTCGACTATCCTATATCTATCTTCGTTTATTCCCATTTCGTGCAACAGCTGTTCGAGTCGTTCCCGCCTCATTCCTACCGGGTTGACACTATACTCCTTCCAAGACTGCGAATATCGTTCAACCGTCAAGTTTATTACTGCAACTTTTGCCGGCGAAAAACCAAGCCCCAGATACTCACGATGGCCCCTGTGCAGAGAGTCGAATGCCCCCCGAGACTTACTTGATTGAATATTGTTTCTGAATTAGTCGCCATTATTGTCTTTCATACAGAATACTAACACCCCAACAGAAGATAGGCCAGTCGCCCTGTCACGGAATCCACACATACACCCTACCTGTAGCCGTGTACGTCAAGCATACACTCCTAAAAATTGAAACCACCCCCAACCTACCCACCAAAGAAAAACGCCATCCATGCTTCAAAGTTTTGCTGGTACTGGGGTTTGTCTGTTGAGACTCCGCCCGAACTGGACGTATCGTCCATGTGGTTTTCAGGTGTTTTGAGGGCGCCAAGTGCTGTTTCGTCGTCGATAATATACACCGTTTCACCTGCATCTGCCACGCCGTTTACTGTGCGGGCTTTGAGCTCCGCAAACTCAGCTGTTTTGTAATAATCATTACGCAAAGATTTAGTGCTGTTTTCCAGATCTAGCACAGTGTTTTGCTGCTCCAGTATATCGACTTTCTGCTGCAACGTACGGTTACGTTGCACGATCCCTACACCGTTCCACACGACACTCAACGCCACGGCTGCAATCAACACAACGCCAAGTAGTCGCGGGTCATCTAGCTGTCGCTCACGGAGTTTTGTACGTAGTTTATCTAGGATCGGCATATTCATCTCTGCTATACATTATTTCATACCTTCGCTAATTTCGGATGCAAGATCTCTGATAGCGTCCCAGTCCGAGCCGTCACTCAGAATCACGAGCGCATACGTACTCGATGGCCCGTATACGATACCCATGTCGTGTATATACCCGTAGAGAAACCCTACTTTATTCGCCACGACTGACCCCGCTGAACCTGCTGGTATCCCCGAACGATACACCTGCGATTTCATATAGCTCAAAAGTGACTCTGTATGCGCCTGATTGATCAATGACCCATCAGCGAGCTGCATCAGTAGTTTTGCTTGTTCTTCTGCGGGCGCAACTTTGTCACCGGTATAACTCCCGTCGCTCGCATAATTGTTGAGGGTCATGTTACGGAAGCCCATATCATGCAGTACGTCGTCGACTTTGTCCCACCCGATATGCCATCCAAGCGCAACCATGCAGGTGTTTTCAGAGTCCACGATTCCACCCTCTATACACGCTTCGACAGATTTTCCACTGTCTATGACCGTACTTGGTGCCAGTTCACCGTTTTCGATCAAAGCGTACGCCACAACCGACAAAAACACTTTATAGGTGCTGGCCATAACCGTCGGTGTACTCGCCCCCACTGATACTTCGCGACCAAGTCCACCTCGTTCTCGGACCGCTACCCTATACGTACCGGCGTTATTGTCTGTCCAGTTTTCTATAAGACTCTGCAGCTCAGCGCTTGCATCTGAATACGTTCGAGTAGCTACGACTTTTGGCGCAATTTTAAGAGTAGCGAGCTGGACGATTTCTGCCGATGGACTCTGCACCCATGCGGCGAGAGCAGCCTCTAAGGCATCTCGGTCGAGTCGCTTTCCATATACTCCTGGTGTTGTGCTAACTAACGCGTCGTCAACATACTCTTGTTGCGTTACCCCTGGCGTGACCGCTACCTCTTCTGACCATGCACTGACAAACTCGTCGAGCGTGCCCGTGTCTAATGTCACCGCATCAGGCTCGACACGTAGCAGCTGCAGCACTTCTGATGAGTCGAGCGTAAACACCGTGTCGTCAACGACTATAGTAAGTGTTTGGTTAGCTATACCGTCATATTTATCAGCGGTTTTCTGTAGCTCTGTCTCTGTAATTCGAGGGGGTATAGGCTGCGTAGACACCACGAGCGGCAGGTCAAGTCTCCCATCTGAAACAGCTTGCTGCACGACGTCGTACACGTCTTCGCTCGAAACACTCCGTCCTTCCTGGCTTTTAGTGACCTCTACCGCGTCATCTGTGATTGCAAGCTCCGCATCAACAGGATCGGTAGACAGTTCCTGCGCAATCCGTACAACCGTCTCAGCTAACCGTGCATCGTCGACTACATATGCAGGTGTTATCATGACTGGAGTCAAAAGATGCTTCGTACCTACAACCGGAACGTAATTACGCCAACCCCAAGCAGCTTCAGCCTGGCGAGCGACGTCTCGTTCGTCAACCGTAATACCAAGTTCATCAAATGGCACGTCGACTGTTTCGTCTGCAATACGTATTGATACTGGTCGCATTGACTGGCCCACTGTTTCTGCGACAGCCACTGGGGTTGCCGCGGCAATTCTAGCAGAACTATATTCGACGGGTGCATGACCATCCTGACTGACATAGATATATCCGTGCAGCATCAATGTGGCAATCAATAGAACTGACAGTGTCGTTGTTTTCCACGTACGTGTAGTAAGCCTATATAGAGAAGGAAACACGGAAAATACATAGCGCATAGATGCATGTATTTTACACCATACAATGCTATAATACATGCCTGTAGCCAGCTGTATACACGTGGGGGTGTAGCTCAGGGGTTAGAGCAGTCGGCTCATAACCGATTGGTCGCTGGTTCAAATCCAGCCACCCCCACCACAACTGATAGTCGCCTTCACGTATAGCGTGGGGGTTATTTTTTTATAGCTACTGAACCTTACAGCCTATACTGATAGCTTCTATAGGGAGAGGTCTTGTGCGCTTACCACACGAACGTTCAAAGCGATACCGCCGTCAAGCAACCTGCCTAATCGATCCTTGAGGTCCTGTAGATACTCACCTTCGAACAGCTCAGGCTGGGTTGTCGTAACAACGTAGTCAAACGTCGTGACCTGTCCTGACTGACTGAGCGTAAACATGCTTACCTGCGCATCAGTAGATACTCCCTTTGTTTCTGCATCCACAATATCTCGAGCTTCGTCTGCCTTGGTCTGTTCAGTAGAGCGCAGCGTCAACCGCGGCACAAACGTAACGTCCACGTCCACCTGAGACCCGAACCCAGAACTCAACCGCTCACTCATGCCAGATACCTGTGTGTTTGTTGGTACAGAGTCAGGGCTCGTGAACACATCTGCATTGATCAACCACACACCAGCATCCTCAGATATACTGATGCTGCTAATGCGCATGTCTTCGCTCAGTGACGTCAACTCTGTGGCGAAATCTCCACGAAGCCTGTCAATTGATCGCTCATTTTCACGCTGATTTTTACTGATTGGTTCGATAATGTTCTGAATACGCAGGTTCAGCAGCACGTCTTTGTCGATCGACTGCTCAAGATCGCTGACCAGCGCCTCATTGTCTTCGTAGCTAAACACTGATTCTGACGGTAGGAGCAGATCAGCGTTAATGCGCAATGTTTCGTCGTCGTCGTTAGATATTTCGATGTTTTCGAACGTTGCCGCACTATCTTTGGACGCGATAAACGACGACATTTTGTCGCTGACAACTTCGTACGAACTCAACGCGAATGTGTGCGAGCGCAAAAACTGTACAAGCGGCACTGCCATCGCAACAATGACCAGCACGTTTAAAATAGCAGCCCGTTTCGCAATATGAATCTTGCCGGACCGCTGATACTCGATATATACCAGGGCTGCAGTCGTCACCAATACAATACACGCGGCGTTGACTGCAAACAGGAGCAGCGCACCAAGGCTCTGATCAAGGTTCCGCAGACTCAATGCAATTCCGACCGTACACAGCGGCGGCATCAACGACACCGCGATAGCCACGCCCGCCAGTGAATCAGCAATTTTTTTCTGGGTGATGGCAACTGCTGCTACGAACCCTGCCGCAAGTGCAATAAATAAGTCCATGATCGTCGGTGCCGTACGCGCCAGGATCTCGTCGTTAATGACTTTGATAGGAGAAATAGTCGTGATCATATATGCGCTAATCGCACCAATCAGAATACTCCCGCCGACAAGTACTGCGCCGCGGTAGAGATGTATCGGTGAGCGTAGCGCAATCCCGTACCCGAGCCGTGCAAGTGGCCACATGAGCGGCGCGATGAGCATACCACCGATAACGATCGCTGTGCTGTCCATGAGCAAGCCCAGTGTACACACCACAACAGAGCTGACAAGCAGCGCGAGGTACAATACAGAAAAATGTGACTGTGCATGAATTTTCTCACTGAGAACCTCTGTATCGACAAACTCGAGATCGTTCTTCAGCAGCCCGAAAAACAATCGTTCGTTTTGTGGCTTCAGTACCACGTATTTGCTCAGTTTACGGAATATATTGCCCCGTTTACGGACAGTTTTAGTCGGGATAGTGACTTCGTCTGTCGGGATTTTGCTACTGTCCATGTCTAGCACCTCTTTCAGGATGCTCTTTGGAGGATCAGCTTGAGTTTGCTTGGTGCGTCCCTGTGTAGACGCGGCTGTCTTCTTCGGTCGTTTCGACTGCGATGTAGGTTTTTTGCGCTTTGGTTTTGCTGCCATATACTCCCATCATACCAAACTCACCTCAAACTACCTTGCTCCTCTCACTCGCACCCCCTGCCCCATCTCCCATCTCCCATAAATAGCTTTACACACAGGACCGCCCCCATGTGCAATCTCTCCCCTCCAAGAAAAAACACAAACTTAGTGGTGGTGCGGCTAGCCGGCGTCGATAGCAGCGTAGCCGCCTGTGAGATTGTCCGTGTCCATAATCCGCTGCCGAAGCTCGGATGCACCGTCGAACCCACTGACATATATTTTGACGAATTTTTTCAGCGGTGCGTATGGACGTTCGTTGTCTGTATACGTCTGAGCGAACAGGTCAAAGTGTTTGCGTAGAAGCGCTAATTTGTCTGCCCGGCTTACCTCGGCCCACGGGAGCATATCGGAGCCGCTCTCAGCGAAGCAGTACGGGTCCTGGAACACGCCCCGACCAATCATTGTCCCGTCAACGCCGTGCGTTTGTGCTAATTCGTCACCGTGCTGGCGGTTCATGATGTCGCCGTTCATGATGATTTTAGTATTTGGAGATATCTGGTCACGCAACCGGACGATTTCTTCTACTGCGTCCCACTGCGCTGGCACTTTGCTCATTTGTTTGGTGGTGCGCACATGCACAGTGAGCATAGATGGCTGGAATTGTAATAAAAACGCATGCCAGGTGTAATCGATGTGGTCAAACCCTAACCGGGTTTTGAAGCTCACTGGCATATCCCCAGCGCCCTGCAGCGTCGCTTCGATAATATCCTGAGCTTGAGGGCGCAGATGCAGTTGTTGCATCGCTGAACAGCATTCGGCACGAACCTCGGCTTTAGCGGGACAGCCAAAATTGATGTCTATGCTGTCAAACCCAGCAATCGTGCCGTTGGCTATTTCTCGGGCAATAGTCACGAAGTTTTCAGGCTTTTTGCCCCAAATCTGTGCTGCAACTAGACCAGTGTCTTGGTCGGTGCGCAGCTTGCTCATCAGCCTTGGGCGTCCGGGACTACACAGCCCGTCGACATTCACGAACTCAGTCATACTCATGTCGTATGGTGCGCAGTCCCACACCACACGGCGAAACACCGTATCAGTCACATCATCCATCGGGGCTAGGATAGTCATCATCTACTACATCGATTCTTGTAAGATCTGCTTAACTTGACCAGAGACTGCAGTGTGGGAACCGGATTCCTCTAGTCGCTTACGCCAAAATTCTTCTCGTGCTAAGTGCATTGTGTGCGCACGTGCTGCCACCTCTTTCATCGACCCAGCCGTCATATCTCTAGACGCAAACTCGCATAATAGCTCAGCTTTGCGAGCGTGCTCGTCTCCGGTACAAAACACTCCATCGACTTCATGAAACAAAGCTACTTGGCCCAACGTAGATCCCAGAACCACGTCCCCTCCTCCTACAAGCAGCTGTGCTTCCGGCGCAAGAGCAGCTCGGTCCTCTTCCCTGAGTGACCGCTCCAACTCAAGCTGTTGCCTGATAGTTTGGGCCAGGAATAAGCTCGTATTTTCGTCAAGCTCTGAAGGGCTCAGTGTTGGATTGATCACATTCTCCGTACTCGCAAATGCACCGGTAACTGCAGATCTCTCTTGTGCGTCTAAATAGTATCTACCCATATCTCGCACGATAGATCTAATCGCCCCGGCAGGATCAGTAACTTTCGAATTCTTTCGTTGGTGCAAAAGCACCTCGTTAAGGTGTCTGGCAGCTCCTGCGACCGAATCGATAAAAGGCACTACGCTAAAAGCCCTATTCAGCTCGCCGCTCGTTGGAGCAAGAAACCCAAACTGGCCATCCATGATTGTCTGTTTTTCAACCCAGTCCAAGGTAGACGTCATCGGCGCATCATTGTGCAGCTCGTTTACGACGGATGCAGCTGAATCACCTACAGGAACTACCTGTTCCTCGGCACCATTACCCTCAAGCTGCTGTCTTATGATTCGAGCAGCGGTAGCTAATTGACCCCTTTGATCATCTGATAAACCACGCAAAGACTTAGCTCCAGGAAACACGCCATTGTTACTGTTCATCTCTTCGACATGTGGGTGGTGTAATCTAGCCATAAATTATCTATATTATATCATACTAGTGGTTACTACGCAAAAAATGTGCCTAGTAGTACAGCGGAATGACTTAGCGCCAGCGGAATAGCTTGAAGGCGAGGGCATAGAAAAACACCGTCCACGCTCCGATAGCCAAAATCTCAGGGCCCAAGCCCAGCAAGGTTTTGCCTTCCATGAGTATCAGCCGCATTGATTCGGCGATCGGCGACAGCGGCAGCCACTTGCTTACCGACTGCAGCCACTCAGGCATGAGAAATGTCGGGAAAAACACACCGCTCAAAAACATCATAGGAAACGCCACGACATTGCTCAGGGGGGCTGCCTGTTTTTCGTCTTTGGCCCAGCCGGCTACCGCAAATCCCAGCCCAAACATACAGATCGTACCCAGCACCACCATCAGAACAAAGCTCAACCAGTCGCCCTGCATATTAAAATCAAACACCGTGACAGCAACGACCATCATAACGGCGACAGAAAACAGCGCCAGCGATACATAGTTCAGCCCGGTGGCAATGACCAAGTGATAGGCACGTATCGGAGCGCTCCGTAGCCGGTCGATTGCCCCGGACTTTTTGTCACTCGCGAATCCGTTGGCCATACCGAACACACCGAGACTCAACAGAGAAAACGCCACCAAACCAGCAAACGTATAGTCAAAGTTCGAAAACTCTGCGATAGACTGCGGATCTTCGGCGACTTTCAGGGGAGGGTCGTACGGCGCTGACTGCTGATTGATGCCATCAACGACGCTATTTAAGACTGCGATTACCGTACGAGCACTGTCAGCCTGCGACTCTGGATACTGGGCCCTCATCGTCCCTGCAGGGGCCTGACGTGATACGTCGATATCCCCAAATCCTGGTTCAAGCACGACAACCAGATCTACTTCAGCGCGACTGAGCTGCTCGGCGCGGATCGTTTCTCCAGGGTCTTCACGCACGTCGAACACCGGATCGTCTGTGGCCTGCTGTACGAACTGCCGCGAAAACTCGTTGTCTGCTTCGTCTACGAATATAACCCGCGGGTTAAAGTTACCTTCTCCGCCAAATATCCCGCCGAACACAAGCAGAAACAACACCGGCATCACAACAGTAAAAAACAAGGCTGTTTTGTCACGGAAAAATCGCAGCGTCAATGCTTTGTAGAGCGCAAGTATCGGCTTCATTTACTCCCTCAGTGCCTTTCCTGTTAGGTCGATAAACACGTCTTCTAGCGTTGCTTGCTGGACGGTTTCTTTTTTCTTGAATCCACGTTTGAGTAGCTGAGAGATCAGATTTTTCGGCGTGTCGACTGCGATAATTGTACCTTCGTCCATGACGGCGACGCGGTCGCAGAGCACTTCGGCTTCTTCCATATAATGAGTTGTTAGCACGACTGTGATGCCTTTTGCCTGTATTGACTGTACGAGCTCCCAGAGGTTGCGGCGTGCTTGCGGGTCGAGGCCAGTCGTTGGCTCGTCTAGAAACAATACTTTTGGCTGATTGACGAGTGCGGCTGCCACAGAGAACCGTTGTTTTTGACCGCCTGACAGCTGCTGGACAAACGATTTAGACTTTTCTACTAAATCTACCTCAGCTAGCAGCTCCATAGCATCGACCGATTGACCGTAGAGACCAGCAAACATGTCCAGCATCTCGTGCAACCGAACGTTATCGAAAAAGTCACTTGCCTGGCGCTGTATGCCTATGGTTGACTTGACGTCATCTGGACAGCTCGCCACATCGATACCCTCTATCGTGGCGCTCCCGCCATCTATGGGCCTGAGGCCCTCTATCATTTCAAGCGTTGTTGTTTTGCCCGCGCCGTTTGGACCCAGTATTCCGAACACTTCACCGCTTTTGACCGTAAAGCTCACACCATCGACAACGTGTGTGCCGTCATACGTTTTCCGAAGATCCGAAACCTCGATACTGTTCTTACTCATAACTCATAACTCATAACTCATAACTCATAACTCATAACTCATAACTCATAACTCATAACTCATAACTCATAACTCATAACTCATCTACTTAAGTGTACCAAAAACAAAAGCAGCCCGACAGGGCTGCTTTTCGCATCTACGAGTATGTAGATTATTGAACTACTATTTCTTGCGGCTCACGGTCAAGAAACCGTTACGAGCGTTTTCGTTCACTTGCATGCCCGCTGGTACGTCGCTGAGTCCAGTTTCAGGTCGTTCGTCTTTGCTGAAGTAGTAAATCGTCTGCTCTTTTCCGCCGCGTAGAACAACGTTCTTAGAGTTTAGAAAATATTTTACACCTTTAGAGTTTGTGTGACTATATGCCATATAACACCTCTCCCCTCTTTACAGTTAATTTGTAGTTACACCATACTCCCCTCTGTCAACAGTTGTCAACCTACCCCATACTCACTCTTCCACCCCAAACGCCCCTATGCTAACAATCTAGAAGTCTTTTCTTTCTCAATGATGCTATGGCCTACCCCACCCGCATATTCTATGCATGGGGTGTCGATGTGTAGTGGACTACCAGCCTACAGCATGCCGACCCCCAGACACCAAAAAACAGTGTTGCGCAAGAAGACACTTATGCTTTAGAATGCATACTATAAGTAAAGGTATTTGTGAGAGAAAGGTTAGGTGGGAACACACTATGGATTTTGCTAACAAAGGAAATCGTTCAACAAAGCAAGCAGCGACACAGGCGACAGCGCCAGTAGCAGCTGCGGCACAACAATTTAAAGCTCCGACTGCAAGCACAACGGGCAGAGGCGACGGCACGCATCAAGCGAGTTCGATCTTTATACTCATTGCGTCTGCACTGCTTATTTTGACACTCGTACTCGCACTCATTTTCATCAAAAATGACGGTCGACGGTCTGAATCAAGCCTCATCCAAGCGGATCGCTACCAGGCGATCTTCCTAGACAGCCAAGACGGTCAAGTCTACTTCGGTAAACTCGCTGTGTACAACGAGGATACGTATGTTCTAAAAGACATCTACTACGTTCGCGTCGAAAACCCTATCCAGCCTGACGGTGGACAAGGCCAGCAAGCAAACATCAGCCTTGCTAAGCTCGGTAGCGAACTGCACGCACCAGAGGACTACATGTACATTCAGAAGTCACAGGTGCTCTACTGGGAAAACCTCCAAGACGAAGGCCAAGTCGTATCAGCGATAGAAGACTACAAGGCAAACGGCAGTCAGACTCAGCAGCAGACAAACGATGCAGCGAGCGGCACACAGCCTGCCGGAACTCCGCAGCAGAACGATACACCTGGCACACCCGTAGAAACTCCTACAGAGGACACTACGACACCAGCGACTAACGACGAAACTACAACTACTCCGTAGTTTCATCTGCAACACAAAAAACCACCTGCAATCCACATGGACAGTAGGTGGTTTTTTATTACTGCAAGGTCAACGGAATGTACTTAGTGCGTAGCCCCTACTACCTGAACGTGTGACGTAGCCAATAAAACACCGTCACTATCAGCGATACAGCAGCAGCAGCGAGACTAAGGCCCGCAAGATCAGGCGACCAACGAGGGGACACAAAATCAAATGTGTACAGTGCTGGTGGAATTACCTGCGGAGACGTACCGTTTGCACCAACATATTCATCAATACAGGCTACCCTGCTGCC
>CALLJT010000013.1 GCA_938050265.1 Candidatus Saccharimonadia bacterium
AAGACCTCACTCGTTGTGCTGAGGATATACTCTTGGCTCGCGAATCACACTATCCTGCAACTATTGCTGATCTATACAAGCCCGATCAGATGCCTGACAACCTGCGACAGGCGCATGAGCGTAATGACGAAGTATTGGAGCGCATATATATTGGCCGTAAGTTTAAAAACGATACTGAGCGTCTGGAGAAACTGTTTGAAATGTACGCCAAAATGATCGAAAAAGAAGAGCTAGAAGGAGCAAAATGAATAAAGACATAGAAATACCATCAATAACCGTAGATTACGCCACTACTGGATCTTCTGTTAAGTCTAATGAACTCGGTATGCGCGAGATGCAGGAACGTGCCTACGAAAAGCGTGGAGAGCAATATTTGCTTATCAAATCACCACCTGCATCAGGTAAGAGCCGTGCACTCATGTTTGTAGCGCTAGACAAGCTTGAGAACCAGGGAATAAAGCAAGCAATCATCGTGGTGCCGGAAAAATCAATCGGCGCAAGCTTTAACGACGAAGATCTATCTACCCATGGCTTCTATACCGACTGGGTGGTCGAACCACGCTGGAATCTGTGCAATGCTCCCGGTACGGATGGCGGTAAGATCAATTCGCTTGGTGAGTTCTTGCAGAGTGATGATAAAACACTCGTTTGTACGCATGCCACCTTTAGATTTGCAGTCGAGAAATTTGGCATAGAGGCTTTTGACGGAAGACTAATAGCCATAGATGAGTTCCACCATGTTTCTTCAAATGATGACAACAAGCTCGGCGCACAGTTAGCTGAGTTTATGACTAGAGATAAAGTGCATATTGTTGCTATGACTGGATCATACTTTAGGGGCGATGCGGTTGCGGTACTATCCCCCGAAGATGAAGAAAAGTTCGAAACGGTTACTTATACATACTACGAGCAGCTGAATGGCTACAAGCACCTAAAGCACCTAGATATTGGCTACTTCTTCTACTCTGGTGACTATTCTGACGAGATATTGAGCGTAGTTGATCCAAATGAAAAAACAATCATTCACATACCTAACGTCAACTCCCGTGAAAGTACCAAAGACAAGATCAAGGAAGTAAATCACATCATCCATGAACTCGGTGAATGGTTGGGCGTAGATGATGATACTGGCTTTCATATTGTTAAGACTGCTGAGGGGCGAGAAATTAGAATTGCTGACCTGGTAGAGCCTGACACACAAGGTCGTATACAAGAGAGCCTCCGGTCACCTGAGATGAAAACAAATCGCGATTACGTAGACATTATCATTGCGCTTGGAATGGCTAAGGAAGGGTTTGACTGGGTGTGGTGTGAGCATGCGCTAACTATTGGCTATAGAGCTAGTTTGACTGAAATAATCCAGATTATCGGGCGTGCTACTCGTGATGCCGAGGGTAAAGAGCGTGCCAAGTTTACAAATCTGATTGCTGAGCCTGATGCTGACCAGGATTCTGTCGTTGATGCTGTGAATGACACGATCAAAGCAATTGCAGCGAGCCTGCTTATGGAGCAGGTTTTGGCGCCTAAGTTCAATTTCAGGGCAAAAAGCAATGACTCCTTAGCTCTTGGAGGATATGACTATGGTGAGCAGGGCTACAGCCCCGATGGCGTCAACATTGGCTACAACGAGCAGCAAGGTCAGTTTGATATTCAGATAAAGGGTCTTAAAGAGCCGAGCAGCAAAGAAGCGCAACGAATCTGCCAAGAGGACATCAATGAGGTTGTGGCTTCGTTCGTACAAGATAAGACGACTATTGAGAAAGGCCTCTTTGATGAAGAGGCGATCCCTGAAGAGATTACCCAGCTGCGAATGGGTAAAATTATTAGGGGAAAGTATCCAAGCCTAGACGAAGAAGATCAGGAGTCTGTGCGGCAACACGCTATTGCGGCCATGAATATAGCTCAGCAAGCCAAAAAAGTACTAGATGGAGACACTGGACTCAAAAATACAGCTTTGATTGAGGGTGTGCGTAAGTTTGCAATGGACGTACGTGAGCTTGAGATTGATCTGATCGACAGAATAAACCCATTCAGTGAAGCTTATGCGATTATCTCGAAGGCAATGAACGAAGAAAGTCTTCAGCAAATTGCCTCGGTGATTACCGGTAAGAAGTCAATGAACCCTGAAGAGGCGCGCGATCTAGCTAAACGAGCCGTGCAATTCAAGCGAGAGCGAGGGCGACTGCCGTCTGACGCATCAAGCGACCCTTGGGAAGTGCGTATGGCAGAGGGTGTTAAATATCTGGCACGCATGAAGTCGGAGTCAATGCATGAGTAAAAACCGTTCATTCACTGGCGATGATGATGCTCTGCTGACCGAGCTCGGTGTTGAGGTTGAGGCTAAGAAAAAATCTCAATACACTCAGCGTGAAGAGCGGATTATATCTGGCTTTGAAGATATTGTGAATTTTTATAAAGAGCACGGTCGGGCACCGCAATTAAGTGAATCTGCTGATATTTTTGAGAAAATTTATGCAACAAGACTTAGTAGACTCAAAGACCTAGAAGAAGCAAAGAGTTTGCTTTTAGAAATGGATGAGCACAAACTTTTATCGGGTGAGGCACCACAACTTACAGACGACATGTCTGACGATGACATACTGAGTGAACTGGCCGTTGAAGCGCCGGCCTCAAGCTCAATTACAGAACTCAAGCACGTGAAGCCGCGATCACATATAAACTCTGCAGATACAGTTGCAGCACGTAAGAAATGCGAAGACTTCGAGAAGTACAAGCAAACATTCATTGATGTTGCGAATGATGTGAAGACCGGCAAAAGATCGACACCTCTATTTAAAGATGATGCTTCAATTAGTCAGGGCGACTTCTTTATCTTGTCAGGGCAGATTCTATACATTGATAAAAAAGGTCAGGATTTCACTAACAAGTATGACCGCATCGACAGTAAGTTAAGGGTTATCTACGACAATGGTACTGAAACACCAGATATGTTGATGCGCTCACTTCAGCGGGCATTAAACAAAGATGAAAACGGACGTCGTATCGAGTCTGATAAGAACACAAAGCTATTCTCTGAGAATGAAGAGGAGTCCGATACTCAGAGCGGGGTTATTTACGTGCTTCGCAGCGACTCCGAGTACCCTCTTGTTCAAGAAAATAGAGATGTGATTCACAAGATAGGATTTACTGGCTCTGACGTCAACAAACGAATTACCAGTGCTAAATTTGACCCAACGTTCTTGATGGCAGATGTAGAAGTTGTAGCTACTTATAAACTTGCCAATGTGAACAGGGCTAGACTTGAAAAACTAATCCATAGATTCTTTGCAGACGCACGGCTTGAAATACAAATAAAAGATCGTTTTGGTAAAAATGTGACTGCGAATGAATGGTTTATGGTCCCGCTTTTTATTATTGATGAAATGATCGAAAAGCTTAAGGACGGCACACTTGACAAATATAAGTACGACAAAGACTCTGCGGCTATAATCGCAGTTTAAATACTAGACTTCTCGCCATTGATCAGGCTTACTGTGACTGATGGAAAAAGATCAGCCAATTAGATACTGCCTCTATGCACGCAAATCATCTGAGTCCGATGAGCGGCAAGCAATGAGTATCGACTCACAGCTAAAAGAGATGGCAGAGCTGGCGCAGAGTCTGGGGCTTAATATCGTGCAGATTAAGCAAGAGAGCCACTCAGCAAAGCTGTCCGGTAAGCGCCCAGTATTCCTAGAGATGCTAGACGAGATCCGCAAAGGAGAATACAACGGCATACTCACCTGGGCACCAGACAGACTTAGCAGGAACGCTGGCGACTTAGGATCCTTAGTAGACCTAATGGACTCCAAGCAGCTGGCGCACATAAAAACGCACTCACAAGAGTTCAGTAATAACCCTAACGAGAAGTTCCTGCTAATGATCCTCTGTAGTCAGGCCAAGCTGGAGAATGACAATAGGGCCATAAACGTCAAGAGAGGCATTAGAGCCAAGTGTGAGCGCGGTTGGCGGCCTTGTATGCCTCCGCTGGGATACTACACGCGTGCAGGCACAGGCGTAGAGCGCGATATTATCGTAGACGAAGAAAGAAGACCATACCTGGTCCAGATGTTTAAACTATCTGCTGAGGGCAAAGGTGGCAGACATATCAAACAGTGGCTAGAAGATAATGGCGTCAAAACCCGCACGGGCAACATGATTCACCTAAGCATGATCTATAAGATGCTCAAGAATACCTTCTACTACGGAGAGTTTGAGTACCCCGCAGGCAGCGGTAACTGGTACAAGGGTAATCATGAGCCACTTATAGACAAAAAACTATTCGATAGGGTCCAGAAGCAGCTGGAGGTGCCGCAGAAATCTAAGTGGGGTGGCAAAGAGTTCCCGTTTAGGAGATTCCTGACATGTGGAGCTTGTGGGTCGGGTGTAGTCGGTGAAGAAAAGTTCAAAAAACTCAAGGACGGCACGACCAGAAGGCACGTCTACTACCACTGCTCCTTTAAAAAAGACCTGAATTGTAAAGAGAAATATGTCAAGGAGGCAGATATCGTGAGTGGCCTTACAGAGATGGCCAACGAGCTGCTCTTAAAAACTGACGACCTGGAGCCAGGGCTCAAGAAGGACCTAGAAAAACAGATAAAAATCATGATGCTCACCAACGAAAATATGAATCTCGAAAATGCCGTGCCAAGCTACATAAAATACATATTCGAGAACGGATCAAATTTTGAGAAGACTAGGCTAGTGCGGAATCTTGACACTAAACTAACTCTACAGCAGAAGAAGCTCCATAGAGCCCCTAGCTAATCTTTTCACGAATCAGACCGACGAGCTCATCGCCGCTCAGGTCTTTAAAGCTTCTGATCCGCAATAAAGGCAGGTCTGCCTCTTTTAAGATACCTTCAACGACTTCGTCCCGCTCTATACGTTTAGGCTCAGAATGCGTCGCATCATCCAGCTCTATGGCTAGTAATATTTCAACGTTTTCCTTATCGCATAGGACGAAATCAACCGATTTTTCATTTATGTGCCTAAAGGCGCCAAAGCTATTTTGTCCTTTAAATTTATACCAGAGAATATTATCTAGGTGCATCTGAGGAAAGACGAAGTAGTCATGGCTCACTGAATCTATAAGTAAACTAAAAAAATCCCTCTCACGAGGTGACATCAGGTGGAATCTTTTTCCGTAATGATATTCTTTCATGACCTAGACCAAAGGAGACTGATAGGTTACCTTTGGTGTACGTCATGGCTGGGATGGCAGGGATCGAACCTGCGAATGCTGGTACCAGAAACCAGTGCCTTACCACTTGGCGACATCCCATTATGTATACGTTTAGCTGTAAAGGTTCGATGATTATTATAGCAGGGATCGATCCACAATTACGTCTTTGTCAGCATAGCTGCCAAGAGTAATTGCTACTCCCCGGCACACTTTCGGCTCTGAAAGCAGAGCTTTCAAGGGAAAGTGCTACTCGAAGTGCCACTGGCACTTCTCCCCGTGCGAATGCTGGTACCAGAAACCAGTGCCTTGCCTCCGCCAGCTGGCGGATGGCTTTCGTCCCATTGGAGTAGTAGTTAGTATATAGGAGATGGTATGTGGGGTAAAGGGGGTGCCATACTGAACGTATACATGTTGTATCACAGGATTAAATGACGTGTCATGTGTATCCTGGAGTTGCTCTAGCTATTCGAGTACGATGCCGTTTTCGTTGTTGTGTGCAGCCCATGAAAACCACATTTCAAAATATCCAGGCAGTACTGCGTCTCCCCAGTTCGCCGTCACCAGTCCTCTGTCAAATGTAACGGTGATGTCAGTGTCTGGCACCTCATATGTCCCGTCTTGTTTGTTTTGGCGTACCGCAATTGAGCTACCTTCAAGTGGCACAACATAGAATATTTCTTTTGCCGGAAACCGTTTGTCCTGAACAGACACTGGGAAAATCGTATCTTCCGTGTCTTCGTAGCCTGAATATGGCGTGTTGCCGTAATCACGATTTGAACCGGTATTAGTATCCATGACGACTGCGTCGGGAAAACGCTCACGCGCATCGCCAAACGTTATAACTTGTGTCGGATGATGCGCAAGCTTTGTACCGGTACGCGCACCGACAACTGCTTCTCCACGTGCCTGTGACCATAGATTTTCTGAGTCTTCGCGGCTATACATCAGTAGGTTAGACTCATATAACAGTCCGCTCACACCAAACTCAAGCACTTGCCCCTCTACATCACGCTCGAACACAATCGCGCTCCCACAGAGCGGACAAAACGTAATCGCAAGCGGCTTACCGCCAACAGTGTCGTTGACGATCTCGTGCCAGACCAGGATGTTGTACGGATACAGTTTAGTTTCACCGCCGTGCTGTACGACCATCACTTGCACTGCGTCTGGTATCCCCTCTGCATCCTGCAGCTGCGTAAACCGTGGGTCAGAAATTGCCGGTATACCGTCTTTGCCGGGGCCACCACTCAGTATCTGGTCAAACGGTATTGACGACTGGCTAAAGTCCGCGTCAATCCCCGACCTACTCAGTGTTGAGGTGACGTCCTGTGTCTCGGATACGATAGCAATGTCGCTGCCGCTCTCTGCTCTATTAGACTGAGAGCTGTCGTCTGAACTCTTCATGCTTACATAGAACAGCGCACCAAGTGCAGCGACGACTATCAGCCCAACTATATTGACCGTCAAACTTGATCGAGTTTTCGGTACTTGGTCCATCATATGCTCCTTGTTGCTGATCAGATTTGGCTGTACAAGTCGCCGATACCACTCAGTCCTCGCCCAAACGGCCAGGTCTCTACCGCATTACCGGATTCGTCGAGCAAAACAAATGTAGACTGCACGGTGACGCCGTACTGTTGTTTCAGTTCTGTGTCGTCGTCGAAGTTGGCTTGGATCATCGTGACGCCAGCCGGCACCCCCTGGTCTAATATATCGTCTTCGAATGCGTTACACGTAGGGCACCACGACGCGTGAAAAAATAAAACGCGCTTTGTATCTGCCGCATCTGCAATAGTCTGCACTCCTTCATAGTCAACATACGTACCAGTGTTTTGTGTCGCAGCTGGGCTACTATCTGGCGCCTCTGACTGGGCCGGATCTTGCTCGTCTAAATCTGTAGTCGTAGTGTCGTTAATAAGATCTGTGTCCTCTGATTTTTCTCTCCCGAGTGGCTGTGATGCAACTGTGTCTGACCCGCCCTCAGGGCTCGAGTCAGACGACTGCAGAGCGACAACGCCCCCTCCAATTAGTAGTATTGCTGCAAATGCGTATAGTGCTGGTTTCATAGCTATAGATTTTCCCTTCCATATTTAAGTGCCTGAGCCATCCAAATAAGCTCATCATATGCCTTCTCCACATTCTGGCGAACGAACTCTTCTTTTGGCGACCCATCTTCATTGAATATATTCTGAACGCTCGGGAAGAACACATCAGTAAACGTCACGGCCATCCCAAGTTCACGTACAACCGGCACAAGTGATTCTACAGCTCTGGTACCACCCCATGGTCCAGCACTGACGCCAGCCAATGCAACTGGTTTATGTATATAGTTCTGTAGTTCGCTGTCGAGCAGACGCTTCAGCGACCCTGAAAAACTGTGATTATATTCAGGTACCACGATGAAAAACGCGTCGGCTTGCTCGGTGATTTTCGTGTATTTTGGATCTTTTGCCTCTGGGTCGTTGCCATCACCTGGCAATGTCAGCTCAGCTGGGTCTACCAACGTGACCGACACCCCTGCGCGTGATTTTCCGACATCTGCCAGAAATTCCGCAACAACCATAGACTGGCGCTGTGCCCTGGTAGTACCCTCTATTACGACTATGTTGAGATCTTTCTTCATGTTCGCTCCTGGTTTATTGATGATTATTCAGATGCTGGTTATTGACATATGTTTAAGTGTCCACTAAAATGTTACCATGATCACAGCAACCAAAGCAACACTCAGCAAGCGTGAACAAAAACTTGTCCACATAATGCAGCTTCTCGGGGATTCAACCCGCTATAAAATATTCAAGCTGATCATGTCAGGCGAAGAATTATGTGTCAGCGACATCGCTCACCGCCTGGATATATCCGTGTCAGCGGTGTCCCAGCACTTCCGAAACTTCGAGATGATCGGGCTCGTCAATAAAGAGCGTATGGGTCAGCGTATCTGCTACACCATGCGGCGCAACAACGAGTTTATCGAAACACTGTCAACGCTAACTGAAGAAGATGCATAGTAACAAAGAAGCGAAATAACAAGGATTTAGGAGTACACACCATGGCACAACCAAAAATAACTATATACAGCACGGCAACCTGCGGATTCTGCAAAATGATCAAAGGCTACCTCGCTGATAAAAAGCTCGAGTTCGAAGTAAAAATGGTCGACGAAGACCAAAACCTCGCTCGCGAACTCTATGAAAAAAGCGGACAGCTCGGCGTACCGTTCACCCTCATAGAACAAGACGGCGAAGAAGAAGCAATTCTCGGCTTCGACAAACGACGACTCGACGACCTCCTCGCGTAAAAACCACGCGCCTCGTCCGAAGACACCCCTACTTGTGGGGTGTCTTTTTTAACATGCGGTATACTTAAGCACAAGCATGAAGCACCTCGTCAGAAAAGAACATCATCACCGACTCAAAAAGCGCCTCGCCCTTGAGATATTCGGACTCGCTGCGTTGACCGGCATCATGATTCAGCAGAGAGCACTTATCATTGACGCACTTGATACGCTCCGCTCTGGTGACCTGTTCTATATCATTATCCTTCTCGTGCTCTATTGGGTCATCACACCACTCACCCCGATTAGCTATCTACTGCTCGCAGACAAGAAACTTTCGCTGAACACCACCATGCTGGCCCAAGTTGCTGCTTCAGGGCCAGGACGCATCATACCCGGTGGGCTTGGACACCTGAGTATCAGTGTCATGCACCTACGCAAAAGTGGCCTTCGGCTCGACCAAGCTGTCGTCGTCACTCTTGCCAATAACGTTATTGGGCTCAGCATCAGCGCCCTACTTGTGCTCGGTGCACTTGTAGCGCATCCGACGATACTGCAGTCACTACGCAGCACGATCACAACCCAAACCGTGCTCTATGTATTGCTTGGTATCTTTGTCTCATTTGGCATCGTAGAGTGGGTCGTCCATGTCCGAGGCACCCGTGCCGCAGTGCGGAAAATCGCACAAGAATGGGGCAAATTATTCATGCACCTCATAGACAACCCCGGTAGACTCGCTCCGCTCATGATGATTGCGTGCGTGATATCGGTCGGGCATATAACGATGTTGATGCTTGCTGGCGTTGCACTCGGCGAATACATCGCACCGGTCGACGCCATATTAGCATTGAGTTTCGGTGTATTTCTTGGTGGCGCACTACCGACTCCTGGTGGATTTGGCGCAGTAGAAGCGGGCATGACATCTGCCCTGGTTGTACTTGGCTACGACCCATCGGCTGCGATCAGCGTCGCGCTACTCCAGAGGTTTGCAACGTACTGGCAGCCACTCATACCGGGTGTGCTGTCATATCTCTATCTGCGCGAACGCAACCTACTGTAACACGACCAGCTATAGCGCGCGATTCTTCCGTGGCCAGATAACCTTTGCCACGACATGCCGATCGTTGATCCAGCCATAATGACGACTGTCTCGCGACTGATCCTGGTTATCACCCAGCACAAACACCTGGCCGTTTTCGTGCTGAACGATACGCTTTAGCATCTCTTTGCCTTCTGCGAACACGATAACCACGTCACCAACGTCAAACTTCCGTGTATTGCTCACCAGAACCGTTTGACCAGTACGGTACGCAGGCAGCATGCTGTCGCCTTTGACGAGCCGTAAATGCCACATCAGCTACAGCACCCTACAGATTACTTTTTACTATCCGCGAACATATGTGCGACGGTGTGCACCATGTCCTGCAGTTTACTGCACTCATCCACACTATTTGTTTGCTTGACGGTGCTACACTGCTTGACTGCTTTCCAGAACACGTCATGTAGATCAGGAAACGCCTCGAGATGCTCAGGCTTGAAGTAGTCGCTCCACAGCAGGTAGAGTTCGTCTTTGCATTTTTGAGCGTGTTTTTCTTTGGTCATAATACATCGTATTGCCGTATTCATTGACTCTGGATCTTCATCATCAACTTCGCCTATTTCTGCATATTTTTCGGCCATTCTGTGACAGGTAGCTGCTGCGTGGGTCATCGTATCTGTTTCGTATATACCACACGGCACATCACAGTGTGCGTATACGGGCGAAATCAGAGCCGTTTTTATCTTGTCGAACATTATCCCTCCAAACCTTACATGTATCTACTATCTAAGTATACACGACGTACGGCTTTATTAGTGCCTGCGCTGACCCGCAGTCACTTTTTCCTCAAGAGTAGTATAAGCGTAGTGCA
>CALLJT010000014.1 GCA_938050265.1 Candidatus Saccharimonadia bacterium
CGCCACTTCGGACGTCAACGACGGCTTTTTTCTTGTAGCTATCAGATACTTCTTTGACCACGGAATTCATGTTTGATTCACTTCTCTATTATTATAGTAATTATAAGTTTCACTTACGTATAACAGAAGATTATAACAGAAGTAACACTTGTCGTGCAACTCTGGTGGCTGAGTTCATGATATGACTACTACCCGAGGACGCGGAAGATTTCTTCGTAGGTTGTGTCGCCTTTGAGTGCACGCAGGACGCCGTCCTGTTTCATGGTCAACATGCCGTTCCTGACGGCTGTCTCTTCGATCATCTCTGACGTGACTTCTCGCGATGGACGAGTCAGAAGCGATACCATCTCAGGGCTCATAGTCAGCAGTTCGCGAATCGCAAACTGACCAGTGAAGCCAAATGGGTTTTGTTCTGATTTGCCAGATTGGTATAGCTTAGCATTAGAAAGAAACGACAAATCAACGTCAGCTTGCATATCGTGTATGATTTTTTCAAGGTGTTTCTCCAGCTCTACGGACGGCTCGACCTTCACTTTAGTATCGTCGTCGAGGCGGCGAACGAGTCTCTGGGCCTGGATCAGGCGGATCGCACTGGCGTACAGCGGGTTTTCACCTATTGCATCAACGAGACGGGTGATAGCCGCTGCGGCTGAGTTCGCGTGGTAGGTAGTCAGTACAAGATGGCCGGTCAATGCAGCTTGCAGCGCAGTTTTAGCTGTGTCCGTGTCACGAATCTCACCAACCATGATCACGTCAGGGTCGAGGCGCAGCACAGAGCGCAGCCCCTCAGCAAAACTACCGCCATGATGAGTATCGATCGGAATCTGGGTTATGCCTTCGATCTGATACTCCACTGGATCTTCTAGAGTAATAATTTTGCGGTCATCCGTGTTGAGCTCGCTGAGCATACTATAGAGCGTTGTGGTTTTACCTGAGCCTGTCGGACCGACCATCATGACAAGTCCGCTTGGCCGGTTAATAATATCCCGAATAATGCCGTCCTGGTGAGGACTGAGGCCAAGTTTATCTAGCCTTAACATGTCGCTGCTAAAGTTAAACAGTCGCAACACCGCGTCAGTTCCTCGTATAGCAGGTACGGCTTCGACACGTAGGTTTACAGTGACCTCTTCTCCTGTTGCCATTGTATATGCTCTATTGATCTGACCAGTTTGGGGCTCGTCGGTGGCTGTACTAATGTTCGCCGCACTGGCAAGCACAGAAATAAACTGATGGTACCGCTGCTGGTCAAGCTGAGCAATTGGATGCAGGACTCCGTCAACACGAAACCGTATGCGGGCTCCTGTCGCGCTGCTCTCAAGGTGGATGTCGCTTCCACCAAGCTGGAATGCTTGTTTGACGAGATAGGCCAACATGTCATCTGGGCGCACCTGTGCAAGTGTCTGCGATATCATAGACATTGACCGTGTATCAGTGTTCGGAGTAATGTTTATGTCTTGATACTCGATCTTCTGCGGCGGATCATACAGCAGAACATATTCTCTATAGCCTGCGTCGCTGATAATCGAAAACGTAACTTTCTGATCGAGAAAATGAGACACGAGGTTGTCCATGGTTTTGCGTGACGTGGTGTTTGTCACGCCGAAATGAATACTATGCGTGTCGGCAGTGAGCGGGATTACCTTCAGCCGTTTGACGTTTTCAGTCGACAATATCTCTTTGTAGAGACGCTTATTGTCTATCTGCGACGTGTCAATATACGGCATGCCCAAAACTTGTGCACGTCTTTGTGCGGCGATTTCTTGTTCTGTTCGTGCGTCTCGTGCCATTGCACCATTTAACCATAAGTGCAACTAAACTAAAACTCAGATCTGACTCACACCTGGCCCACAGTCACTTCTATCCCCGCGAGTAGTATACGCGTAGTGCAGCCAGAGACACCCCTGCTAGGGATGGCCCTGCGCGAAACGAAGCCTCGACATCAACACATCCGTGCAGATGAAGCGATCACCTGCTTAGGCACATATAACAAGACGTCGATATAGCTACAGTACAACGCCTGATGACTGGGACAAGTACACCGCAAGCGCGACGACTGCGACAACTGACAGATCGATGACCGGGTGATGCGCGACAAACGCTTCGCCGCGGAGTACAAAACGCTTCACGAGTAGCGCATGCTTCAGTAACCAGAGGCCTACAACTCCGAGCACGACAACACTGAGTGCGACTGCGCTCCATGGGGCTCGACCGTCTGTTGCTGTCTGCAAGCGAGTAATGTTCGTAGATGGTTTGTCGTCAGGCACGGCACTTTCAGTGGTCACAGGCTGGTTGTAACGGTCATCTACGACAGGCAGCGGCAGAATAGCGTCAGTTTCGTTTGTCTGGTCGACGACCTCTTGGTCAACTGGCGTTTCTACAACTGGCTGCTCTGACGGTGCCGGTTCTTGGGTCTCTGTTTCTTGCGTAACCTGTTGCTGTGCAGGTTCATTCACTGCCGGTGCTGGTTCAGGCGGCGGTGGGGGCGCAGGAGCGACATATGGCTTTGCATAGTGAGCAACTACAACCGTTTCATTGCCTGTACCGACGAAGTTTTCACTGTTTTTGAACCCGAACCCTACTTCGGTATAACCAGAATCAAGCATATTGGCTCTGTGGCTTGGACTATTCATCCAGCCCACAATGGTTTCACTGCTGGTTGTGAAGCCGTAAGCAAGGTTTTCGCCGGCTTTTTGGTACGAATACCCTGACGCATCGAAAAACACCCATGGTTCAGCACCGCTTGGGCTCACATGCGACCAATAGTCTTTTGTGACCATGTCGTTTGCTTTTGCAGATGCTGATGAATTCAGGAGGCTGTTGAGCGCCAATGCAGGTAGGCCACTTTCTGCACGCTTCTGATTGGTTGCGCTCAGCAGAGCACCCGCACTCATTTCTGTCGCGTACGCTAAGGTTGCAGGAGTATGCACTTGTCCACGCGGTACTACACTGCCAAACACTGTCCCAAACACAACTACAGCGATAATAGGTATATATGGCCAGTACACTTTTGCGAAGTGCTTGGGGTGCTGTTTATTTGTGTTGCGTCTGTTTTTTGAGCTGCGAGTTACTTTTTTTCTATTTTTCGGCATACTGCTTATTCCTTGTGGCTCATTATAGCATGGTAGAGTGCGATCCCTGAAGCAACAGACACGTTCAGTGATTCTTTGTCGCCAAGCATTGGAATTTCATACGCACCACCGGTGCACAACCGTACCTCTACCGGCGTTAATCCCTCGACTTCTCGACCGACGACAAGTGCCGTGTTGGCGCTGATCTTTAGCGCTTCGAGCGGTTCACTAGACGCTGTCTGCTCGAGAGCTACGAATGTAAACGCTTCGTCCGCAAGCATATGTGTCGCTTGCAGCAGAGTTTCAGCATACCGCCACGCAACGGTTTTTTCTGCACCAAGCGCAGTTTTATGAATAGCCTTTTCCGCCCTGCTCACCACATATGGCAGACGTGAATCGTCTTCGTGTGCAGGGCGAGGACTTGCCCCGACAATCATGAGCTCAGCTCCAAGGCCATCACATGTCCGAAACAACGCCCCGATGTTATGCGCGCTCCTGACATCCACTGCAACCAAACACACCCTATGTCGCTTCACCTGACGCCTCTTCTTGGTTTCCTTGTCTTTCTCAGTCTTCAAACTTCAACCCTCAATCCTCAATTCTTATCCATCAACCCTTAACCCACACAGTTACTCGCATTTAACATTATCCGCTCCAAATACATCAGACAGGTCAGCTATGATCGATCCAGTGATGTCCACCCGATCAGGAATCCTAATAGCCTGGCGCTGCTCAGCATCCCCAACGACCAGCACAACTTCTATACCGCCTGGTGCGCTCGCAGTTAGGTTTTTGAGCTGAGTGAGCTGATCAGTGTTTTTGGTATGAGGCATACGCACATAGAGCCGCTTAGGAGCCGCTGACTGAGGCGTATCTGTTGGTGATTTTTTCTTGACTCGCTTGGCTTTTTCCCGAACAGATCTAACGAGTTTTTTACCAGGTACATATTTGAGTGCTTCTTCGTGCGGCACTTCTCGCGCCGACGAAACCGCTATTTTGATGTCATCTGTTTTATTACCGTCACGATCAGTGGCGTTCACTTTGCCCTCTATCAGCAAAATCGCATCGTTTTTCCAAACCCATGACGTTTCTTCGTAGGTGTTCGGGAACACCAGTAGTTCGATGTCACCGTTCAACGTCGACAACTGAACGAACGCCATTGTTTTGCCGTTTTTTGTTTGGATGATCCGGCTGGTGAGTACAATGCCTCCTACGGACACCTTAATGCCGTCATGATCGGCGGTGATTTCTTGTATGTCGTTGGTTTTCTCCGTGAACAAAGATTTGTAGTCATTAAGTGGGTGCGCAGACAAGTATAGCCCCATGAGTTCGCGCTCCCAGTCGAGTAATTCTTTTTGTGTGTATGGTGTATCTTCGGGGCCAAGTATGATTTCGCTGGCCACAGCGACACTCGGTTCTGTCGCAGCACCAAACAAATCCGTCTGGCCACTGTCTTGTTCTTTCTGTTTTTTCTGCGAAAATGCCAACAAAGCTTCGATATTGTTCAATAGTTTTGACCGATCTTCAAACCGATCATACGCACCAGTCTTGATCAGACTTTCAACGGCTTTTTTGTTTACGACCCTGGAATTCACACGTGTAAAAAAATCCTCCAGTGATTCGAACGGCTCTTTCGCTCGCGCCCGCAGTATTTCCTCGACGGCTCCTTTGCCGACATTCTTAATTGCCGCCATGCCAAACCTGATCTGGTTTTTGCCTGGTACGACTGCAAACTCGACGAACGATTCGTTGACATCCGGCGGTAGCACCTCTATGCCCATATGTTGGCATTCGCTCATTTCTATCGTCAAACGATCAGTGTCATCGAAGTCGCTTGTCATGAGCGCCGCCATGAATGCTGCCGGGTAATGCGCCTTCAGATACGCTGTTTGGTACGCGATCAGTCCGTAGCATGCTGAGTGTGATTTGTTGAATGCGTAATCAGCAAAGCCCATCAGATCTTCCCAGAATTTCTCCATAACGTGGGTTGGTACATCGCTGTGTTTTGTGCCACCTTCGATAAACTGTTTCTGCATTTTTGCCATCACGTCGCGCTTTTTCTTACCGATTGCTTTACGCAGTGTGTCTGCGTCGCCCCCACTAAACCCACAGACGTTTTTAGAGATATTCATCACCTGCTCCTGATACACCAGCACACCAAACGTCGTTCCCAGCGCCTCACGGAACGCTTCATGTACGAACGTCACCTCTTCGTTGCCG
>CALLJT010000015.1 GCA_938050265.1 Candidatus Saccharimonadia bacterium
GCTATCAGTATCCAGTATTATCCGCTGGATTGACGAGACAAAGCTCACGCTCACCGCATCAGACGGTACTGAGACGGCAGACTACATTGTTGACGTAGAGACAGGCAACTTTAAAAAAATCACAAACTCGTTCCGTTCCACGTATCACTATTACTAGTCCCTTACGTTGATCGTATGAGCGAAATCTTTGTACGAATTATCCACGTGCACTGATTGAGCATGGAGCCATGCGTCAGTTTGTAGCTTTTTGTAGTCAAAGCTTGGGGCAAACGCGCGAACTATCGTGCGTGATAGCGCCTCTACCTCTGGGCGTACGAGTATCCCTGCTGCACCATGAAACACTGCGTCACGCTGGCCATCAACATCGTACACGATGGCCGGTGTCCCCTGAGAGGCTGCCTCTGTAATAGTCAGACCCCACCCTTCTTTCACAGCAGTCGACACGAGAAAATGGTGGCTTGCGAGCAGACCTGGTTTATCTTGCTCACGTACACGACCGGTCACAGTAATGTCACGTCTATATGGGCTGGTTTTGACTGCTAGTTTGACGTTGCGCGCGTAGCGTCCACTGCCGTCTCCAGCTATAGTCAGCATGAGGTTCGGGATCTGTTTTTTCGCCTGCTCGAACGCTTGCAGCACATGCAACGTTCGCTTCATGCTCCGTATGCCCCCATAGGCGAGTATGCTCGGCACAGGCAGTTTTTGTGCGTGCGACGGATCAGACAGCGACTGGATGTCGACAGCCTCCGATATAACGTGCGTTGACGCTGGGTCGAACCCGTTCTTGATCAGATCGATTTTTGAGCTTCGTGAAACAGTGATCGCCCGGTCATCCTGACGGTGCGTGTGGTTAGCGAACCGCAGATATAGTGGCTCGATGAGATACCCGATAAGGTTCAGGGGTGGAAAATACTCATGGAACCATATCTGACGCGCCAGCTGATGAAAAAACAGCACAGATTGAGTCCGCTTCGGGGTATACCACCGGCTGAAAAACGGCACTGTGTTAACTTCTTCAATCACTATATCAGTCGTGTGTTTGTGTCCACGTACAAACTGCCGCCATGCATGGATATACACTGTATACCTGTTGCCTTTGCGCTCAATTCTATAGCCATCATGCTCTTGGCGAGCAGATAGACCTTTGGGCCGCGAAGTTATTACAGTGACGTCATGCCCGTCTTGCGCCAGCCTTCGGCAGAGTGCATGCTGCAGTAATTCAGCACCGCCAGCTTGAGGATGATGTGTGTCTTTCCAGGTCAGCCATACTATTTTTTTTGACGTGTGACCTTGAGCCTGCGCTGCTTGTCTACTCTGCTGTGGAGTCAGCGGAGCAGCAGCTACGCCGTGCCCCTGCAGAGACGCTTGGCCATGGTTTTTGAGTACCTCAGACACTGAAGCTACATCGTGCGTAGCATGCACAGACACAGGACTCTGCTGAGGTGGTGTTGCGGCACCAGACGAATATTTTTTGTTGACGACATACAGTGGACGACCCCTTACCTGGTCACGTATAGCAGCGATATACATGCCGACAAAACCGATGTTTATAAGTATGATAGCCACGAGCAGGATAATCAGCACCGCCAGCGTAGCAGGGCCTGAAAAGTCATACCGATCTCCGAGGAAATACTTAGACACAAACATGAATAGCCCCAGCGGACCGAACACAACGATCAATGCAAACCCAACGTATATACTCACGCGGAGCGGCAGCAGCGTCATAGACACGAAGCTGTCGAATGCAAGTTTGAACAACTTACCCAGTGTGTACGTTGCTTCGCCGGCGTGTCGCTCTGCCGCTGCAAACGGCACGTATGTACGATCATACCCAAGCCAGTCGATCATACCCCTGGTTATACGATTATGCTCAGGCATACCTTTGAACGCGTCCACGACTTCTGCATCAAGCAGCCGAAAATCTGTAGCGCGCGGTACGATTTTGACATCAGACACTTTGTTGATGAGCGAGTAGAACATACGTGAACCGTATATTTTAATTAGACTGTCGGTGCCTTCTTCTGTACGCACCCCGACGACGACCTGTGACCCAGCACGCCACAGCCGCACGAACTCAGCGATATAGCCTGGCGGATGCTGTAAATCCGAATCCATCATGATTACCGCGTCGGCGGTATTCGAGTCTAGGCCAGCGCTTAGTGCTATTTCTTTACCGAAGTTACGTGCCAGTGACACGATACGAACGTGGTTATACTGCCGTCGGATGTCGTGCAGCACGCTCAGTGAGTTATCGCTACTACCATCGTTAACAAACGTGACGTACCAGCGCACCGGCACGTCACGCATCGCTTCAGCTATAGCCGCATAGAGCGTGCTCAGCGAGTCCTGTTCGTTATAAACTGGTATGACTATGTTGATTTTTGGATGTTGGGACATACAGATATGTGTTCCATATCAGCGTCCACACTACGCACGCTACCGTCGTCATTCCAACACCTGCTAAAAAGCTGTTGGCTGCCGATGATAACGTGTTGACCGACTGACTCATAAATAAAGCAGTCGCACCAAGCCCCCCCAGCGCAGGTATTACTACCCAGCGCTCGCGCATGGCAACATGATAATTTGTGATTATGTTTATTAATCCCACCCCATACATGGCAACAGATAGCTTCAACAGTAGATCACTGTGTACAGCATACTCGTCGCCAAGTAGTACGCTTATGATTATATCAGGCACAAGCGCAATCACAACCAAAGCAGCCGCACTTGCTACAGTCATTAATACAACAGAGCTATAATACGCTCGGACATTCTGCTGTTTTGAGTGTGCAATTTTAACAGACGAAATCATCACTCCGGCCATAGACGCCGTCAAGAAAAACAACGTTCGGGCTACGACAGCAATACCTGCATAGAGTCCCGCCTCGTCAGGACTGAATGCCGCTTTCACAAAAAACGTGTCCAAACTCAGCAGAAACGTGACTGCTCCCATACTGGCAGATATCAGCAGTATGTACCGTAGTTCTTTTTTCAGAGAATCCCACACAAACTGTGCTGGTGGTATGTTGCTATACGGGACAGACAGTATCCGCCGTGAATCACGCCGTGCCCACCACTGCATCGCGAAGCTCGACAGCAGCACACCCCATATGATGCCGGCAGTACCAAACCCGAGGTAGCCAATCCCTCCTGCTGCGATGAGTTTCGTCACTGCTTGTGCCAGTTGGAGCCAGGCGACTTTATCGAACCGCTGCTTAGACTGGAGATGCGACAGAGGCACCATGAACTGAAACCCGAGCACCACACTAAACGCCGTCGGGACGAGCGGCCAAAACGACTCAAACTGTAGGACGTTTTTCAGCAGCGGAGATACGCATAAAAACACCAGCGCTATGCCGCTGGATATCCACAGCAGCGTACGGGACGTATTGCGCAAAAAGCTACCAATATCCGTATCATCCGTCTTTTCTTTCACGACGTTTACGACAAAAATCCTGATAACCGTCGCGGCGATAGCCAGCTGCGTGATAAGCGACATCAGTATCTGGACTTCACCAAACTCGCCGACACTCACAATCCTACTAATCAGCGGATAGAGCGCATAATTCACAGCACCAGTCAGGACGCCGCCGACAAACAGCACGACGTTGTCACGGATAAATTTACTTTGTTTTAGTGTTTCCATTTTTTATTCTTTGCTACTACACAGTGCAGTATACGCGCGCGCACTCGATCTATCAAACCGCGCACGTTTCTACAACAGTCAACGTTGAGCTCAATTGCTACACTATCTATATGGTCAAAGCTTCACCGTCGCACCCCCTCGTGTCAGTTATCGTACCGACACGCAACTCAGCTGCAACGCTTCGAGCGTGTTTGCAGTCGATCTCTGAGCAGACCTACCCTGCGGTAGAGATAGTTGTCGTTGACCGCGATTCAGACGACGACACCAAAAAAATCGCCAAACAATTCACGAAACGCGTCTACAACCACGGACCAGAGCGAAGCGCCCAACGTAACTATGGTGTACGTAAATCCAGCGGCAGCTACGTCGCGATCATAGACTCAGACATGGAGCTCACACCCCGTGTGATAGCTGACTGTGTCGAAAAAATACAATCAACTACAGATACAGCCGGCGTCATTATCCCGGAAGAATCTTTCGGCGTCGGCTTTTGGGCTCGCTGCAAACAGCTTGAACGGTCGTTCTACGTCGGCGTTGACTGGATGGAAGCAGCGCGGTTTTTCAGTAAATCCAACTACCAACAGGTCGGTGGCTACAACGAACAGCTGACCAGCGGCGAGGACTGGGACCTGTCTAACCGCATGAAAAAGCTCGGCAGCATCGACCGTATCTGGAGTTTTATCTATCATAACGAAGGCAAAATATCTCTACTCAAAACACTCCAGAAAAAATTCTACTACGCATCAAAAATCAGCGAATACGTCGACCACAACGCAGACGAAACCAGCACAACCAGCGAAATCCTCCAGGTATTCAAACGCTTTGGACTCTATCTATCTCAGCCGCTGCGCCTATTCCGCAACCCGTTCGTCGGCTACGGTATGCTGTTCATGAAACTCTCAGAATTCGGCTTCGGCACATTCGGCTGGCTCCGCTCTAAAGTGCAAAAAACCACCCCTGTTAACGCTCCGAGCGTTGAAAGAGGTGTTGCCCGCAATGGGCAGAGATAGCAAAACCCTGGGTGCTAGCCGTCTGTAGATACGCCCAGGTCATGCATTACTACATCGACTTGGCCGGGAGTCAATGGACCGTCCGTCCACGCACGTACCGTTCCTCCATCGTGCAATACGCTTCCATCAGTGAAGGTAACCGATCTCTGCGGATTAAACCCACCTGCAACTTCCGTAAACGTACCAGAGCCCACATCCATATACCCATTGCCGTCAGGCATTCCATACAGTTCTATGACATCGTCGCCATCAACTACAGCGTGTATCGACATTTTACCCGTCGAAGCATCGGTATCAACTGTCACACCTGGCTTATCTTCTTGATCGATTAAACTGGCAGCAACTGCATCTAGCGACTCGCCTACGGTCTCATGATTGTGTGCTGTACCTGGCTCTTGACTAAGTGCCTCTGAAAACTCTTTTAGCTGCTCCTCTGAGAGTGTGGGAGTTCCGTACTCTCCCGCACTTAGTTCAGTCATCGTCTCGGAAGGGTTTTCGTGAGCTGAATGCCCGCCAGTATTCAATCCGTTTAGGGTTGCCGCCATTATGGCAGCACCGCCAAATCTCAAGAGTGTTCCAATGCCGTGCTGTAACACATCACTTGTTGCATCTTTTGGACCCTCTGGGCCAGAGGCTGGTACTTCTGCAGGTCGCCACTTAGGCTCGATGCTAGATTGGGGGGGGTTGTTCTTGTGATGGCATGTGTGTCCTTTTGAATCTGTTTTTGTTTTTAGATCAGAATGTTTACATGCTAGCATAAACGTTTTATAAAATCAAGTTCTTGGATAGGCTTCTTGTGCGGCTTGTTGATCTGTTACTCTGGCTCGACGCTGCTTTTTACAACAGGCGGTGACCGAACCTGCCTGCTAAAATGTACTGATTAAGATAGTAGATATGACTCATACGCCACCAGCCACCAGCCCGAAACCACCTACGCCGCGCGCACATACACGTGCTCGCATATTACTCCTTGGGGCGTATGGGCGTAAAAATATCGGTGACGATATATTTTTGAAAATACTGTTAGATACGTTTTCAGAATTTGCTATAGACTACAACTGCTGGGACACAGACAACCTCCCACCAGAGATCGCGTCCCAACCGCATCATCGAGCTGTCCCGACGTCTGCACGAAGTGTCTTCTCAGTACTGCGCGCGCTCATGCAGGCTCGCGTAGTCGTGTACGGAGGCGGCGAGCTCTGGATGAGGCTAGATGGGACACGGTACCCAAACGCGTCTACACTCAAAATGATCATCGTCAACCTAGCTGCACGCCTCCTGAGAAAAGATGTCTACTACCTGTCGGTTGGCTCTGAACCACTCACAGGCTGGTCGCTGCTCCTCGCCAAAACCTCTGCCAGGCTGGCAACCCACGTAAGCTTCCGCGACAATGAGTCAGCTCGCATACTTGGTCTTCCGCCCGAAAAAACCAGCGTAGCGCCGGATATCGCGTTCACCTACACACCACCTCTCATTGACGCGCGCATGCACACAGACGGCACACCTGTCGTCGGTATCAGCGCAGTCAAACTGAGCAACACCCAAGACAGCGTCAACACCAAAAACATTCAAGACCTAGCAGCTGTTTTGAAAACATCCTACCCACACGCCACGTTCAAACTGTTCCTCGCGATGTCAGATGAGCGAGCACATGAAAGCGACCTCAAGCTCGCTCAAGAGCTCCAGCAGCTACTCGGCAGCGCTGCGGCTATCCACTCCTACCACAGTATCGATACATTTGTGCGTGAGCTTTCGGTGTGCGATGTAGTTGTTTCGTATAGGCTGCATGTCAACATTCTCGCTCATTTGATTGGCGTACCTGTGGTGGGGATCGGCTATAAACCCAAAATCAAGAAGTTTTTTGAAGCCTACAGCAACCCTCAGCTCTACTGCTCACCAGACCGGATCAGTACTGACTTGCAGCCCGCCCTGGCTCAAGTCAACGCACTCAATCCGTCTATCCGCTCGTCAACTGAACAGGCAGTCACACAGGCAAACGCCCACTACACCAACCTATACACCACACTGAAACATTCATAAAAACGCATACAGCCCCTTGTTTTCACAAAGGGCTGCATAGTACAGCTCCGCGCACATGAAGCGCGGCTATAGATCTTGCCTAAAGCCTTAGATCGCGGCACCACCATACTGGTAGCGAAGCGGATATGCAGACCCGTCAACAAAACCTTCTGATACATCTTTTAGCGTGCGATATTCCCCTGCTAATGCGGCGTTCACGCATGTGCCATCTGCCATCACGTAGCTCTGTGAGCTTCCGGCAGCGACGGTCGTATCGTTCAGATCATATATCCAGTAGTGATCACCTGAGCGCACAAAAAAGCTCTCTGTGTCATATGGATATACCCGTGTGTCTGGGTTCATTGCCAGCGCCTGGCCTTCGCAGTCAGCAAGCATGAAAGAAACAACGTCTTCCTGCACGTCGTCACCGTATTTCGGCATTTCGTGAACCATGCTAGAAGCAGTATCGAAGTATTTGACAGCCGTTAGGTCGCCGTAGTTCTCTTCGTCGAGTAGAATTCCCAGCACGTCGTCGTGACCGTTCAGCACCCAAATACGATCGTCGCGCATCTCAAGCGCGTCAACACGTGCCTCTACGCTAACGAGTGCTGCGTTGACCGTCTCGCTCCATACCTGTAGATCAGTCACGTCGGACTGGAGTGCAGCAACCATGGTCGCTGTGCTGTCTGCACCGGACACGATACTGTCGAACGTATTGTGAACTTCGACATGCAAATCTACGAGCTTCACCGCACCATCTTGGATGTCTATACTCTTCAATGAGTTATTTTTTATATCAGCTGATATTAGTGAGTCGTTACGAATGTCTCGACTCAAGATCGAATCGTCTTTGATGTCAGCTGAGTTGATTGACCCATCAAGTATGTCAATACCGGCTATTGAACCGTTTAAAATATCTACGCTTGTTATCGTGTTGTCGTCGATATCAGCACCGCTCACAGCGCCTGCTTGACCGCCAAGACCAACAGCACACACTGCCACAACAAGTGCATAGCCCATTAGTTTTTTCATATAAAAGATACCCTCCCCCTTATTTGATACGTTCATCATACATGACACGTCAAGCTTATGCTACATTTTAATCGCGTTTTAATATACCTAATCGGCGACAGGTTTCAGGAGGTTTTCTCGCTCTAGATGCAGCAGCACTTCCTGAGCGAGCTGCTCCTGAGTAGTTGAGACTGTTTCTAGGACGATATCTGCATCTGCGGGGGCTTCGTACGGATCAGACACACCGGTAAACTCCTTGATCTTGCCAGCACGCGCTGCGGCATAGAGGCCTTTTCGGTCACGCTGTTCACAGACCTCGAGCGACGTAGCTACATGTACGAGCACGAACTTTGCGCCGCTTTCTTCTACCATGGACCTGACTGTTTTACGGGTAGCATCATAAGGCGCTATCGGTGCGCAGATGGCCGCTCCACCGTGCTTAGCGATCTCTGCAGCTACGTAGCCTATCCGTGTCACGTTTAAGTCGCGGTGCTCCCGTGAAAACCCGAGCTCTGACGATAAATTCTGTCGTACGATATCACCATCAAGCAGTGTCACGGATTTATCGCCTTGCTGCAGGAGCTTGACCTGTAGTGCATTAGCGATCGTGGACTTACCTGCGCCAGATAGTCCGGTAAAAAACACCACGAATCCCCTCTGGTGCATTGGCTTAGTCGTACGCTGCAGTTCGTGGGCTACTTCTGGGTAGGTAAACCACTCTGGTATGGGGCGTCCGTCGGTCAAACGGGCACGCAGCTCAGTACCAGAAATATGTGCGACGTCCATGCCGTCTTCCACCTCAGACATCTCTAGGTATTTGTCGAGCTGCTTCACATATGCGAGCATCCCGACGTTCACGATTTCGATGCCTATTTCGTCTGCATGCTTCTCTGCCAGCTGGACCGCTGCGAACGGATCATAGAAGTCTTCACCCTGGGAGTTTTTGCCTGGACCAGCGTGGTCGCGACCAACTACAAAATGCGTAACACCGTAGTTTTTACGAATGATCGCATGCCACAGCGCCTCCCTCGGACCGCCCATACGCATCGCCAGTGGCAGCAGCGATATCATGGCAGTACTGTCTGGGTAGCGGTTAATGATGCGTTTATAGATGCGTACGCGAGTATAGTGGTCAATGTCACCAGGCTTTGTCATGCCCACAACAGGGTGTATCAGTACATTTGCGCCCGTACGCTTAGCGGCACGAACAGTCGCTTCAACGTGCGAACGATGCATCGGGTTGCGTGTCTGGAACGCAACAATCTTGTTCCACCCACGTTTTTCGAACCGTTCACGCAGTTCACGAGGCGTCAGACGGAGTTCGTTAAAATCATAATACGTCGGCATATCCACACCCTGCAGATCGCCACCGACATACCACTCTCTGCCCTCCGTATGCATGTAGTTCACAGCTGGGTGAGCCGAGTCATTGGCACCGTACACCTGCTCTGCTTCACGTGCCATATCTGGCTGCCAGACGTCGCCTACTGTGAGCACGGCAAGGAGTGTCCACTCGGGGTCACGTAGAGCGACTTTTTGTCCTTTTTTAAGGGAGCGTGCGACATCGTCAGGTACATCAAGCGTGATCGGCACTGGCCACAGCAGCCCGTTTGCCAGCCGCATATCCGAACAAACTGACTCATAATCTGCCTTATTCATAAACCCACGCAGCGGACTAAACCCACCGTTCAGTATCATTTCTACGTCACACACTTGGCGTCTGGAGAGGAAGATATTCGTCATGTCTTGTGAATCAGTTTTGAGTTTTTTCGCCTGAGAAGGAGTCGCCATACAATCAACTAACTCTCCGCCGTGCGGTTGACCCATGCCAGTGCGTACTACCTTAGTGGTTGTAGGTTTTTTTGTCTTCATCGCTGAGAATACTCCTTATTACGCATCATCTTCACATTCATTGTATACTGATGCATCAGACTATGAACACACACGTAGACATTTCCACACTCATCGAAATCGCTGAAGCAGCAGCTGTGCACATCATGGATGTGTATGCTCAGCAGACAATCAACTCCGAAACCAAAACAGCCGCCGACGGCTTCGTGTCACCACTCACCACCGCCGATACCGGTGCACACACCATTATCACGCAGCAACTGCAGGCAGCGTACCCAGACATACCCCAAGTCAGCGAAGAACAAGACATCCAGCAGAGCGAACAGGCAGCTCGCGAACACACGGTGTTCTATATCGACCCGATAGACGGTACGAAAGAATTCATACGCAAAACCGGTAGCTTTACAGTCAACATAGGCCTCGTCACAGACGGTGTGCCCGTAGCTGGTGTCGTCTACGCTCCTGCTCGCGATCTACTCTACTATGGTGACGCCACTGGTGCGTTTAAACGTACTGTGGGACAGGCCAGTCCAATGAGTGCAAACACACACACCACCGCACGCACCGTTGTTGCATCAAAAAACCACCTGGACGACACCACGCAAGCGTTCGTTGCGTCACTCGGTGACGACATCGAACTCATCCAAACCGGGTCATCTCTGAAAATATGTGCCGTAGCAGACGGCAGTGCAGACGTTTACCCACGCATCGCACCGACCACTATGGAATGGGACACAGCCGCGGCCGACGCGATTTTGCGCGCAGCCGGTGGGACGATGATCGACCGCAGCGGTCAAACACTCGTATACGGCAAACCTGGACTGCGCAACCAGAGCTTCATCGCCCACGCCCCCAACATACAGTTCTCACTCCCCGCAACGCCTTAACCCACCCCACCACTGCTAAGGGTCCGTCCTCGAGCAACGAGCGTTTAAGACGTGTTTCGGGCTGCATCGCATGTAAGTGGGGTTAATTTAACTACAGGTAATGCTTGCGCTTATTGGTATACTTATACAAGTAAAGTTTAAAAGCTCCGTTCCAAGCGCTATGAAAAAACAAAAACAATCGAACCCACCGTACAAAATAGATATCGTCGGCATTGGATTTCCGAAATGCGGAACCACCTGGACTGCCCGGGTGATCGCTGGACACCCTGAGGTTGATTTCAGTAGCGAAAAAGAACCCAACCACTTCATGCCTGACGGGTTCCGCGCGCACAACCCTAAAAGCTTCGCGATGCTCAAACACGTCAAAAACCCAGCGAGCTACCTCAAACTATTCGCAGACAACCAGCTCCCTAAAGCCGAGTTCAGTGTCTATTATGCGTATTCAGAACAAGCACTCCGTGCGATCCACGCACACAACCCCGATGCCAAAATCGTGATGTGCATCAGAAACCCAGTCGACGCATCATATTCACACTATAACTACTACTACAACTCTTCGAACAACTGGGCCATGAAGCCTCAGTTCATAGACGAATTCAACGCGGACACTGTATACACCGAGAGATACGCATTCTCACAGTATATCCAGAGAGTGTTCGATATATTCCCCGCTAAAAACGTACATATAATCCAGCAGGAAGATA
>CALLJT010000016.1 GCA_938050265.1 Candidatus Saccharimonadia bacterium
GTGAAGCGGCGTGGCGAGGTCCGCATCAGTGAACAGGACGTAATCTCCACGTGCAATCTGAACGCCGGCTCGCACGTCCCTGCCCTTGCCTTTTTTAGGGCCTGGCTGCACATGGACAAAGTGCGGAAATGTATCAGCATAACGAGCCACACGGTGTGGCGTGTCGTCTCCCCCGCTCGCGGTTACGACGATGATTTCGGTGCTGTGCAGCAGTCTGTGATCTGCAAGGAACTCATGGAGAGACTGCAGTGACGCATCTATGATTTGGGCTTCGTTGTAGGCAGGTACAACGATACTGAGCGTGACACGTTTTCGGTTACGGGCCATCACTGCCTTCTGAGGCGACTGCAGCATGTGACTGTACAAACACTACACGTTGGTAGAGAACGTAGTTCCAGGTCATAGAAGCGATGGTTGCGATTATTTTGGCACTGTTGGTGACTGCGAATTCGGTTGTGATGTACGCGTCAAGTCGCAGCAAGCGGAGTGTTGCGTCGACGATACTGAACAAGGTCGTTGTCTGTTCAGTGAGCAGGTAGATAATCGCTATCTGTATGACGTAGAGCCCGAACACCGTCACGACAAAAAACAGGAGGATTTCTTTTGTTTTGGCAGCGCCGTGCGACTCAAACACAACTCGTTTGTTCGCAAAGAAACTAAATACCATCGCGACAGTCGTTGAAACAATGTTGGCAGGTATACGAGGTACGCCAAAAAACACAGTTGCAATGTTCAGTATCGCGAAGTCAATCACGGTGTTAATGATACCGACTATGCCAAAATCAAGTAAACGTCGCTTAATACGCATGGTGGGTAGTATACCGTATGTCTGCTTTGCACGCATAAAGAGACGTGAGTCAGGCGCGAGAAATGCTTCGGACGGCCTCCCATATGCCGGGGTGGTTGTGGTGCGTTTTTGCCCAGTACCACCACTCCAAGCCCCAGAGGTCTATTTCTTGTAAGCCTGATTTGAGCGCAAACGCTACGTGCTGCTGGATGCGTTGTTCGTCCATGAGCTGGAGCTGTTCGTCCCAGGGGAGCTGCTCTGTGCTTTTGGCGCCCCACGGTTCAGCTTGGAGCTCATGGCAGAATACGTCCATACCAAGTGCTTTGACTGCTGCAGCGCGAACCCTGTACCACTGCGCTGGCAGAGGCGACACCCGTTTTGCATCTCCTTGATATTGGTATCGATAGATCGAAAACCCAACTTTGTCCGGTCGAGGTGCCCTGAGCGGTAGGCTTATGGAGTTGCTGGTTGTCAGCACGAGCGGTGTTTCCGGGATGCGTGATCGAACGAGTGCTATTTCGGCTTTGAGTCGACTACGTGAATAGTCAGTACAGGTGCCTATGCCCCGGTTGTAGAACTCGTTTTCTAGCTGAACACTTGTGATCGCACTGCCAATAAACGGTGCGACTGCATCGAGCGTTGCTGCTATGTACGCTAACGCTGCTGTTTGCAGCTCGTCAGGCTGCAGGCTTTTGGCCCAGCCCGGCATGTGGCATTCAGGCCAGCGTGGTTGTCTGATACCGAGGCAGAACGTCGCCGTGGCATTGTGTGACGCCAGTATGTCGAGCTGCTGTATGATGCCGTTGAAGTTGTATACGCCGGGCTGCTGTTCGTATTCGTCCCAGTAGGACATCAGTCGGTAGTGCCGCATCCCCAGATCAGTCAGGGCAGCCGTTAGAACCTCGGTAGTGTCGAGCCCAAACTGTCTGCATGCGCGTACCGAAAAGCTTGCACCGATACGTCGTTCGTCTACGCGCGTCATCGTACTAGAACGGCCACAGCCGGGACCAGAGACTCGGGGCATTACTTGGCAATTGTTGCGGTTCCACTGCTGTTTCGTTATTTGCCGACGGACGAGAGGCAGTGTTGTTCGATGGGTCCGGAGACACTTGCTCTGCATAGATGATTAACCGGTTGATCGACGTCCCTGGTGGGTCGCACGTAATAAGTGTCATCGTACTGCCGCGTTCTTGTGGCCCAAGTACAGACACGTTTGTGGGTGCAACGACTTCTTTTTCGTATATTTTGTAGGTATAGCGAACACTATCTTTATGAACAAAAAATGTGTCACCAGGCTCAAGTTTCCGGAGTAGAACGAACGCAAATTTGTATTTACCACTGTTGAATATGTTGTTGCTGGAGTGTCCGACTATCACACTGTTGCCGATTTCTCCTGGGTCTGGGCTCGTACTGTAGTGCACGACTCCGTCTTCGAGGGCCTGCTGGATGTCTATTTCCTGGGTACTGCCCAGGTCGAATACGACGGGGACTTCTAAGTTGATTTTCGGGATGATTATTTTTGATTCAGGGCCAACCGGACCGTCAACCGCACCGATAATCGGCGTTGCGCTCACGCTACTGTTAGGGCTGACTAACGGCGCGATATAGACGTCGTTAAAAAACACGAACGTCACAAGCAGTAGTGACAACGCAGCCATGCCGATGCCAAACATCAGTGACTTCAGGTGCTGTTTTTTAGTTAGTTTGTTTGTGTGACGAGTTTGTGTTGTCTGGAGTATCTGCGATTTGATTTCTTGGGGTGACCGTGGGTCTATAGCGGGCGTGCCTGTTTGATGGGTGTTGGTGGTGTGTTTGCGTGGGTGTTGTATGGGCTGTTTAGCAGGCTTTTGAGCTGCCGATGCTGGGACTGCTTCGTGGCGATGATGTTTGTTCTGAGCAGTGTTGGCAGCATAGAACTCGTGCCAGACCTGTTGTTTTTCGCGCTCCGGCAAGCTCACATAGTATGTGTGCCAGGCGGTTTGAATTTCTTCCAACGATTTGCCGGAATTGGACAGGTCACGCATGAACGTCTGGTGAGTACTGAGTGGCGTGTCCAGCTGTTTGAGTAGGCGGG
>CALLJT010000017.1 GCA_938050265.1 Candidatus Saccharimonadia bacterium
GTGCGGCAGGAAAGTTTGGTGAGCTACAGCAGCGTATAGAGCGCTCTCGCTCCCTGCTGCGTATTGCGCTGATAGCGTCTGGGCTACTTCTGCTACTACTCACGATCATCGCACGCAATCCACCTCAGCAATCGGTATACACCGAGCCTGCCCGCGCGATCATAGACTCGGACCTTACACCGCACCTCGCAGCTCGGCTGGATATCGTGGATCGCAAACCATGGTATGGCCCCGGGGACGACATCACATTCATGCTCAGTGTTCGAAATACCACTGAAAATAGCGCTGCTACGAATGCCCTTGTTGACCTTGAGCTCGACGCACAGTATTTCACTCTCACAGGCACACCGTCTGATACACAGCAAAGCCTACACGGATTTCATCGCGAAGCATATGACGAGTTACAGCACACCGACACCTATATAACGGCCCTGGTTCCCGCCACCGTGAAACACCATGTTGACTCCGGGACTCGTATCTGCGCAACTGTGCGAGCGACTGCAGACAATGCCGCCGCGACACCCCAGGAGGAAACGTGCGTCGGCTTTATCAACCCATGCGGCGACCAGACAGCCCGCTCTCCACATTGTGTCTACCCCAAAGTCGTATGCAGTATTGACGCAGCCGTTGATACATCAACAAACACAATAACCCTCACATCAACGGCTACTTCGACCAATCAAGTCCGTACAACAGTAAACGGCTACACGTATACCGACAACGAAGGTACCGAACAAACATTTGACGCAGATTCATACATGCACGTACTGCCGGTGGACTATCGACCAGGAGCAACATCGCCCTACACTCTCACCGTGTCATATCTATCCGGAGACGGCCCAGGAGAACGCACGGCTATGTGTCAGACCCCCTACTCGACTGGACTCGACATAGAGAACGACGACAGCTATGGCCTAGCCGTATCAAGTACACCCACCGAAGATACGTCCGGCATACAGTACGTAGTCACCTTGCTCAATACGTCTGGGGTCGACCTGCCCGCCAAGCAGTACAACATCGACGCACGCGACCTCAGAGAGTACACGGATACACCGGCAAACACACCGTACATTCAACACACTGATACAGATATCATCATAGAAAGCGAAGCCTTGTCAGCGCACAGCCTCACCACCGAAACATTCACGGCAGTGCTCAAAGATCCAACACCCAGCACCAATCGACCCTCACCAGCGAGCACAAGCTACGACTGCACCATCGATATAACGTACGGCAACACCACCAGCAACGCAGTTGACTGCCCACTCATCAAGACACTCGAACGCACCCCGATCGTACAGTCATCGGCCACACTGTTCGTCAGTGGCGCAATCTTCACCGTAAGTCTCGGGCTCTACGGATACACGCACCTACTCCTCCGTGAACTTGCGATCATCCGAAAGGAGTATCAATAATGAAGCACCCTACCATCCATGACGAACACCTGCAAATCAGCCACTATGATCGGATGATCCGACGCACCCGCAGCCAGTTGCCACGTCGGTACAGAATCTTGAGTCGAATAGTACATACATCAGCCATCGAAACAGTACTGAACATGATGCTCAGAATCATCCCTCCTCGCGCGCTTATCGGCGCGTCCATTACACCACTCGCTACTGCACTCATCGTGTACTACGTCGTTGAGCGGTACGGATATACATTCAACTACTTCTTGCCGCTCGTAGCAGTAGTTGTCGGCGGGCTCGCTGGTTATATATACTCGGCTTTTAAGCGGTAAAAAGCACTATACTTCTCTCGGTGGCTGTACCTGGTGTTGCTGATAATACGGCTGTGCATGCTGTGGAAGTGCCTGGTGTGCTGACTGCAGAGGCGCCTGCTGAGCAGCATATTGCTGAGGTTGCGGCATTGGTTGCGGTGCGTGTGCGTACTGTTGTGTGGCCGGGTCAACCACCGGACCGTTTGACACAGGATATGCAGGCTGAGGTTGATACCCCTGCTGAGCAGCCACAGGAGGCACACCTTGGCTCTGCATTGGCTGAGTAGCATGCTGAGCAGCATATTGATGTGCTGGCACTTGAGGAGGTCCGTACTGCTGAGTCTGTGGATATGGCGCAGGGGCGGGATTCGCGTACGCCTGCTGGGGCTGCTGCACCTGGGCAGGAGGAGGACCCTGAGGGCGTTTGAACGGTGATTTCGGTGCCTTGAAACTATTCGTACGCTTTTTATGGCCCCAGTCTTCAAGGAACGATCGAGGCTTCTGAGGGCCAGCCTGCTTCGCGCCAGCGGCCACCCGAGGCCCACCAGCTTGCTGCGCTGGTTTCGTGTCAGTCTGAATACGCGCAAAGATCTCTTTCTCTACCTCTGCACGAACCCGGCCGTGCTTTGCGGCAGACAGCTGCTTGATCGCGTCTGCCAACTCTTTATTAGGGTTCCCGAGCGGCGGCAAGCTCGCCATGCTGAACGACTGCGTCGGTACGCCACCGATCAACATACGCACAATCATATTATAGTTCGGTACACGCTGGAGATCGTCGGTGCTAAATGCCGGACTGAACTGCTTAGCCAGAAAATCTGCATCTTGCGTACCCACACGAAACGCTATAAGCGTACCAACATTACCGAACACAGCGTCACGGATTTCGTCAGTCAGCTGCGTCGTAAACTGGTTCGCAATAATCAACTTTAGGCGGTATTTTCGAGCCTCAGACAAAATGTCAGCAAAACTGTCCGTAGAGAAGTTCTGAAACTCATCAACATACAGTGAAAAGTCCACACGGTCGTCTTCTGGTATACTCGCACGGCTCATCGCTGCCGCTTGGAACTTCATAACAAAAATCATACCAAGCAGTTTTGAGTTCAGTTCCCCGGAGCGGCCTTTACTCAAATTAACAAGTAGTATTTTTCTATTATCCATAATGTCGCGCATCTGAAACGAACTTTTTGTCTGACCGATGATATTGCGCATCATTTCATTACTCAAAAACGCACCAAACTTACTCACGACCCAACTCGTCACTTCGCCTGCTTCGTTTGACTTCTGAGAATTCGGCCACTCTTTTTGCCAGAAATCTAGCACGTTGCGATCTTTGACGTACTGCAGCTTAGCCTTCATGAAGTCTGCGTCGATAAGTAGCTTTGGTATATCCACAAACGTACCACCCTGAGGATCCGCCATGAGCAATAATGCGGCGTTCGTGAAGATACGCTCAAAGCGTGGGCCAATGATCCCCTGACGCTGTGGGTCATATAGTTTGTAGAGCATATTCAACGATTCCTGAATCAAGAAGTCTTTTTCATCAGGGCTGTCGAACTCAAACAAGTTCAGACCAAGCGGGTACTCCATGTCCGCCGGACAAAAATAAACAACGTCTTCTGTTCTATCTTCTGGCACCATAGACAGCAGTTTCTCCGCAGTGTCGCCGTGAGGGTCGATGAAGGCAAATCCACCGCCCTCCATCATGTCCTGCAACGCCAAATTCTCCAAAAACGTCGATTTACCTGTACCCGTCTGACCAACAACGTAGATGTGCCGTCTCCTGTCGTTTATAGCAATGTTGATCTTCTTTTTCGTACCGCGGAACACGTTATAGCCAAGTGTGATACCTTCGTCAGGCACATTACGCGGTCCATCAACCTGCTTACTCGCCTGCCTCTCTAGCTGAGACGTTGGCACCGTGTTTTGGTCGGGAAAGTGGAACAATGTCGCAAGCTCAATAGCATTCAGCACCATGCCGTCGTTCTCTGGTGCAAAAAACCTCATGATATAGGCAGTTGCCAGCCCTTCGACATCCTTCGACTCATTATATTTATAGCCGTTTTTACCCGGTGAGTCATACAGAGCAAATGTTGCGACCAAACTACTGACGATTGATTGTGCGCGCTGGCCCGTCGTTGATGAACCCACGAGCCGTATAAGTACCTCGTAGCCTGAGTGACGAGTTTTTTCCTCGATCGCATCAACAAGAGCTTGGTCTAGGCCCGACAGCTGTTTCTGGGACGAATCCTTCGAATCCGACTCTTTATACTCAGGCACTTTGAACGGAGCATACAGCGCCTGAACCAGCCATTGACCCCAGTTTTCAAACGACGTCAACGAGTCCCAGAAAGACGTGGAACTTCCGCCGTCTCGCTTATCTTTCGCCTGCTGTATGGCCGCATCGCGCCAGCCACTCTTCGCTGGACGCATCAGTATCTGCACGCAGGCACCGTCCTCATTGTCGAGCGTCGAAAGCGCATTGAGTAGCGACTGCATTGTATCTATTTTAAGCTCTTTAAACGTAGCAGTTGGTCGAGAATAATGCTCCTTCAACTCCAGCTCACCACCTCGTACACCGTCGATACCACCCGTTTTATTGAAGATGTTATGCTCAGGCGTCTCTTCGAGCTTCGCAGCTGGGTACGCGCTCAGGATGGCCTGTTGCACCACGTCCATAAGCACTATTGGCACAGCGACGTAGAAATGAACCGAGCCTTCGTGAGCGATGATTTCAAAACTAAAATGCCTCTGACCATAGAACGCACTCTTGGACCCCTTCTGAGTCGTACTGGCGATAATGTCATAGAGTGTCTCTGCTTTAGACACAGTTTCGTCTACGACATCACGGTTATCCCGAGAACCCACTTCAGTGTCAGAACTCCGTGGTGGCAGATGGATCAACAATGGAACCATTTTTAGACCACGTTCATAATTTTTTTGTTCACGCATACCTTTACGTATGTGCACATACGCACCGAGCCCAACCGCAGCCAGTATAAGCAGGAACAGTAGCAACAGTATGATAATTATCATTGGTCGACCTGAATGTCCTTGTCGTATCTCTTTTTGATATAGTCAGCCTTTATCTGGTTGATCTGTGCACTTTGTTCATGTGGGCTCGCCTGAGTAGCCTCTACTATTTCTTTTGCTTTATACACCCATTCTTTTTCGATCAGGTCTAGATCCTCTGCCGCCGCTGGAGTAACTGGTTGCACCGGATGTTGGCTGGCAGCACCCTGCACTACAGGAGTGTCCTGTGCATCGTCTGCAGGAGTGTCGTTCACGGATTGGCCAGGAGTATCCATATGCGATTTAGTATATACGAATTTCCTGTTGTACGGTAGGCTTCCTAATCTATCTTGTCTTGCTCGTCGCTACGCTGCCAAGAATGTCGCTGTGGCCAGGTTCGTCCTATATAGAACGTCGCAAGTCCAACAAGCACAGTAAGCCCCACGATATCCGTAGTAGACAGCTGCTCAAGAGCACTAAACATCAACAGCAACACCACGCAAGACGCGGCCACTACACGAACAAAGGATGCGCGCGCACCCGAGACACGCAAAACGTCGAGCAATACACCAAGCCACACGAACACGCACACCCAGCTCAACACTAAAGGAACAAGCGTCAGAGCGATATTACCCTCCGAAGGCGACGTCAGCATAAAAAACCCAAGCAACAAAACAACACTCAGGCTAGCTTTCCATATTTTTGCTGTTCTCGTGGTCAATGTCGCTTCCATATGCTCCTAGTGTAGCGTGGAAATATGAGTAATAAAAATAAAAAGATCCGGGAGAGGACCGGATCCATATATAACATTTGATTACGCAGGCACGCAGGAGAGACACATGCAGCTGCAAGAAAACGAGGAGCCCAAAGGACGATAAATCCGCCACTATATATATTACTGTAAGACGCTTATCGCCAGCTTTGGGCAATGACTGACCGCTCTCAAAAGCTTTAGGCTTAATCGAGCGATATTTGTAGCGTTCATAAAACGTTGGAACTTTTTGTTTGCGTTACAAAATCGTTTTGTTTTTATGTTTTTGTTTTTATGAACTGCTATCAATATAGCACGGTTAAACGCTTATGTCAATAACATTTTCACTGCAAGTGCTATGTATATTTAACATCATCTAAGAAGTAAATCAGCTTTTTATGTCTGCTAGTCCAGAAACTGGACTTATTATTTTTAACAACATTAAATATCTCAGATCCAACGTCCACTTGAACACATCCTGCGTCTACACCCGCAGGATCCCGTGGTCACTCACTACACAAGCACCTGCCTCATTGACTACAATAAGTTAGCTACTGCTAGAGCCGTATTGGAGAAAAAATACCTACTTTAAGACAGTTAAACTAGCGTGATGAGTACTGCTCTTTCTGGACACGTCAGCACACCTGCGCTTCGGGTCCAACATACTGCTGAGCTACAGTCACTTTTATCTCCGCGAGTAGTATAAGCATAGTGCAGCCAGAGGCACCCTTCTTAGAAGTGGCCCTGCGCGAAACGCTACTCGAGAGGAGAAAGTGACTGTAGCTCAGCAGCATGCGTGCACCAGTTTTATACAGATTCCATCAAACACGTCGATTTTCGGACTCTACGACAATCCGAGGTACACGCATCATCAATCCAACAAACGCAGACATGTCACACCCGGGGTCAAGCCTGCAAGCATCCAGACTGCAGCACTGCACTCCTGAGCACGCCCTGTAAGCCGCAGTCACCCATTCCTACAACATTCTAAGTTACAGGTTCACATGTAACTGCGCTCTCCATCGTTCGCGGCATATTTTATAAAATAGCTTTTTTCTGCCTCACTTACAAAAAGCATCCACCGCACGGCTGCATTGTTCTACGTTTATACCTGCATGCAGAGTGCCTGCGTCTCTGCACAGAATTAGTACTATCCGGCTAGTTACGTATACCTGCCTTTTTAGCCTGCCGCCTCACTGTAGTCTGGATCGCTCCTACCTGACAGGGCTGCGCTTTAAATGTATGAAGAACAGACAGGATGCACCGTCATCCACGCCCCCCTCCCATGACACACGCCAGCACCTATGAACACACATTTTATCTCAGCTTCTGCATGCCAAGTGCAGGCTTACCGCTGCATGTTTTATTTTGACAACAGTAGACCGTAGATACGCCGTAGAATACGGCATGCGCCCACAGCGCAGATCGCCTAAGGAATCACACATCTAGTGGCCTCAGCACCCTCAGTCGGCCCAACCAAAATTCCGTCGTACCATTACCGCTCAAAATTGTGTTGACATAAGCTTTTTTCAACGGTAGGATGTAACCAGTACTTTGAATAAAAAAAGTACTCAAAAACAAAAACGTCTCTGTAAACAACCACTTCTCGCAGGTGGTTGTTTCTTTTTTATACGAGAGATGACGATTTTGTTTTAAGGTTGCTGTGTACCGATCCTGCCTGTCATCCAGACTACCCTGTCCTCAAATCCTGAAAGATTCAAGGGCACATTACTCACGTGACAGAAACCCCTCAAGAGGTGACACGCAGTGAGAACTGCGAACATTAAATATCGATTAAATCCGCACGCTTATGGTTGGGATTTCGTCGCCCCAGGACCTACCATGCAGGCATGCATACAATTCACTCTGTTCACGAAACAGGCAACGGCGATGGGGTCGTCACAGAAATACAAGCACACCTATCCAACGGACTGCCGACGATACAGCTCATCGGGACGGTCGGCAAAAGTCTCGACGAATCAAAAGAGCGTATTCGCAGCGCGTTCTCTAGCTGCGACATAGAAATGCCCCGCAAAAAAATAACCATCAACATATCCCCTTCAGACCTGGCGAAAAACGGCGCACACTATGACGTCGCCATTGCCCTGTCCATACTCGCTCAAAGCCAGCGCATCCACACTAAAGCACTTGCCAATACCCCCGTAATACTCGGAGAGCTCGGTCTTGACGGAACCGTGAAACCAATACGCGGCATACTCGGTAAAATTCAAACTGCGAAACAGCACGGGTTCGACCACTTCATTATCCCTGAAGCGAACACGCGCCAAGCGTCCCTCATACCAAACATCCATATCCACCCTATTCGCTCTATAGCCACCCTTGTACGACACCTCCAGAGTACGGACGTGCTCTACACCGACACACAGGACGGCCACGCAATCACCAACGCAGCTGCAGCTGCTCCAGTTGACCTCCAGGACATCATTGGACAGTCGGCAGCAAAGAGAGCACTCGTCATCGCCGCAGCCGGGCATCACAACGTCTTGCTTAGCGGCCCTCCAGGTGTCGGCAAAAGCATGTTAGCTAAGGCAGCTATCGGCATACTACCGCCACTTACACGAGACGAAGTCATCACTGTCACGCACCTACATAGCTTGGTTGGAGCCCGTTCCGATCAGCTCAAAACCAACCGACCAGTGCGATCACCTCACCACAGCTCTAGCGATGTAGCGATCGTCGGAGGCGGCACCCATCCCAAGCCCGGAGAAATCACACTTGCCCATACCGGCATACTATTTCTAGACGAACTCCCCGAGTTCCGTCGCGCCACGATAGAGTCGCTCCGCCAGCCCCTCGAAGACAAACAAGTAACCGTGTCGCGGGCAAAAGACACCACTACATACCCAGCCGACTTCATACTGATCGCCACCAAGAACCCCTGTCCCTGTGGCTATCTCGGCAGCAACAAACCATGCACGTGCACGCCGATAGAGATCCAGCGATACCAAAAAAAGCTTTCCGGGCCACTGCTCGACCGTATAGATATCCATGTCACGATGGACTCGATTGACCACACAAAGCTCCTTTCCGAACACCGAGGCGCCCCCAAAGAATCATCACACCACGCCCGGGCCAGCGTAGAAAAAGTCATCTCAACGCAACAAAAGCGGTTCAAAACCGAGGTATTGCGTAATGGAGCCATGACAAACCGCGACATCAAACAATACGCACTCCTGACCAGCGCAGCGAAGGCGATCCTCGACCATGCTGCAGACAAACTGTCCTTGTCAGCACGCGTCTACATGAAGACCACGAAACTGGCTCGTACGATTGCCGACCTCGACAATTCCAA
>CALLJT010000018.1 GCA_938050265.1 Candidatus Saccharimonadia bacterium
TGTATCTCCTGACACACTCACACCACGACCCGAAACAGAAACAATGATTGATGTGCTCTTAGAAGAACTGAGTCAAGAGTCAAAAGTCAAGAGTCAAGAAGGGCTACAGCCAACAAGCACTCAGGATCCAGAAGCTGAGGACCAGACAGGCCTACAGATTGTGGATATCGGCACTGGATCTGGCTGTATTATACTAACCGCAGCTCTTGAACTGCCTCAGTCCTCGACACTCAACCGTACACCCTCATACGTAGGACTCGATATCTCTGAGCCTGCCCTGAAAATAGCTCACCAAAACGCTCAAAAATACGGCGTAGCTATAGATTTTAGACAGTTCGACCTCCTGAGCGACAGCCTAGCCTCGCACATCAATCCTCACGCTTCAATTCTCATCCTCGCCAACCTTCCGTACGTCCCAGATGCGTATGAAATTAACCAATCCGCCACAAAAGAACCACCAATTGCGCTATTCGGGGGCACAGATGGACTCGACTACTATAGAGAGCTTTTTACACAGATCCAACATATCCACGACAGTAACTACTCATCCGCCGTCGTCGTGCTTGTTGAAGCGCTTACACACCAGCATGACCGACTTACTGCGCTCGCCGCACAGCACGGTTTACAGCATGCGCAGACGACGGGCTTGATCTCAAAGTTCATAGTCGTATCTCATGCGTAAGAAGTTACGTCAACAATATTATTGACAAATACGTGTTTTTGTAGTATTATATCCGTACCTGAGGGAGGTATGTATGAAAAACATTATTCGATCATTGATAGCGTGTGTTCCTGTAAGTCTCGTTGCGGTCAGTATTATCGGCATAACAGTAGTTGCAGAGCCATCTACCGGATCGGTTGAAAAAAACCGCGTACACTTCCCTGTTACAACTGTTGCGGCTTCTGAGATCCAGGATTCAGTTCGCGACGCAGCACTACGCAACGACAGAGGCGTACATCGCCACACATACTCGAACGTTGTCACACAAACCCCGACAAGCGTACGCTAAATCGCTTCTAGAGAGACAAATATAATGAAGAATACTTTTCGATCATTGATAGCCTATATTCCTGTATGTCTGCTTGCAGTGGGCATGATAACGCTCACCACTGCTGCCGATTCGCCTATGGGAGTTACTGAAAATGGCATTGTGCACTTCCCCGTTACGACTATTGTAGCTTCTGAGATTCAGGATTCAGTTCGCGGCGCAGCAACAGACACTACTCAGGATACGCACCGTCATACGCAGTCTAACGTCGTCACACAAACCACAAAAACTACTGACGATGATGACCACAACCATGTGGCTGACGTGCAAACTGAAACGAATGCCCAGCCAGTTCAACCTTCAGAACCTACCGTAAACACTCCCTACAGCCTGACAAATATAGGTGTTGATCAGGACCTTGCGAGTATCGGAATATCTCAAGCATGGCTGTCAGCACGTAGTATCAACGTGATAGCCAGCAACGGCGCTATTCCGAAACGCTGCTTTTCAGATGGATCAAGCGGCAATGCGACTGTGCAAGGCCTCGCGATTCGCAGTGTCACCTACAAATCATGCAACAACGGTGAGCAGCCGCTCTACAGCGCATATCATGACACCCAGTACTTCTGCAGCGTTGTGTACAACAAGCAATCAAGCAAAAAACATGCAATCCTTGCACACGAACTCGGCCACTGTGTCTACCACGCATATGGTGACTATGGTGAGTTCGATATAGAGTACAAAAAGCTTCGTAACGTCTACGAACTCGACCAAACCGGCATACGAGAACTGATCGCAGATGACTACATGATATGCCAGTATGGGCTCAACACCAACTGGTCCGGCAATGCCAACTACTACACCCGGTACAACGTTGCGAGCCCCTCAGATGAACAATGTACTGCGTTCAACGAACTTGTCGCTGCCTACCTATAAGTCTCCATATATACATTGAGCTACTGCTCTGGTGCCGCTTCAAGCGTCACAGAAACAGTGAGGTCTTCGCCACCACGGTTGACAGAAAGCTCAACAACATCACCGACTTTTTTGCGGCCGAGCACGCTCACGACGCTCGTGTCTTCGTCGAGTTTAACTGCATCTATGTGCGTTATGATGTCGCCTTCCTGTAGATCTGCATTAGCGGCTGGGCTGTCAGGGAGAATAGACGGTGCACCAACTCTGCCCTCAACGATCAACGCTCCCCTGTCTACCGGCAGCTCAAGGTCAAACGCGAGGTCGTCGGTTATCGGAGCATACCGTATGCCCAGGTATGGTCGGATCAACTCGCCTTCTTCTAGTACGATCTCAACCAGGCCTTTTACGTCGTTGATTGGTATCGAAAAGCTTATATTGTCCGCGCCTGCCGTAGCGACATTCACGCCGATAACTTCGCTCGCACTATTCACTAGTGGACCGCCAGAGTTACCACCGTTCACTGCTGCGTCAGTCTGGAACAAATTCTGCAGTGGCTCTAAGCTCCCGTTATCATACGCCTCTATATCGCGTCCAAAGCCCGAGATAATACCGCTCGTAACAGTGTTTTGAAATTGCCCGAGTGCATTACCAATTGCGATCACCCTGTCGCCGACTTCGACTTCAGAAGAATCACCTAGCGTGACCGGCTGCAGGTCCAGACCGGACGTGTCACGTATCTTCAAAAACGCGATATCCAGAGGGTCGCTATCGTTTGTTTTGCCGACAATTTCTACGCCCTCTACTTCTTCTCCGTTTGAAAGTGTGACAGTAACCTCTGTCGCATCAGATATCACGTGCCTATTAGTGATAATCAATCCTTCGTCAGTGAGAATAAATCCGGTACCTGCAGACTCTGACTCAAACTGCTGACCAAACCCGAAAAAGTCCTGGCCAACTCCGAGGCTTTTCACATTGACTGATACAACACTCGGACCAACATCTTTCGCGATCGTGCTTATGAGGTCGCTTTCTCCGTTGATTATCTCTCGTTGTATTGTTGGATTGCTGTCGCTGGATATCGTCGTACTCTGTCTGCCTGCCTGTGCGCCAAACCAACCGCCAAAAAATCCTGCCGCGATCGCCACCATCAACAGAAAGACCGTACGCATGAGATGACTCGATTCCTGTTTTTCTACCTGATTTTTCTGACCCATTGCTCCCCCTTTGCTTTGCTCACTGCTCACTGCTCACTGCTCACTGCTCACTGCTCACTTAAATTATAACGCCCTGCCAGTCGGAAAAAACCAACACGAACAATACGACTGCAACCATAAGCGCGATAAACTGCCGCTGCACACCCTTGCTTAGCTTATCGGTGTGCTGCAAGTAGTACAGCACAGCCATGCCGTAGGATACGATCGTGATAATAAGTGCTGGCTGAGCAACAGACTGATAAAACAGTAGCCAATGAGCTGTCAGCCATGTGAGTGCAGCGCAGAAAAACGCCCAAGTATACGCACTTGCGCGTGCCATCGCCTCATCAAACGCCGACAAGAAGTGCCGAGCACATAGGTAGGTTATCGACCACACGGAAAACGTCAGCAGTGTTTCAGACGCGCCACTCCCCTGCAGGAACAACGCAATCAAACTAAACGTCTGCGCAAGAAGCGCTTGGACGCCCACCCAAGCAACACTCGATCGCGGTTTCACGAACAACAGCCACGCCATGTACAGCACGACAACACCCAGGAGTACTGGACGTTGCTGCGTAGCGTAGGCACTGTGCATAAACGACACAGCCGATACACCAACGAGCATGTCAACTGCATTCGCACGTATATTAGCGAACCAGTGCCGCAGTTTGACGGCAAACATCCGCCACTTGCTCAGCAAGACGACCGCCAGCGCAAACACCGTAAAATCAAGCACGACAAGTACGTATAGCAATATCGGTAACAGCGCTGTCAGTAAGACGTGGATGAGTGCAGCATTTTTGCTTTTTGTGCTCGCTGAACCCTGAGCTTTATTTAGGAATGCACGGATCACGACGGCTACTCTACGCTTTCTGTGAGGCCAAGTACTATAACGAAATCTGCCTCTTCAGCTGTCGGAAACCCAGCAATTGTAGACCGCTCAGAACCAACACCGAGGCGCCGCTCAAGGTAATTTTCCGTGTACTGCACGTCTTCACCACTCACTTCGATAAGCCTCGTCGATGGGTAGTCACTCGTTGGCGCGTTTTCTACCCGCACGACATTATAGCCGTATGACTCTAGTTCAACCTGTTTTTCTGTCGCAAGTCCAGGCGTAGGCGTGCCGTTTAGTATGACGATTCTGGCATTTTCCTTACGGATAAAGCTGTCTTGAATAGTGTTTCGTACAAACCGGCGAATATCTTGATACTGCTCGTAGCCCTCTATCGGCAACACGACGGACTGACCGTCGGCGATGTCGGTTGTCACCAGAACCGGGTCGTCGGCTAAGCCTACAGAAATGATGTTGTTCTGGTTAATTCTACTGCCAATGTCATACAGGCTCCGCAGCTCGTCAACGCCACCGATGTCAGTGCGCACGTTATCGCCGAAGGTATTAAGTAGACCCACGACCCGTGTTGGGTTCGCAAATGTGCCTGCCTGTAATAGCTCTTGTTGAAGCGCAACGATAATGTCCCTTTGGCGCTCTGTTCTATCGAAATCACCACGCGTGCTACCTTTTCTTGAGCGAGCGTACAGAAGCGCTCGTTCGCCATCGAGATTCTGCCAGCCAGCGTCAGCTATCAGCGGATTTCCTCCGAGCTCCCATGCGACAGACTGATCGTACAGTGCTTCCTCTATGAAAATATCGAGCCCTCCCACCGTGTCGATGGCGTCAACAAACGCCTGGAAGTTCACCATCGTGTAGTAGTGTATCGGCAACCCAATAACGTCCGTCACCTTCCGCTTAATTGCGGTAAGGCCAGCGTTTTCTGCAACAATGTCACTGGAGTTGCCGCTTGCATAACTTGCCTCTTTCGCGTTCGCATAAATCGCGTTTATCTTCGTACCGAACCCGTTCTCGTCTTCTACATATAGGTCTCTTGGGATACTCAAAAGTGCGGCTTCATTCTGAACAGGATCAATAGACGCGAGCAAAATAGTATCAGTGAGGTCTGGAGCATCGTGCCCTGGACCACCTTTTCCGAGGATGAGCATATTAATTCGTCCATCACCTTCACCGTTCAGGAGTGACGGATCGACGTTGCCGCTCAATGCAGCCGCACCTTCGCCGCTGCCATTGAATACGCTACGGCTCTTCATGTATGCATATGCGAACACTGATCCGACAGCAAGCACAAACGCCACAGCCACAACTGCGAAGCCGCTTGCAAGCCTCCTGCGGAAGCTTTTTTTCTTTTTGAAGATACTTGAGCGACCTTTAGGCGCATCGCGAGACGACCGCGTCATCGGTATATCAAACACGGCGTCGTCTGTTGCAGCTTGGGCGTTGTCGTCAGTAGCTACGGGCAAGTTACGTGCCCAGAAGCCCTCTTTTTGGTTACTCATGGTTTCGATGTTGCGTCGCTCTGCACTTGTCAATGCTCCAGCGGCCCGTGATCGAACAGATGATTTTCGAGATTTCTTGCGGGTAGCACCCGCTCCAATAGAGCCGGAGTGTACAAAAAACCCATCCACTGAACGCGTACGGGGAGCTTTCGTCTGTTTGTGAGTGAGTCTGTTTTTCATATAATTATGCGTACCATACAAAGCCGGTAGCCTGGGCCGATCTTTCATCTCTCTGTAATTATGGACGTGCGAGATACGTCTACCTCACGAATAACCCCAATCCATATCACCTGCTTACGCGCAGGTTATTCACGTCTCATCAATCAGCATATTTCAGCTGAGGGAGCTACATTACACGACACATGTGTTTGATGCGCTCCACTGCAGTTCATTATATACGGCTTCGCGCACTCTTTCAAACTGGTTGTGACAACACATGTGGCGCACACAGTATCCATAAAATACATTTCACACCGCACAAGGGGCGCACCGCTCAAGAACCGGGCCCACACTCACTTTTTCCTCAAGAGTAGTATAAGCGTAGTGCAACCAGAGGCGACCCTCCTAGGGGCGACTCTGCTTGTAACGCTACTCGGAGGGAAAAGTGAGTGTGGGTCAGCTCAAGAACCAGGCCATAACCTCAAGCAATATAATTGGCTTGTGCTCAGTGAGTACTATATGATGTATAAGCAATGGGAATATTTGGCAAAAAAAACATCACACGTGCGCAGCGTACAGTCCCGCGTGCGTCACACACGCCCAGCACTCCTGCAGCGTTTGACTTAACGATAGATAAACAACCAAAACAGTCATCACTTGCTGCAAAGCTTAGAGGCACTGTTGGTACGATTGCACTTCTCGTGACCGCACCGCTTCTGGCAGTGTTCATTACTTCGCACGTATTTCATTCGTACGAAGTAGACGGCTCAAGCATGGAAACAACGCTGCAGAACGGTGATCGTCTCATAGTCTACAAGCTCCCTAAAACTCTATCGAACCTCAGCGGAAACGACCTTATACCTTCCCGGTATGACATAGTCGTATTTGATAGACCGCGGCAAATATCAGCACCAAACAGTGTCAGTCACCTGATCAAGCGTGTTATAGCGCTACCGGGTGAACGTGTCACAGTCAAAAACGGATCGATCACTGTGTATAACGGCGAGTTCCCAGATGGGTTCAACCCAGATGCAGGCATGGAGTACGAAGAAGGCATCGTCACAACTACCGGCTCTTACGACGTAACGGTCGGACCAGGACAGGTATTCGTCGTGGGAGACAATCGAACTAACTCCACTGACTCGCGAGTCTTTGGACCTATTGATACTGATCTACTCGTCGGGAAAGCAACGTCCCGATTTGTGCCGGTCGGCAATATGAAACGTCTTTAAAAACTTTACTCAAGATTTTGTAAGTTGCTCAAGAAGCATATCCAGCTGTTTGTCATTCATGTACCGTAGTGAGACGACACCCCCACGCTTTCGTGTCTTGATCTCTGGCTTGATACCAGTGTGTTTTTTGATGGCGCTCACCTTCTTTGCGAGTCTGCTTGAAACCTGTTTATGTGTAGCGTCCGCCTGTTCAGCTTTTTTCGCCTTGACGTACTCTTCAGCGGCTCGAACAGAAAGCTTCTGAGTAATTATATTGTTCAGGAGTTCTGATTGTAATGACTCGTTTCCCCTGAGAGCAAGGATGGCGCGCGCATGCCCTTCGGATATACGGTTTTCCTGAAGTGCCGTAACTGCTTCTTTAGGTAATTGGAGTAGCCTGATTATGTTACTGACTGTCGTCTCTGCTTTACCGAGCTTCTTCGCGATATCGACTACGGACATACTAAACTGGTCCCGCAACCGCACAATCGATACGGCCTGCTCAAGTGGTGAGAGGTCAACACGCTGCACATTCTCGACAAGAGATATTTCAAGCTCTTCAAGCTCTTTATGATCACGGACGATAGCTGGCAGCTTCTGTAGGCCAATGCTCTGTGCCGCTCTGTACCTTCGTTCACCTGCTACGATTCGGTATGTTTTCTTGTCCGTTTGTGGTGTCAGGACTATTGGTTGAATAATGCCATGTTCGCGAATTGACTGTGCGAGCTCTTTAATTGAGTTCTCATCGAACTCTTTACGTGGCTGATCTGGATTAGCTCGAATAGTACTGACATCTACCTGTCGAATATGCTCTCCTGGTGCAGCCACACTGTCGACGTCGAGGCTTGTCGGAATGAGACCTTCAAATCCCCTACCAAGCGCTTGTTTTTTACCCATATTTCACCTCCGGTGAAGTAGTAGATTGTAGATGGTAGATGGTAGATAGGCTAGCTGCAAGCTCTAAGAAAAAACCCATATGCCATATACCACCCACTACATACCTGATATTCATCGAGTCACAACCTCCCTGGCTAAAGCCTTGTAGGCTCGCGCCCCTTTAGACCACTTATCATGTTCAAAAATTGTCTTCCCAAAACTCGGCGACTCTGCCAGTCGAACGTTTCTTGGAATACACGTCTCGAACAGATGACCACCAAAGTGCTTTTTGACCTCATCTACAACCTGCTTTGAAAGTGCATTGCGCGCATCCATCATCGTCATGACTATCCCCAGTAGCTGCAGCTGTGGGTTGAGCCCAGCCTGTACGCGCTGGATCGTTTGCATCAATAAGCCGAGCCCTTCAAGTGCATAAAACTCAGTCTGCACCGGTATTAGTACTGCGTTGGCAGCAACAAGCGCATTCACACTCAGCAAGCCAAGTGAGGGCGGGCAATCTATGAGTATATAGTCGAACTCTACACCTGTAAGCGCGTTTTTAAGCACTGTTTCTCTCGACATCACTGACACAAGTTCTTGCTCGGCAGCTGCTAAGGTTGGTGCTGCAGGTAGCACGTATAGGCCACCGACTGATGATTCGATTATCGCCGTGCTGCTCGCTGCTCCGTTCACCAGGACATCGTACACCGACGTTTGCAGTTTGCTCTTGTCAATAGCCAGGCCACTCGTTGCGTTGGCTTGAGGGTCTAGATCTACAACGAGTACCGTTTTACTCTGCTTTGCAAGTGCCGCAGCAAGATTAATTGCTGTGGTTGTCTTACCGACACCACCTTTCTGATTGAGAACTGCAACTATCGTGCTCATTCTTTGTTTTACCCTCGTTTGCTTACGGGTATTTTACCATAAGGACGTAGATTGTTGCGAGTCGCACAATGTTGATGATCAAGGGCTGAGACATAAGGCTCAAGGACTGAGGTACAAGACTTGAGGATTGAGGAGCCCGAATTTCTTCGGGCCTCAATTCGTATTCTCGACTTCCTGTAGGGTCACGCGAATCCGTGGAACACTCATGCCGTCGGCGTTCGACGTGTCCGCGTCGGAACAGACAGTATAGAACACGTCGCTTGTAGTGAGCGGGTCATCAAGGAATGTGACGGTGCCCGTTTTGCGTGCGCCATTCTGAGATGTAAACACACCGATCTTGCCGCCAACAACTGTTCCACCGCCACATATCGGAGCAGATCCAATGCCCCGCTCGATACGCGCGACACTGTCTCGGTCATTATTAGTTGCAGCGTCAAACTCAACTGAAACAGTCCCAAGAATACTCCGCGTTGCATCGGTTGGCGTAATATTTGGAACGGAATTACTATTCTCAGCAGCAGTATCCCAGTAGTCCGTCGTGTTTGCATCGACCAATGCGTCGAGCGTCGTATCAACAAAACTCCGAACCTGTGGTGTTGTGTCAGAAATACAATCCACCCATGACCCCGCTTCGAAACAGCGCAGTTTACCGAGCGTAGAATTATAGTACTGCGCTCCGTCTACACCAGCAGGGTCACCTATAGAGTTTTTTGTATCAAGCACGAATAATACACCGTTGGCATCAGCAGTAGATGGGCCGACCCTCACCGAACCAGTCGCAGTATCAACTGCAAAAAAGCTCGTCCCAGCAATGTTACGTATATCAAGCGCTGCTGAACCAGAGGCCTGAATTTGCAGAGCTCCTGTGTTTGCAACAGTAAACACCGGTGAACCAGACCGCTGGAGATCGAGCAGTTGACCAGTTGCGGTTGTCTTGTTTATAGAAATTACATCGTTATTTGTCGCATCCACATATGTTGTGCCCGACGCGAGAGACAGGAACCCACACGCGTCAGTACCACTCAAACAGAGCGTGCCAGAAGCATCTGGGATTGCAATCGAACGTGCAGTAGTTGCCAAACTCGTTACTGTCGACTGCCCCACGGCTATCTGTCCATTAAACGTTGCGTCTTGTGCGAACGTCGATAGGCCAGTATCACTAAACGACAGCGCAGGTGTGCCGCCCGTTATGATGTCTAGGCCGAATGCATCACTTGTACCGAGTACACCTGTCTCTCCGAAACCATTCCCACCCTGTTCAAACGACAGTCCAGACCCTGACCCGCCGCCGCTCCCACCGCCAGATCCACCGTTTTCTTCCTGTGCGACCAAGTAACTACCTGCCTTAATCGATGTATTAGCCGCATCAGCAGTAAACTGCGACCATTGCAGTGTCACGTCGCCAGCAGTTATGCCGGTGCGCACTGTACCAGTTATCCGGTATATCTCGTTTCCTCCTGCATTGTTTACGCGCTGTGATAGCTGGCCACAGTTATACTGTGCGTTCGACTGTGCGAACTCGGCATTTTCGAACCCATACGCACATGTTGAACCGCCGGGAGCGTTGACTCTAAATCGGAAATCAGGTACAGCAGCTGACTGCCCCTGCACCACGAAAGAAAACGTCCATACCTGATCTGCACCAACTGCAAATGACAGCTCGTCATCATCCTGTGGTGTATTCAGATTCGAAACTGTTTCGTCGACCGACTTCACGATGTTAATAGCAGCAGGCGCGTTCGGGTCAGTCAATGACAGCCATTCCGTGCCGTCATATCCTTCAAAATCAGTACCAGTCCAGCGTACTGCACCAGCAGTTGAACCAGTGTAGCTACCAAGTACCGCACCAGCGCTTAGTGTTGGTGCCGCACTATACGTCTGCGCTGTATCCAGCAGTGCAACATTCGTAGATAGCCGAGCATCTGGGATCGTACCAGTTGTGATAGCTGAACCATCTAGGTCTGTC
>CALLJT010000019.1 GCA_938050265.1 Candidatus Saccharimonadia bacterium
CCCCACACCAAACTGCACGTTGATTTATACGTAAGTATACGCACTGTGATGAATTTTGTCTTGCTAAACCCTTGCGTTTTGAGCTGTTCGGGGGCATGGGGTATACTACTAAGTAACTGAAAGAAAAAAAGAGGTACAAGGTTTTGGTAAGCATTAGCAGGGGTGGTCAGTAGTGGCGACTAAGAAGTCTAGTTCTGGATATGATTCTAGTAATATTCAGGTGCTTGAAGGACTAGAGCCGGTTCGTAAGCGACCGGGTATGTATATCGGTAGTACCGGTATTGATGGTTTGCATCACATGATCAAAGAAGTTGCCGACAACGGTATTGACGAAGCTATTGCGGGTCACGCCTCCGAAGTGAAGGTGATACTTCTCGAAGACGGCGGAGTTCGAGTCGAAGACGATGGTCGTGGAATTCCTGTCGAAAAACACAAGAAGACCGGTGTCAGCACCCTTGAAACCGTACTGACTGTCCTGCACGCAGGTGGTAAGTTTGACGGTGGTGGCTATAAAGTCTCAAGTGGTCTACACGGTGTCGGTGTGAGTGTTGTAAACGCTTTGTCTGAGAAACTGATCGCAGATGTATACCGCGACGGCGTGCATTACACACAGGAATACCGACAAGGTGCACCGAAGACGAAGATAAAAAAAGTCGGCCCGACCGATAGGGGTAATGGAACGGTAATAACGTTCTGGCCAGATACTACTATCATGGCCAGTGAACCGTTCGAATACGAATGGGTGACAGACTACCTGAGGCATCAAGCATATCTCACAAAAGGTGTCAAGACGTACGTAGAAGACCAGCGTATTCATAAGAGCTATGCCTTCTATTTCGAGGGTGGCATACAATCATACGTCAAGCACCTAAACATCGGAAAAGATCCCATAGATGATGTTTTTTATGTTGATAAGACTGTAGACGACTCGCAGGTTGAAGTCGCTTTGCAGTACACCGACACGTACACTGAAACCGTAAAAGCGTTCGCCAACAACGTGTTCAACCCAGACGGTGGTACGCACATGACGGGCTTCCGTACTGCGCTCACGCGTATCATCAATGATTACGCTCGCAAAAACAGCATATTAAAAGAAAAAGACGACAATCTATCTGGCGAAGACACCCGCGAAGGAATAACCGCTGTCATACTCGTGAAGATGCCAGACCCACAGTTTGAAGGGCAGACCAAAAACAAGCTTGGTAATCCTGAGATGCGTGGCTATGTCGAATCTGTGTTTGCAGAGTGGTTCAGCTACTATTTAGAAGAACACCCAGCAACAGCTAAAAAAATTATTGGCAAGGCATTGTTGGCCGCCCGAGCGCGGAAGGCCGCACGAGCAGCGCGTGACAACATTATACGAAAAGGTGTTCTTGACGGTGCGAGCATGCCAGGTAAACTGTCTGATTGCTCAAATAAGGACCCTGCAGAATCTGAAATCTACTTGGTAGAGGGTGACTCCGCTGGCGGCTCAGCTAAAGGTGGTCGGGATAGCAAATCTCAGGCTATTTTGCCGCTGCGCGGTAAGGTCCTCAACGTTGAACGTGCTCGGCTTGATAAGATGCTCGCCAATAACGAAATCGTAAGCCTCATTAAGGCACTCGGTGTTGGTATAGAAGACTCTTTTGATGTCGGTGGCCTACGGTACCACCGCGTGATCATTATGACCGATGCAGACGTCGATGGTTCACACATTTCAACACTTCTTCTGACGTTTTTCTTCAGATTTATGAAGCCGGTGATAGATGGTGGTCATCTCTACCTCGCGAAACCTCCATTGTTTGAGCTCGTTACTCCTGGCAGCAAGTCCGAAAACGTGTTTATTTATAACGAGGCAGACCTTGATGTTGTGTTCGATGAGCGTATTGAAAAACGCAAGAAATCAGGCACGACAGTCAATGCAGATGATGAACGTCATAAGCAGGCTGGATTCACAGAGATCAAGCGCTACAAGGGTCTTGGTGAAATGGATGCCGATCAGTTGTTTGACACAACCATGGACCCAGAAAAACGCGTACTTGTACAAATAAAGGTAGAAGACGCCGAGAAAGCTGATAGTATTTTCAACAAATTGATGGGCTCTGAAGTTGAACCACGCAAAAACTTCATTACTAGCAGAGCAAAATTTGTGAAGGATTTGGATATTTAATATGTCGGACGATACAGATATGAACAAAGATACGCCTAATAATGCACCCGAACAGGACACGACAGAGACAGCTCCCGAGGTTGAGGTCCTGACGCAAGACGAGTCACACTCGCGTGTTGTCGAGCATCAATCGGTCGAGGACGTCATGGAGGACAGCTATCTGCGGTACTCTATGAGCGTGATCGTTGAGCGGGCGCTGCCAGATGTACGCGACGGCTTGAAGCCAGTGCACAGACGCATATTGTATTCAATGGATAAAAACGGCTGGCGCAGTAGTTCGAAGTTCGTTAAAAGCGCACGTGTAGTCGGTGACGTTATCGGTAAGTACCACCCGCATGGTGACTCATCTATCTACGACTCGATGGTGCGCCTTGCTCAAGAATGGTCCATGCGACACATGCTTGTTAAAGGGCAGGGTAACTTCGGTTCCATGGACGGCGATCCTCCTGCGGCATACAGGTACACAGAAGCCAAGATGGCGAAGATTGCTGAAGAGCTCGTTGCTGATATAGGTAAAGATACAGTAGATTTCCGTGACAACTTCGATGGCTCAGAACATGAACCTTCGGTGTTGCCTGGTAAACTGCCAAACTTGCTGCTGAACGGTCAGCTTGGTATCGCTGTTGGTATGGCAACGAACATTCCTCCGCACAACCTGGCGGAAATACTCGATGCGACAGTACATCAGATAGACAACCCAGATGCTACGGTCGATGACCTGCTGCAGTACGTGAAAGGCCCTGACTTTCCGACAGGTGGTGTAGTGTACGGCAAAGAGTCTATGCGGACTGCCTACGCAACAGGTCGCGGTGGTATCGTTATGCGCGGTGTTGCAGAGATCGTTGAGAACAAAAAAGGTAAACAGCAGATTATCATATCTGAGATACCATACGGACTCAATAAAGCTTCACTTATAGAGAAGATAGCTGACCTTCACAAAGAAAAGAAGGTCATAGGTATATCAGATTTGAGAGACGAAAGCTCTCGCGGGGAAGTGCGCATAGTTGTCGATCTACGGCGAGACGCATTTCCGAAGAAGCTTCTCAACCAGTTGTTCAAGCTGACACAGCTTCAGAGTTCGTTCAACTTCAACATGATGGCGTTAGTTGACGGTATACAGCCGCGTGTCATGGGACTCCAGGATATTATCCAGGAGCACGTGAAGCATCGGCAGGTTGTCGTTCGACGACGTACTGAGTATGAACTCATGAAGGCGAAGGACCGGGCTCATATACTTGAAGGACTGAAGATCGCCCTCGACAACATAGACGAGGTTATCAAGGTTATCCGTGCAAGTCAGACAACTGAAGAAGCACAGGCAAATCTGATCAAGCGGTTTAAGCTGTCTGAGATTCAGGCCAAGGCAATTTTGGCGATGCAGCTCCGTGCACTTGCCGGACTGGAACGGAAGAAGATTGAAGATGAGCTTGCAGAACTGATGAAGCTCATAGCAAAACTCGAAGGAATCTTAGCCGACGAGAAGAAGATTCTAAAAATCATCAAGGATGAATTCGCAGAACTAAAAGACAAGTACGCAGAAGAACGGCGAACCAAGGTTATACCTGCAGAACTCGGTAAATTTAGTGAAGAAGAACTGATACCAAACGAACAAGTTGTTGTGACAATGACAGCAGCAAATTACATCAAGCGTAGCCCAGCGAGTGAGTATCACAGACAGGGCCGTGGTGGTAAAGGTAAACGAGGTATGACCACCCGTGAAGAGGACATGATCAAGCAGCTTGTGCTCGCTAACACACATGACTTCTTACTGTTCTTTACTGATAAGGGACGTGTGTTCCGGATCAAGGCATACGAAGTACCGGCAGCAGGACTGAGCGCAAAAGGTGTTGCAATACAGAATATGCTGCAACTGCATCCCGAAGAAGAGGTTTCTTCTATCATCAGTCTCAAATCTGACTCCAAAGACGGCTACTTATTTATGTGTACTGTACGGGGAACCGTAAAGAAGACATCAGTCGAGTCGTATAAGAACGTGCGAAGTAGCGGGCTGATAGCCATAAACTTGGACGATGGCGACAGGCTGCGCTGGGTGCGATTCACCAGCGGCGAAGATGAGATTATTATCTCTACTGAAGCGGGTCAGGCTATCCGGTTCCACGAAGAGAATGTCCGAGCTATGGGGCGGGTAGCACGTGGTGTACGCGGTATACGACTCCGTAAAGACGACATCGTTGTTGGAATGGTGCGCGTAGAGGAAGACGCAAATATATTTGTTATATCAGAGAATGGCTACGGCAAACGGACGAAGGTGTCGCAGTTTACCCCGCACAAGCGTGGTGGTGTCGGCATCAGATCGGCAGTCGTAAACAAGAAAACCGGTAAACTCATGGGCGTAGCTAGTCTGCGCGAAGGTGACGATCAAGAGATCATCATTATTTCAAAACAAGGGCAGACGATTCGACTTGGCATGAAGGATATTCCTGAGATTAGTCGAGCAACACAAGGTGTACGCGTTATGCGGCTTAAAGACGGCGATGTTGCAACAAGTATGGGCCTCGTGAAAAAAGAGGACCCTGAAGCAGC
>CALLJT010000020.1 GCA_938050265.1 Candidatus Saccharimonadia bacterium
ACGCCAGTGCTCGTGTAGGCTTCAAGTCCTTCGTCGGTGCCTGTGTTGCGTACTGCTTGGTCTTTCCATGCTTTTATTGCTTTGAAGTCTGGTTTAACACTGCCAGTGACTTTGATACCGAAATCCGCTGCGTGCTTAACAGTGTGGTACATCTCTGCGGCCTGTAGTATAGCTTTAGTCGGAACACAGCCGTAGTTCGGGCATTCACCGCCGATTTTTTCTTGCTCGACGACTGCGACGCGTTTGCCTTTGCTCGAAGCGATATGCGCAGCGACACCGCCGCCGGCGCCAGTACCGATGATAAGTAGGTCAAAGTTGGGGTTGATTGGTTTTGTGTGTGGTTTTTTATAGCTCATATGTTCCTCGTCTATCGCCGGATGTGGCGGTGACCCTCTCTTGTCTCTCTTAACTCTCCTTAACTTTTCCCTCGTACTCGAACCTGAAATTGGACGTTGCTACCACACGACACGGTGGTGCAGGTACATGTATGCGGCGTCTGGGTCATACGGTTTGAGCGACTTGGCTGCCTGCGCTCGTATGTCGTTGCTGGTGACTTCGTGTTTTTGGGCGATCCATGTCTGTACGTCGGCAACTACCTTGTCTGCAATGAGTTCGGCGTTGTCACTGGACAGTCGGACGGCCTGACACGCAGAGAACACACTCGCGTAGAGCTTGCGGTCATCGTAGGTTTCGGTTCGCCCATGTCGTTTAACAATATGCTTCATGTTCCTACCCGAAGTTAATGGTGCCGTTAGCGATTAGTATGAGTATCCAACCGAGAGCCACAAACATCAGACCCATAGCAAGTCGCATGTTGCCTTTGGATTCTTCTTTCCATTTACTGACGGCACTGATTTTTGTACCTGATGCAACCATGATAAGGATAACGATCAGTGGCAGGACAAATACAAAGTTGTAGAGGACCATCAGTAGGAACGCCCATATAGTAAAGTCTATGCGGAGTATGGTGATGATCGCCAGATACGGCGCACCTGTACACGGTAATTCAACTGCGGCGACAAATGCACCAAGACCCATAACACCCCAGATGCTTTTGTTCGTCGTAGACCATTCGTGGATTTTGTTGGCATATTTGGTCGGTATCTGTAGGGACATGCCTTTGCCGTACCAGAAGTAGTCTTTAATTTCGAGGATACCAGCGAAAATCACAAGTGCGCCGACGGCGATACTCAAGTATTCAGCAATTACGATCGGGATAGTAGAGAAGAAGTATACAAGGCCCAGTCCGGCTATGAGGTATGTAGCAAAAATCGCAAATATGTATGCACCGCCTACTTTGAGTAGTCGTGCAGGTGATCCGCCTTGACCGAGTACAACAGATACCATAAGGATAAGGACACCAATGGCGCACGGATTAACCGAGTCGATAGCAGCTGCACCAAGTACGATTGTGAGTTGTGGTAAATCAAGCATTATATGTCTACTCCTGCAGGCGCACGAAACGACTTCTCGGTTATGTTACATAGGTCTGGGTTAAACTCTGACACGCCGAACTCTGTACAGCGCTCACTGTCTCTGACACCGAATTGCTCACAGAGGTATTCTGAGCGGTCTTTGGGCTCGTCGAACTCTACGATTAAGCAGTCTCCGGGTGGCACGACGGACTCGTCACGCATAACGTAGCTCCGCGGGTCTTCAAGTTTGGTTTGTGAATAGGTGTCTGTGTCGGTGTCGTAGGTGAACTGGAACACCTGCAGTTCTGCTGTCTCTGCTCCTCCGCAGCTATCGCCGTTAGCAACTTGGATAATGTTGCGGCCGTTGTCGTCTTGTTTGATGAACTTTTCGACGAATCGTTTGTCGCCAGTCGGTTCGTCGCCGTCAGTGTCGTTTTCATAGATATCGTCGTTTGTCGGGATGATGATTGACGTGCTAGTTACGCTTCCTTCAGTAACTGCCATGTATTTTTCGAACGATGCATCACGCAGTTTTTCCATGACAACGCCTTCGAGGTGGATGCGCTTGTCGTCGTGCTCATGGTAGGTTGACGTTCCGACTTTGTTGCTGAGGAATTTGTATGGGTCACGGAACTCTATTTCTTGATTACATACCCAGAACTCTATATCAGTATGCCAGTGGACAGGGCCTTTTGACTCCGAGAGGGTGTTGACGGCTATAGTCGATCCGATAAGGAACAGTGACGGCAGGATGATTGTCGCTGCAATGGTAAAGAATAGTGGTTTTTTCCATTTTTTGTGGGCGTTGTTTTTTGTGACGACTGCAGCGATAAGCAGTAGGACGATCAACAGTATCGTTGCCACGCCTATACCGCGTAGTCCAGCCGAGTTAAGTTTGCCCTCAAGATCGTCTTCGTAGAGGTTGGCGATGATGGTTAGTAGTGCCGTGCTGTTCATGATTTTTGTGTTATCCCACCCACTGTTAGCTACTTTTGTATAAAAAATTGCTTATGCTTGATTTTCACTATAACATAGACCTCATAAGGGGCAAATAAAAATGTCTAAATGGTTTCAAAAAGACACTAAAACGGTTCAAAAAGACCTCAAGGTTGATATAGGTAAGGGGCTTGATAGTTTCAGCGCATCTGAGCGGCTCGCTGAGCATGGTCCAAACCAGCTTCAAGCATCGAAACCGATTAATCCACTCAAGCTATTTCTCGGTCAGTTTAAAGACGTACTTGTCATAATTTTGCTTGTAGCTGCACTTGTGTCGTGGGGTGTCGGCCTTGTCGGCAACGGGTCATCGTCGGAGCACGACGCAGAAGACGCCCTCTACGCACGACAAGCAGTGGCAGAAGGCCTGCAGTGCGCACGTTTCACAACTGACGTGCGGGACACTGATATGTATTGTGGTCAGATCGCTGATTTCTGCACAAGCGACCACGCTAGAACGTCGGAGTTCACACAGCAGTGCGATACTATCGCTGCGTCTGAGTCTCATGAAGAGGGCGGTCGCGAGGCGTTGTTGATTTTTGCGATTGTGATCGCAATTGCGCTGATCGGGTTCTTTAACGAATACAAAGCCGAAAAAACAGTCGAAGCGCTCAAAAAACTCGTTGGTTCAAAAGCAACAGTACGACGCGGTGGAGCAACGATCGATATTGACGCTGCGGACATCGTGCCAGGTGACGTCGTCTTGTTGGAAGAGGGTCAAAAAGTACCCGCAGATGTGCGACTTGTCACGGTTCACAACTTGCAGGTCAACGAAGCCAGCCTGACTGGCGAAAGCCTGCCGGTGACCAAAAACAACAACGCTATCAGTGCAGATGTATCTCTCGGTGACCAGAAAAACATGGCGTTTGCTGGTACATTCGTGACGCAAGGAACGGCAGAGGGCGTCGTGGTAGAGACTGCGCAGGGTACGGAGCTCGGCAAAATAGCCAGCCTGGTCAACGACGTCGAAAGCGAAGAGACACCGATGCAGCGTAAACTTGACGACTTAGGCAAGCGGCTGGGGGTCATCATATTACTTATATGTGCCGTCGTGTTTGTAGTGGTGCTGTTTTTGGTTGACGAGGCGCGTGAGCAAGACATGCTGCAGCGCATGATATTTGCCTTCACAGCTGCCGTTGCACTGGCAGTTGCCGCCATACCAGAGGGATTAGCGTTTGTGGTGCGTATCAGTTTGGCACTTGGTGCGCGTCGTATGGCGACGAAAAACGCGCTCGTACGCAAACTCAGTGCAGTTGAAGCACTCGGTTCAACTGACGTTATATGCTCAGACAAAACAGGTACACTCACAAAGGGCGAAATGACCGTCCGTGAGATCGTGGCTGGAGGAAAAACTCTGACTGTTTCAGGCACTGGGTATGGGTTTGATGGCGGATTCACGCTTGACGGTAAAAAAATAGAGCCAAAAGGTGTATACAAACAGCTTATGCTAATAGGGGCGCTCTGCAATAACGCTCGCCTTAAAGACGGGCTTGTTCTCGGTGACCCGACAGAAGGCGCACTACTCGTGTCTGCTGGCAAATCATCACAGATGTATGAAAAGCTCCACGTGCAGTACAAGCGGGTCGACGAAGTACCGTTTACTAGTGACCGCAAATTCATGAGTACAGTGCACAAGCAAAAATCCGGCTATCTCGTTGCTGCGAAAGGCTCTGTCGAAGCGATGCTTGAAAAATGCAGCAAAATGTATGATGCTCGTGGCACAATCGTCCCGTTCACCGCCGCGCGTAAAAAACAGGTTATCGAGCAGAACAAACAGTTGTCGCAGAAAGCGCTTCGTGTGCTGGCGTTTGCTCAGAAAGAAACTAAAACCCGCCCCAAAGGCGACGCCAAGATAGAAAAAGACCTCGTGTACATTGGCCTGCAGGCTATGATGGATCCACCACGAGAAGAGGTCATAGAGGTAATCCACCGTGTACAGACAGAAGCTGGTATGCGCGTGATCATGATCACCGGTGACCACGTCGAAACAGCTAAGGCAGTCGCACACGAAATAGGCATCGAAGGCGGCGCCATAACCGGCGTCGAGCTTGAGCAGATGTCGCAGGCAGAGTTTGAACGCGATGTCGAAGACATATCTGTATATGCGAGAGTGAACCCTGAGCACAAAATACGCATTGTTCAAGCACTGAAAAAACACGGCCACCAAGTTGCCATGACCGGTGACGGCGTCAACGACGCACCAGCTATTAAAGCCGCAGATATTGGGATTGCGATGGGCATAACTGGTACGGACGCGGCTAAAGAAGCCGCAGATCTGATACTGCTCGACGACCAGTTCCTGACGATCATAAACGCCATCGAAGAGGGCAGGGGGATATTCGACAACGTCCGTAAATTCGTCAATTTCCTGATATCGTGCAATATCGCTGAGGTGCTGGTCATATTGTTTGGAATATTGTTCTTTAACAACCTGCTACTGACCGCCGCACAGTTGTTGTTTATTAACATCGTCACTGATGGCTTGCCAGCTGTTGCACTCGGTTCTGATCCGACGCGAGACGACGCTCTGAACGCCAAGCCTTCACGGTTCCAGGAGTCTATTCTGACGAAGCGTGTATGGACAGAGATATTTATATTTGGCGCGTTCATGACTGTCGCGATGCTGCTGCAGTATTGGTATAACAGGTCAGTAGGCACAGAGCTTCAGGCGGTATCAGCGGCGTTTTCTGCCATGGTGGTGTATGAGATGGTGCGGCTGGTAGACATCCGTACTGATTATAAAATTCGCTGGTTCGCTAACCCGATGCTTACGGTGTCGATGATCGGCTCACTGATCCTGCAGTTCGCAGTTCTGTATGTTCCGTTCCTGGCAGGCTATTTCGAAGTCGGCCCACTGCAAGCACATGATTGGGTGTTCATGGCAGTAGGTTCTGTCGCGCTGTTTGTGCTCATGAAACTGGTGAACCCTATCCTCGACCGCACCGTCGGCCTGGAAAACCACCCCCACGGTTAGACTTCCAGGTAGGGCAATTTGCATACTATACAGTATAATTGTAAAGTATGCTCATGAGTGTTTACAGAGGCCTAAACCTTGGTCGTCCGACCGCCGATAATCCTATGATTAGGTCCGAAGATCACTCTCAGGTACGTGAGATTCCTGTTGGGTTGCTTAGGGGTGGCGATGTGTTGACAGTGGATTTCATAGTGGCGGAGCCACTCAATACTATTCACGGTGCTGGAGACGGTATACGGGCGCTAGAAGCAGTGGAAGATCGACTAACTATGGAATCGGGTGCCGCGGCTTTAAGTGTTCTCGCGGGTAGTATTCTCCGTTTGTTTCTTGATAGTGAAGATCCTGGCAGTTTCACGAAAATCGGTATTGCCGAGATTCTTGGTGTAACAACGGATAGAGTTGACGTCGCATATTCTAACATCAGGGTTATGCTAGAGGCTCGTGGCCTCACTCCTTGACGAACATTCTTTGAAAACTATATTGACAAATATGAAAGCATAAGCTATAATAGTGCTTAGTTGATTAAAACAAAAACATCAGCAAACAAATATAAAAAAGTTAAACAAAGGAAGCCCGAATGGTATTTGGCCTCGGAAGTAGCAAGAAAGACGACACAGCTCAAAAAGCTAAAAAGTCTTCTGCGAAATCTACTTCAAAAAAGAAATCGTCCGCTCAGTCTGACGAAGCGGCACAGCTGCTGAAGAAGATGGAAGATAAGAAGGCGGCAGGGGATTGTCCATTTTGTTAAACCCTAACGGGCGATAAGAGGAGGAGACTCCTCCTCTTATCGCGCAGGGCTCGGATGCCTCGCATCCACACTTTCATCTTTGCTCTAGGATAGTTGCCAAGAGAAAGTGCTACTCACAGTGTCACTAGCACTGTTCCGGCTGCTCACCCCTGAATATGAATGAATTTTACCGAAGTAATCTGCCAGCTGGCGGACGGAAAATCCATGGTTAATCAGGGGAGGGGAGTGCCCTTCCCTGGCCTCAGGAACTATAGGCTGCGGTGTGAGTGCCTCAGTTTTGATTGGGACGAGTGATTTTATTGCAACTTGACGCACGCGACAACAACGACGTACAGCTACAATAAAACGAACGGTTAAAATAAAATCGCTCGCAACCAACCAAAAGTCTCAAGTTCGATACATGAAACTTGAGCAAGACGCATGATCTAAAAACAAAGTGCATGCAGCAATAGGGCCTCAGATTCTCTATGACATGCAGCACTCCAATCTGATTGTTGATAGAACATACGCTTGAAAAGCATAGACGTCATATGGCATACTAGTTACTACAGACGACGTGGGTTAAGGGCATACAGCTTAAGACCAAAAAACAAAAAATATTTAAAAACTAAAAATAAAAAAGAAAGGATTTTACGCTTAGCTTTTATTCCCAGTGAGGGAAAAGAGCAGTCCGAGTTCGGATTTATTCCGAACCCGGCACGATGAGAAAAACCGCCAGGTTTGTCTTATGAGCGTAAGCGAAAGTATATGAGCTATGAGCAATCAAACACAGACGGACTACTTGTAAAAGTGTTCGACAAACTGTTCACCGTATAAACCGGAACGAACAACAACATAAACTTCTCCGAGGTAAAATTCGGAGAAGTTTTTGGTCGGTGTTAATATAGGGTCATGCAGAAGTATGACTTTTTTATTGCCGGGCGATGGCGTAACCGCGATGAAGTTGCAGCGGTCACACAGATCGTGCGCGATGCTGGATTCACTGCATTCTGCTTTCTTGAGAACGATTACACTGAATTCTTAGAGAAGAACGGCTTGGATGCTTCAGCAATGGAGTCGGAGAATACGGAGTCGATGTCGCTCGATCACCCGCTTATTCAAGAGATATATAAACGCGATATTGAAGGCCAAGAAGCGTCAGATAATTTTCTAGTCGTGTTGCCTGCCGGGACCGCGGCTCACATGGAGTCGGGTATATCGTACGGAATGGGCAAGAAGTGCTACGCAGTGGGTGCTCCAGAAAAGACAGAGACGCTCTACGCGATTTTTGAAGAGATCTTTGAGGATAATACGGCTTTGCAGGCTTGGCTGGCAAACAAGAAGTAAATTTGCTACAATTTATCTCTGTTAATGTGTATCGGTAGTATGGCAGGGTAGCTCAGATGGTTAGAGCGCAGGACTCATAAGCCTGAGGTCACGAGTTCAATTCTCGTCCCTGCTACCAAACAAAGCCCACCCCATGAGGGTGGTTTTTGTTTGGAGGAGTAGCGTTCTTCCGCGATAGTTTGTCCGCAGGGCTCAGGCAATGGAGTTTGATACCCGCTAGCTGGCTTTGCCAGGGCTAAAGTACTCGTCGTGGTCGAGGATGTGTTGGCGGAGGACTTTCCAGATTTCGTGGACATCTGTGTGTGGTTTGGTTTTTTCGTCTTTGTTTTTGATGATGTTGCCGCGCTCGATGCCTTCTTCGTGCCAGATTTTGCCTTGCGCCTGGATGTTCACTAGCATTCCACAGATTTTATCGAGAGTTTTCACAAACACAGCCTCGTCATCTGACTGGCTTTCGTATGCGTGAATTGCCGCGCTCATGTCGTTGAAGTCTGGCCAGTCAGCCGCGATCTGTTTGATTGCTTTCGCTTCGCGTTCGTCTTTTTGTGCCTGCTGTGCATCGGTGCGACCAATCGCCATGACATCGCCTGCGTGAATTTCGACCATGTCGTGTACGAGTGCGTACTGGATAACCGTATTCTTGTCGAGCTCTGGTACGTGCTGGCACATGTACCACGCAATCATTGCGAGACTGTAGCTATGTTCGACGTCATTTTCATAGTGGTGTTTGCTGCCACGCGGCAGTGCGATCACTCGCTCGATATTGATGAGCTTTGTGATTTCACCTTGCAGATCAAGCAATCTGTATGCAATTTTTTCATAATCCACGGTATCATTATCTCACAATGAAGAAAACATACATACTGGCAATAAGCGGAGGAGTGGATTCTGTTGTGCTGCTGCATCTGTTTGCCCAGCGGAGAGCAGAGGCACTGCAGAAAAACGACGAGCTGACGAACCTGCCTGTGGTGGTGGTAGCGCACTTTGATCACGGCATACGGCCAGATTCGCATATTGACGAG
>CALLJT010000021.1 GCA_938050265.1 Candidatus Saccharimonadia bacterium
CGAACGCAGATCTACTCCTTAGGAGGGAAGTATTCTATCCATTGAACTATGGGGTCGTTCTCATCACTCTAAACTACCTGCTGTAATCTGTAAACTGTTTGCTGTAAACTGTGGTTATGGCTAAAAAAGCTGCAAAGTCTACCTTTCGCGGACAATACGAAGATGAAGAAGTACTGTATGTATTTCGAAAGCACCCTGTAGTAATGCGCAAAGGCCTGATCATGTTCATGTTGGCTGTTCTGCTTGGTACGGTGCCATCGTTTATCAAGCCTGAGATGAGCTATTTTATAGGTGGTCTGGTAGGAGGATTCCTGCTGGGCATTATTTTGATGCTGCCGGCGTGGGTATATTGGTATTTCAGTGTGTATATATTGACTGATCAGCGGTTTATTCAGGTCACACAAAAAGGGTTTTTTAACAAAAAAGTCATCGACCTCGCTATCAACCAGATTCAGATGGTGAACTATGAGGTAGTTGGTGTGCAGGAAACTCTGCTCGGGTTTGGTACAATAACTGTGCAGACTATCGTGGGTAATTTAGTTATTCACGATGTCCACAAACCAGCTCACGTGCAGCATGAAGTACTTGGTATACTGCGTGAGCGAGGCATAGCAATCCACACTGGCACAAACGTTGATCAGGAAAAACAGGAATAGCAAGATTACATGGTGAAGAAAAAGCTCAAGAAGCTACAGCAGAAACGTGAAGCAGCACGTGAAACACACGAACAAGCTCAGGACATCCCGAAAATAACCAATGAAAACGTTGCGGAGCACCGTGAAGAGGTGCTGTCGGGTGCCCGGAAATACATCTATCCATTGCAGCACTCAAAGCATAGGATTGTGTTGTGGAGTACGATTCTCGTCATAGCGGCTGTACTGGTGCTGTCAACGGTGCTTGTCATGCTGTTGTATCGTCAGCAGAGTACGAGTCGGTTCATATATCAGGTGAGCAGAGTTGTGCCGTTTCCTGTCGCGCGGATAGGGAATAGTTTCGTTGACTATGAAAATTATTTGTTCGAGCTACGACACTACATTCATTATTATGAGTCCCAGGAAGACCTGAGTTTCATGACAGAGGAGGGTGCTCAGCAGCTAGCAAGCTACAAAAACCGTGCACTCGACGACGTGGTGAACCACGCGTATGTGAAACAGATTGCCAAAGAGCTAGATATAACCGTATCAACCCAGGATGTAGACGAACAGATTCGGATTGCACGGGAGCAGAGTCGACTCGGTAGTACCGATGACATTCTCGAAGATGTCGTACGTGAATACTGGAACTGGTCGATTACTGATTTTCGTCGGAGTCTGGCGTCCGAACTGCTGGTGCAGAAAGTAACGCGTGCACTCGACACGGAAGCACAACAAGTAGCAGAGCAGGCGCTCGCTGACCTTGATGGTGGTGCAGATTTTGCTGACGTGGCTAAAGAATACTCCCAGGACGAGGCATCCGCGCAAAACGGCGGTGAGTTCGGTGAAGTTGACGCGAGTGACCGTAACGTGTCACAGGCGACAGTGGATACGCTGCTGCGGCTCGAAGAGGGTGAATATTCAGGTGTGACGGTTATCCCGTATCGCACAGGTTATGCCCTCGCAATTATTAAGAACGTCGAGGACAAGGGGTCAAGTGCTCGAGGCGCGCATATTGTGATCCCACTGCAGGATGTATCCGAAACTCTGAACGACCGCAAAGAAGACCAGCCATACAGACTATACATCTCGCTCCCTGAGCAGTAGACCAACCTAATTTTTAGAAGAGTTCTATTGCATCGCACCCCTTGAAATGCTACTATTATGCAATCGCGGGCTCGTGGTGTAGCTGGCCTAACACGCCTCCCCAGACGCGGGAGGAGATCGCGGTGAGACATGCCAGTGGCATGTCGCAAGGAAACTTTCTTCATCAAACTTGTTTGATTGAACGAAATTTCGGGCTCGCGGAACGTGAGTCAAATCCGGTAGAGAATAATTAACAATAGATCGAATAGCGAAATGAGCCTAGAAGTACTTTAGGTTCGTAAGCGATATTCGTATCGTTATCATACGCGGGCTCGTGGTGTAGCTGGCCTAACACGCCTCCCTGTCACGGAGGAGATCGCCGGTTCAAATCCGGTCGGGCCCGCCAATTTGAAGTTTGAGAGCACTCTGCGATTACATCAAAGGGTGCTTTCAGTTTAAAAGACTGTGTTTTATCGTGTATCTCTAGGTTCGAAAGTAGAAACTTCAAAAGTTTGCCTTTTAACGCTGGTTTCGAACTTTGAAAGAGATGAGGTGCTTTACTGGCTATGTCTAACGGATAAGAACTGGTTAAAACGAAGCTTTTGTCATTGTGCGTCAGATTCACTAAATTATCATCAAGTTCTTCCTGTCTTTCCTTGTAGCCTTTAACATATTCGTCATATTCATCGATAGTAATACACCTGTAATCTACCTAAAGAACTAAGGTTGATGCTGATTGATTTAAGAACTCTCATGCGCGCACTGTGTATGTCTGCAAACATACTGCTTGCTATAAAGTTGATGCTTGTAGCAGCCACAATCCGTTTAGCCATAGCAGCTTGATTGGCGATGACTATGTTCTGCATTTTTGCAAACTCAGCCACAGGGAATGTAGGCACGATAATCGGACGTATAGCATCATTGAACATATTTGCTATCGGAGCAGGGCTATATGCTTTTGAGATAATTTTTATAGTCTCAAGCATCTGTTCGTTCGCTCGCTCTAGGGTGGCTTTTTCTTTTTCTGTCAGTTCTTTAGGGTCTTTTTTCCTCAGTTTCTCGATGTCGCCAATCGTAGGACCAGATGTTTTGCGTATCTTAAACTCATAAGCAGGCGTAGCTTCTGGCTGCTTCTTCTGTGGTTTATTGGCAGGCTTTTTAGCCGATTTTTCATTCGGCTTCTTCTTGGGTTTATCTGGTTTATTGTTCTCTTTGCTCATTACATCTTTGAAAGCCTTCTGAATCGAGACTAGTTCTTGTATAGTAATGGTATCAAGAGTTATTAAAATGTCACAGAATGATTTACCAGAATATCTAACACTAAAACAAGCCTGCGAGTTATTACAGGTTCATCCGAACACGCTTC
>CALLJT010000022.1 GCA_938050265.1 Candidatus Saccharimonadia bacterium
TTTCATGACTAAACGCAGCAGGAGTGGTAATTCGCTTCTACAGCATATGCAGGGCCTGCGACTGTATCTTGACACTGCAGAAAAAGACAGGATGCAGCAGCAGGATGCCGTGTCCGCGCCACTGGCTGAGGGCGCTGGGCAGCCTGTGCGCTCAGTTGAGTTTTTTGAAAAGCTATTACCATTTGCTGTTGCTATGGGTGTCGAGAAGTCATGGGCTAAAGCGTTTCGCGATATATATGAGCAGCCACCAGAGTGGTATGCAGGTAACTGGAACTCATTTACAACCACTCGACTCGTCAACAGTATCGGTGCTACCAATAAAGCAACAGCTACGTCGTTCGCGCCACCGAAAAGCTCCAGTGGGTCAGGGTTCTCAAGCGGCGGCGGTTTCGCTGGTGGCGGCGGAGGTGGTGGCGGTGGAGGCGTCTGGTGATTTTAGCCACTGCACCGTAGTTTTTGAAACGCGAAACGTACTCAACGACGTAGAGGATGCGACTTTATTCGATGTAAACGCGTTACTTTATGAACTTTTTGGCGAGGTCCATGATGTCGTCGACGACCTGGCCGTCGCCGTCACGGTCGAGGAGTTTCATGAAACCACCGAGTTTGTTGTCTGACTCTTTTTTCTCGTCAGACAGCATGCTCGCAAGACTGCTGGCGTCGAGTCCTTGCTCGCGTTTAGTCTTGCCGAGCTGGCCAAGCACTATGGGTGCGAGGCTACCGAGTACACCGCCAGCGACTTTTGGATCTGTATCTGCTGATTTACCGAGCATACTAGTGATGTCTCCCAGCTTATCTCCAAATACGTGTCCGAGTATCTTGTTGCCGTCATCTTCGGTTTCTTTTGTGCCGAGCATGCTAGTGAGGTTGTCGAGCATAGAGCCGTCATGGTCTTTTGCGAGGGCTTTGTCTAGGCTTTCTGCGCCTTTTTTGTCCATGGCATTTTTGGCAAGTCCTCCAAGTATGAGCGGCAGCCCAAGCTTGACGAGACCATTGGCCTTGCTGGCGTCAACACCGAATTTTTTGCCTATTTGTCCGACGATCGCGTCAGACATCTTGTCCTGAATCATGTCTTGTATAAATTTCATATCGTAATCTTACTCCTGTGGGCTACTAATCTAATGTGTAGAATAAGTGTAGCATAAGGGCATAGTTGACGTGTGGGTCAGCCTGACCAACACTCACTTCTCCCTCCCGAGTAGCGTTTCGCGCAGGGCCGCCTCTGGCTGCACTACGCTTATACTACTCTTGCAGGAAAAAGTGAGTGCGGGTCAGTTGGGTCAGATCGCACGGTAGCAAGACGCATAAGCTGGTATACTGAACATCACGATATGAAAGATATACTACGGATACTGAAAATGGGGCGCGAGCTGTGGCGTAGCTATGTTGTGATTGCACTACTTACGACTGTTAACTCGCTGTTTACTATCATTTTGCCACTGCTGTCTGGCTGGGCTATTGACGAGCTGAGGCTAGGTACTGATGCAAGCGTTCGCTACGTCATACTGCTGGCAACGGGTATATTTGTCATTGACCTCGGTCAGACGTTTATTAGTAACATCAACGGGTATGTTGGCGACCAGGTTCAAGTGCGCTTGCAGCGGATTCTGAGCAATCGCTACTACGAACATCTCATGACGCTGCCACAGAACTACTTCGACTCAGAGCTGACGGGCAAAATCATCAGCAGACTCAACCGTTCTATCAATCAGTTGACTGGGTTTATCCAGACAATGAGCAATAACTTTTTGCAGTTTATTTTCAGCACGGTGCTCAGTTTGATCGCTGTGGCGTTTTACAGCTGGGAGGTCGCTGTGCTACTGTTTTCGCTCTATCCCATATTCATATGGCTCACTGTGCGCAGCAGCGACACGTGGCAGAAATATCAAAAAACTAAAAACGAACACACAGACATCGCACACGGTCGTTTCGCTGAGTCAATTTCTCAGGTCAAAGTAGTCAAAAGTTACATACAAGAAAAACGCGAATTGTCGTATTTTGACACACACCTCGGCGTCGTCCAGAAAACAAACATACCGCAGTCGAAACACTGGCACAAAGAAGACGTCAAAAGGCGTCTTGTACTAAACGTCATATTTTATGCCGTGTATGTGTTCATATTCTATCAAGGCACGCAGGGCGAGCTGAGTCCTGGGCAGGCGGTGGCGCTCATACTCTATGCGATGAACATTCGTATACCGATATTTACGATTAGCTGGCTGGTTGAGCGCTCTCAGCAAGCTGTGGCCGACAGTAAAGACTACTTCGAAGTCATGAAGCTGGAGCCGAGCATAGCAGACGTGCCGAATGCGAAAAGACTCACAGTGCAGACACCTGACGTTGTGTTTGACGCTGTCCAGTTCGGCTACGACGATGCAAAGCAGGTATTTAAAGATATATCATTTACACTCAAGCCTGGCCAGAAGGCTGCTCTCGTGGGTGAAAGTGGCGAAGGCAAAACAACTTTGGTCAGTTTGCTCCTGCGACTCTACGAACCAACGAATGGTACGATTTCTATAAATGGCCATGACATCGCACAGGTGACTCAGAAAAGTTTGCGCCAGAACATCGGTGTTGTGTTCCAGGACCCGAGTTTGTTCAGCGGTACTATCCGTGAAAACATCGCATACGGCAATCCAAAAGCCACGAAAGCCGCAATCCGTGCGGCAGCAGAGGCGGCCAACGCGCATGAGTTCATAGACACGTTTGAGAAGTCGTATGACACTGAGATCGGTGAACGAGGGCTGAAGCTTTCTGGTGGACAAAAACAACGGATCGCGATCGCTCGCGCTATCTTGAAGGACGCGCCAATACTGGTACTGGACGAAGCAACAAGTAGCCTCGACAGCAAAAGCGAGCTGCTTGTACAGGAGGCGCTTGAACGTCTGATGAAAAACCGAACGACAATTATCATCGCACATAGATTGAGCACAATTCAGAATGTAGACACGATCATCGCGCTGCGTGGTGGCAGGGTGACAGAGACAGGTTCACCGGCAGAGCTCGCGCGTGGCTCCGGCGTGTATTCACGGCTACTCGCTGTTCAGACCGCTCGCTCAGCAGAGGAGCGACAAAAAGCGTTAGCCAAGTTCGGCATCGTAGCGTAAACTACTTCAATAAGCACACAGTGTGTTATGTATTAATTTTCATAAGCGACAGTACATATCTATTAGACAGGAGGACACATGCCGCGCTCACACAACTCATCCAAGAAAAAACAGAAAACCCCTCGTTCGTCTACGAAAACCACAGGTGAATACACGCAGAAGTCGATCTTCACGCCGCTTAGTACGCTTGTGATGAGGTTTAAGCCGCTGAGTATCGTGTTTTTTGTTGGACTGATACTGTTCGGACTTCTGAGCTACACGACTTTTCTGAGGAAAGAAGGTTTTCCGTCGGTAGCAGTACCGATTTCTGTCGGTGGTGGTCAGTATTTTGTAAACGATGCAGAGCAAGTCGACGTAGATGTCGCACAGCCGCTCGAGCAGACGATCTCTCGCATAGACGGCGTCGTGGGCGTAACGACGACTGCGAACGACAACACGTTTTCGTTCGTCGCAGACCTGGACAGTACACTGACAAACGAGCAAGCCAACGATATTATCGAGCAGACTATTACTGATTCAGGCGTGTTGCCCGAGAGCGCCCGGTTCAATGTTATATCTATAGACGCTGCGAAATTCCTGGGGGAGTATGACCTGCTGGTATCAGTGTTTTCGCGAGAAGATGCGACACTCAGCGAACTCGAGTCACGTGCAGATGCATTGGCAGCTGAGTTTACGGAACTCGGGCTGGTAGCCTACGCGCAGACTGAGCAGCAGTTTACCGTGAACCCGAGCGACCCGACAGATAGGTTTAAATCAAGTTTTGGACGTGCTTTTGACTCCGCTGAAGACCAGTTCCGGCAGTCTGTCACTATCGGTGTAGCAGGTATTACTGGTGATGAGTTCGATCTGTTTGAGCTGGATGACCAAGTCGCCGGTGTGATTAGCCAGTCTAACCAGGCAGGTGACGGATTTATCGCTGAGCAGACTGCTGACTTAACCACATCTGTGCAGCAAGACATAGATTCTTTGCAGGGCAACGTGATTACTGGAGCCATCGTGGTGACAATTATCAGTGCGTTGATCATTAGCTGGCGTGTGTCGGTTCTGACGGCGTTTTTTATCGTAGCAGTACTGCTGGTAAGTGCGGCAGTTTTGTACGTCGTGGGATATACGCTGAACACTATTACGCTGTTCTCACTTGTGTTGGCGTTGGGGCTGTTTGTAGACGACGCGACGATTATCGCAGAAGCTATATATGCCAAACGTGACCGTAAGAAAAAGCCGCTGGCCGTTGTCCGTGATGCAATCAATTCTATCGGGACAGCCAGTTTTTCAGGTACGCTTACTACGGCGCTGGTGTTCAGCCCGCTCTTGTTTATAACTGGCATACTCGGTGACTTTATTTTCCAGATGCCGCTGACAGTGATTATTTCGCTGGTAGTCTCATTTATATTGTCTATCACACTGATTCCGCTACTCGCAAACTACACAATACTCGGCGCACAAGACGCAAATACCGACCGCACGCGTTTCATGTCTGCGTGGCTTGCAGATAAGCTGCTCCTGCTGAAAACCCGACCGAAAGTCGGCCGGACAATTGGCCTACTCACAGTTTTGCTGAGTGTTGGGCTGATCGGAACAGGCATATTTTTCTTCGGTAAGCTTGGGGCCGACATTTTCCCGGCAGGCAAAGACGGCAACGAGCTGGTTGTAAACATTAACTACGACGATGACACCAGCATTCAACAAGCTGAAGCGCTCGCCGACACAGTTTCTGCAGGTGTCGTTGAGGTGCTCGGTGAGAACTTGAGCCGCAGTATGTACGGTAGCGATCAGTCAGCAGATGCGTCTCTCGCGTCGATAGACATAGAACTTATTCCGTATGGTGATAGATCTATTGCTTCGTCAGAGATGGCAGACGATCTGACAGAGTTTTTTGCTGATTTCAATGGCGCAGAAGTCACCGCTCAGGGTGGAGCCGGCGGCCCGCCTGAAGTAGAGTTTCCGTTTTTGTCTCAGATCGCCGTTGATGGGTCTGCAGAAGACTCATTACGATTATCTGAGGACATACTTGCGTTTTTGTCGGGCTATGAAAGCGAACAGCCGAATGGCGATATCGTGCAGCTGCAGAAGTCCGAGATCGGCTACGTCGATAGTATCGTACGGCTCGATGGCCGACAGTTTTTCGAAATTAGAGCAGGGTTTGATGCTGACGGTACGACAAGCGTCATCGACAGCTTCAGAACTGCAGTGCAAGAAGAGTTTAACGATGAACGTCTGGCGGGCTATGGGCTCACATCGACTGATGTGACATTTGACCTCGGTCAAGAGACGGACTTCGAGGAGTCGTTTAATGCACTGCCGATGGCCGCCTTGGGTGCGCTGCTTGTCATGGTCGTGCTACTGACGATACAGTTCAGGTCACTCCTCAAGCCGCTCCTGATACTACTGGCATTACCATTTAGTTTGTTCGGCGTGGGGCTTGGCCTGTTTGTTACAGAAAACCCAGTGAGCTTTTTTGTCATGATCGGCATGATCGGACTTATTGGTATCGCGGTGAACAACACAATCCTGCTCGTGGACAACGCAACGCATCACCAGAAAGACGGTATGGATCCCGTAGATGCAATGGCGCAGGCGATCAGAGAGCGGTTCAGGCCTCTTGCTACCACGACGCTCACGACTATCGCTGCCCTGTTGCCACTGGCACTGACGAACCCGTTCTGGGAAGCGCTGAGCTTCACGATCATATTCGGCCTCGCGAGTAGTACGATTCTCGTGCTGCTTGCATTCCCGTATATCTATCTGTGGTTTGAGTGGCTTGGACGCAAGGTCGGACGCATTCGCGGACTTGTGATATTAGCGGTGACTGTCGGGTTAATGGTGCTGTCTGCACGGACAGGTAAACCATTTACACTGCTCCTTCTAGCGTTGCCAGTATACTATGTTGTCAAGAAGGTTGCTGCCCGCCGCAGCGTACGTACTTAAGGCTGGATAGATTACAGAGTCTTGCGGGCTGTGGTCTCTGTGACAATAAAACAACGATAACAGTCTTGGATCAGGTGACGGGCGTCGTATATAATGATACTCAATCGCGAAAATACATACAGACTCAATAGAAATTATGTAGATTAACACGCGTGGAGGGTAACAAGATATGGCAGCGAGTAATGGCCAGAGAGTGGCTGCTTTTTTTCTGGCAGCACTGTTTTTAGCATCAACGATAGCAACCACAGCGTATGTGATCTATCAAATTAGGGGAGAAGACGGCGAAAACTTGCTTGTCACGGAGACGCCTGAGGAGCGTGCTGAAGGCGAACGGGCCGAGGCAATACGTCGACAGCAAGAAGAAGCCACAGCGCGAGGAGTGTGTGGTACACGGACATATGACATGGTTGATGCTCGACCGCTGCCTGAAATCACCACTGCAGCTGACGCGATCACCGAGCTCGAAACGATCGACGTCAAACAGGGCGAAGGAGAAGAAGTGCAGCCAGGTGACTGTGTTGCCGCGCTCTATCATGGTACGCTCGCATCTGATGGGTCTGTGTTTGATAGCCGCTACGAACTGGGTGAACCGATTGAGTTTAGCCTCGACGCTGTTGTGCAAGGCTGGACTGACGGCATACCGGGCATGAAAGTTGGCGGCGTGCGACGACTGTTGATCCCAGCTGCACAAGGATATGGTGAACAAACACGTGACGGTATCCCAGCTGGTTCTGATTTGATCTTCGAGGTAGAGATAATCGACACACGAAGAGGGGTATAGAGTAAACAGGAGTTTTCTTGTTCACGCACAGTGGCAAGACAAAAAGAAAAGGTGGAATACAGATAAAAACACAACATATAGCGCATTGCGTTTAGCGTAAGCACCATATACAATAGCGTTATACACATACATTCAAACAAAACAGTAAAAAGATTCTAAGAGAGGGGCAACATGTCAAAAAAAATAACAGTCTACACAACAACATCGTGCGCGTACTGCCCAATGGTCAAAAAATACCTAGATGGCAAAGGCGTGACATACGACGTGGTTAATTTGGACGAACAGCCAGACAAACAAAGAGAGATATATGAAAAGAGCGGCGCGCTGACTGTCCCAGTGACACTGATCGAGAATGCAGATAGTACAGAAGAGGTGGTGATCGGCTTTAATTTACCGAAGCTCTCTACCGCTATCGCGTAAGCGGTGTGCCTTGGGTCTCACACAGGCTGTGTCCGTGTAGGTGGAGTACCCGCAGTATCTATGGAGAGGGCGCATGATGTAAAAGGGGCTTGTGCGCAAGCCCCTTTTTAGTTAAAATGTGTTTAAGGGATTACTTAAACATGAAAGTTGAGGTTGTATGACTGAAGCCACTCATCTTGTACTGTACAGCGCACCGTGGTGCGGGTATTGTGTTGCACTGCAGAGCAAACTCGACAGCAGGGGCATCGAATACGAATACAGAAATGTCGACGAACCAGGCATCCGTGAAGAAATGAACAAAAAAACTGACGGCAACCAAACTATTCCAGTACTATGTATGGGAACAGAATATCGAGTCAACCCAGACGAACAAGCATTAAAGGAGATCCTACATGGCTGAACAAGCAAAAATCCACGACGTAATAATGATCGGTGCAGGCCCGACGAGTATGGCCGCAGCCGTCTATACCGCACGCGAGGACATCGATACACTGCTTCTTGAAAAAGGCATTATCGGCGGACTCGCCGCTATCACGGACAAAGTTGATAATTACCCTGGATTTCCTGATGGTATAGAAGGCATGGAGCTGGCTGAAAACCTGCGCAAACAGGCAGAGCGGTTCGGTGCAAAAATCGAACTCGACGAAGTTCAGTCCGTTACCAAGGATGGTGATATATTCAGCCTAAAAACTGCAGTAGGCGACTATCAAGCCAAGACCGTTTTAATCGGCACAGGTTCGCAGTGGAAAAAGCTTGGCATACCAGGCGAAGACGAATTCTACGGCAAAGGCGTCCATAACTGCGCAACGTGCGACGGTGCGTTTTACCGTGACCGTAAGCTCGTAATCGTAGGTGGCGGTAACTCTGCTGCTCAAGAAGCATTGTTTCTGACGAAGTTTGCCAGCCACATCGATGTGTTGATACGAGGTGACGCATGGAAAGCTAGTGAAGTACTCGTGCATGCAGTGGAAAATAACGACAAAATTACGGTGCATTTCAACACCACTACAGATGAAATCATCGGCGGTGTCGTAGACGGGCTACCAAAGATCATAAAAGTTATCGGTGGCCAGGACGGCAAAAAAGTCGAGTTTGAAACAGATGGTGTGTTCGTATTTATTGGTCTCAAGCCAGTGACATATTTCCTCGAAGGAAGCGGTGTTGAGCTAGACGAATACGGGTTCGTGAAAACCGACGACAAACTTATGACGGCGGTACCTGGTCTATTCTGCGCGGGTGACGTACGGAGTGGTGCGACTATGCAGATAGCGTCTGCTGTTGGCGAGGGTGCTACCGCAGCTCTTTCTATCCGAGAATACCTCGAATCCAAGTAAGGTTCGGCGCAGTGACTCTCGCCTAGGTTTTTTTCGCGCGTTTTGTGCGTGTCGATGTGTGTTTACGCACAGATTTTGAACGTTGCTTCGGTTGTTTTGGCTGAGTGAATCGTTCTGGGTAATCAGTAAATATACCGTCAACACCCCATGACTCCAGCTGATTCGCTCGATTGATGCTATTGACTGTGTAGACGTATACGCTGTATCCACGGTTTTTGAGCGCGCGCAGTGCGCCCGACCATACCCACGCGTTGCTAATGTGGAGCCGTGTCGCACCAATGTCGTGCATACGGTAGAGTGCTCGGACGATAGACCAGCGTTCAATGACGGCGAGCTCTGCTTTGGGTAGCTCGGTGTGTGCGATGCGGAGTGCTCCCATGTGCCGTGAAGAAATCACAATCTGTCCTTTGTAGTCGTGGAGGAGTTCTTTAAGCTTGTAGGCGACTGCGTCTTCTTTGAGTTCTATGTTGAGCGGAAACGTGTTTTTGATTTTGCTCAATACTTCTTCAAGCGTTGTGTAGTCGACGTCTGTCAGTACACGGTCGTGCGACAGTACGATGTCGTCATGGTTGTCGAGCCGTAGGTCGATTTCGACCATATCAGCGTGTGCTTTGATGCCCGCCTGAACGCTTGCGATGGTGTTTTCCAGTGCTGCTCCTCGAGCACCACGGTGGCCGATAATCTGCATATGGTTATAATTATCGTCGATTATCGTTCAACTAGCAAGTCTTTTCCGGCTATAGCGATTCCAAAACAAAACGTGTCTTTTTTGAGCCGATGGATTGTTGAGCTAAAAACGACCTGTCGTCTCGGACTACGGGTACAACAAAAACGATCGTTGCTGTAACTGCGATTTGCTGCTCAGTGTGCCCGGGTTATATACTAGCTATATATTGCACGGTGTGTGCATGCCAAAAATCACTAAACGATGGAGATATATATGGACTATAACGAAATTCTGAAGCCGTACACAGAAGATAAAGTAGTGAATGTCGTGGTAGAAATACCGAAGTGGTCAATGCTGAAGATCGAGTACGATAGGCACCGTAAAATCATGGTGCTTGACCGCGTAGAACCTGGTATTTTTGCAAAACCAACGAACTACGGCTTTATCCCCGGAACGCTCGACGACGACGGTGACGAGCTTGACGTGTTGTTTATCACGAACGAACCAGTACCAACCGGTGTCGTATCTGAGGCGGTTGTTGTGGGCGTTCTTGAGTTCGAAGACGACGGCGAAATGGATCATAAGGTTATATGTGTACCAGCAGACGACCGCAACACCGGCAACGCTATCAGTAGTTTTGCTGACCTGAGCAAACAATGGAAAGACCAGATCGAACACCATTTCACGCACTATAAGGACCTGAAGAAACCAGGAAGCACCAAAGTCCTCGGGTACGGAGACGAAGCAAAAGCGCACGCTGTCATAGCTGAATGCATTGAGCGCTGGGATAGCCAATAACAGTGGCTGATCGGGTAGATTTCATATCCGAGCTCGTGCGGGGGGTGCGGCCACAGATCATGGCTGCATATGGCGTTGTAGCGATGGAGCTGAAAGCGGACAAGACCTCAGTGACAGAGATTGACCGGTCAGTGGAGCGGACGATTGTTAACGCACTAACGGCTGCCTATCCAGACATAGGCGTCATGGGCGAAGAGCATGGACGCTCAGGCAGTACAGAAGAATACTGGTTGATCGACCCGATAGATGGGACCGACGCGTTTTACCGAGGACTGCCTGGCCCTACGACGATTATCGCGCTTGTTCAGCATGGCGATGTCACGGAGTCATACCTTTACGACTTCCTTGCCGATGATCTGTACCATGCAGCCCGAGGAAAAGGTGCGTACCGTAACCAGCACCAGATTTCTGTAGGTGCGCGCGACGTGAGCTCGTCTCTCGTTATCTTTAACGGCAGCATGAAAGAGCAGAACGTCGAATGCATGAGGCGTGCAAAACAGTACGGATTTAGAGGGGCAAAAATGATGTACGGCGGTGGTGCACGGGGTATATATATCGCTACAGGAAAAGCCGATGCCATGGTGATATTCCAGACCCGTGGCCACGTATGGGACTACGCCCCAGGGATAATGCTGGCACAAGAAGCAGGTGCAACGTTTGTCCCGCTCGACGACTCGCCAGTCGGAGAAGGACCATACATCCTCGCAAGCCCGCAGACCATCAGTGACGTCGAAGCAGTCGTGCAAGGATTATAAGGCCTCTTTTATGAAGAAAATAATACCTAAAGCTCACTCGCTCATACCGGACAATGCCAAGCGTGTTTTTAAAGGCGAGATATTTGAGGTGCATCAATGGCAGCAGGAACTATTTGATGGTTCTTTCGCAACATTTGAGCAACTGAAGCGTCCGGATACTGTTGTAGCTATTTTGTATGACGGACATGATTTTGTGGTAGTAGCAGATGAGCAGCCTGACAGGCCGCCTATACTGAAGCCGCCTGGAGGTCGAGCTGAACCTGACGACAGAGACTGGCTTGAGACAGCACAGCGCGAGGTGAGAGAAGAGACTGGTATGGTGTTTGATACGTGGAGGTTGGTGAGTGTACGTCAGCCTGATTACAAAAATGAGTGGTTTATTGTGGTGTACCTCGCTACAGAACTGATCTCAGAGTCTGACGCAGCTACAGATAAAGGTGAGAAAATATCCATCAGGAAGGTAGGGGTGACTGAGCTTCTCCCTGCGCTCACGGGCTACGCACCGGACATCGCCAAACAGGCTGAGACAGCCGAGGACGTGATACATTGGCCGAGCTTTCGTGGGGTGGAAGTCGATAGATACTAGAGTTGCAACTTGAAGCATAAGCAGGATACAATAAGACGCATAAGTCTAAAGGGGTGTGTATGAAAACGCGAGTTGCTATAAATGGGTTTGGCCGTATCGGTCGTAATGTGTTCAAGGTTTTGTCTGAGCGCAAAGATATTGAGGTTGTTGCTCTGAACGATCTCACCGATAATGAAATGCTCGCCCATCTACTCCAATACGACACGAACTACGGCAAATACGAACACACCGTGACCAGCGACGATGGCCACGTGATTGTTGACGGACACAAAATCCCGGTGTTTTCTGAGCGAGACCCAGCACAGTTGCCATGGGGCGAGCACAAAGTCGATGTCGTGGTAGAGTGCACGGGGCGATTCGTCAAATCGGAACTGGCAAAAGCTCACGTCGAAGCGGGCGCAAAACGCGTCGTAATTAGCGCACCAGCTAAAGACGAGGGTGCTGAGACAATCGTGATCGGTGCGAACGAATCTGTGTTGGCAGATTCAGACAAGCAGGTGTTCAGTAACGCCAGCTGTACGACAAACAGTCTCGCAGCCGTCATGGATATACTTGAGCGCGAGATAGGTATCGAAAAGGCTATGATGACGACAGTGCACAGCTACACAGCCGACCAGAAGCTGCAAGATGCACCGCACAGAGATTACCGACGCGCACGTGCAGCCGCCCAGAACATTATCCCAACAACGACAGGCGCAGCAATCGCCGTAACGAAAACTGTCCCGAGTCTGAGTGGAAAATTCGACGGCATGGCGATACGTGTACCGACGAGCGTCGTCAGTGTCAGTGACGTGACAATGGTGCTCAAAGAAGACACGACAGAAGAAGAGCTCAAA
>CALLJT010000023.1 GCA_938050265.1 Candidatus Saccharimonadia bacterium
TAGATGACACAAAGACGAACACTGATGTCGCAGATTCGATCGGCATCTCGACCATGCTTACAGACAAAACAATCTATCCACAAGCTGAGCTACTCATCGAAGCAATCTACACAGAACTTGGACTTGTTAGCCAATAACCGAAGTGCTGAGAGCCAGATCTGTAAATACCTGGATGCACACAGACAGCTACTTTCAAGCTTGCACTACTACAGTAAAAACAACTAGAATGGCACCATGGATGTAAACAAAAAACTACAGTTCAATAAAGGCATCGCCCTCATACTTGTTCTATCCGTAATTCCTATGTTCGCCTGGAAACTTGGCTACACATTTGAGTCGGATAAGCTCTGGCAAAATATTGCATTCAGTTTCGCTAAAGTAGGTGCTTTTGGAGGCATGACCATGTTCGCGTTGTCTCTCGTGCTGAGTGGGCGCTACAGTTGGTATGATCGACTGTTTGGCGGACTAGACAAGGTATACGTTGCACATCGTTTTCTAGGGACCTTCAGCCTTATCCTCCTGTTTATTCACCCAGTTTCTCTGTCGCTACTCACACTAGAACAAGGGTTCACGCAAAGCCTAGCTTTATGGTTCAAGGTGTCTGATTTTGGTGTCTGGCTTGGCGCAATGGCGCTGTACCTCTTACTGGCGCTCGTTTTGTGGTCAATATTTGCACGCTCAAAATATGAAACATTCGTTAAGGTTCACCGCATGCTAGGAGTCGTATTTGTGCTCGGCGCTATCCATGCTTTCATGTCAGGTAGTATTTTGACTACGAACGCGTTTATGCACTGGTACATGTTGGTTCTAGCCACAGCGGGGACGTTGACGTTCGTTGTTTATTCGTTATTGGGCGATATACTGCACAGATCACTCAGATACCGGCTAGTGCAGGTCAAAAAACATGGTGACGATATTGTTGAGCTAGAGCTCGAACCAATGAATCGCATCATTCAATTTACACCAGGGCAGTTTGTGTATATCTCTTTTGATGAACTCAGTGGTCATGGGTATCATCCATTTTCAATAAGTTCAAGCAGGCGATCCTCTAAGCTCAAACTGGCGGTCCGAGAAGCCGGAGACTTCACTGCTATGCTTGCTCGCCTGGACGTCGGCTCGGTTGCTCGGATAAAAGGCGCGTATGGCGGCTTCAATCTTGAATACAACTCCAAACGCAAACAACTGTGGATAGCTGGTGGTATTAGTGTCACGCCGTTTTTGTCAGGCGCTGCCAGCTTACACCAGCACAGTAGATTGTTCGGTAATGATGTTGAAATGATTTATGCTTCTGACGATACGTCACCGTATGGTCTTGCGGAGCTTCAAGAAATAGAGGATCGCAACAAGCTGTTCAACGTGACTTTGTTTGACAAGGATACATTCGGCTACGTAAGTTTTGACTCATTAAAATCGCAGATACGCGATCTCGAACAACGGGACATCTACATATGCGGTCCGCCGGCCATGGTAGACTCGCTAAAAACAGAAGCCGAAAAAGGAGGTTTCTTCGATCGACTTCGTTTTGAAGAGTTTGGATACTAGCTGCACAATCTGCCTCTCATCTCATGATCAGCGCGTCAAACATACGATCACCCAAGTATTTGCGAGCGAGGATAAGTGTTCGAGCATACTTTCCTGCAATGTAGCGAGTCTTGGGCTTTTTACTGTTGAGCGCTGCTACAACAGCATCTGCGATAACGCTTGGTGGTGAAAGACGGCTTGGGTTCTCGTATATATCTGTCATGCTTTTTGCACCCTTAGCAATAAAGTCGCCATACGCACTATCGGTAGACTTGTCTGTAAGGTTTTGAACAGCTATCTCTCCCCATCTACTCTGTATGACGCCCGGCTCAATTAGCACAACGTCTATGCCGAAGTCTTTTAGCTCAAGCCGCAGACAGTCGCTCCAGCCTTCGAGGGCGTATTTTGTTGCATGATACCAAGCTCCGAGAGGCGTATACATTCTCCCGCCCATTGAAGAGGTGCTGATGATCATACCTGACTTCTGTCTTCTCATGTGTGGTAGAACAAGTTGAGTAAGCCGCGCAAGCCCAAATAGGTTTACGTCAAACTGGTGTTTTGCTGCATCGATTGGCGTGTCCTCGACTGTACCGTATTCGCCATAGCCGGCATTGTTGAACAGGACATCGATCTTGCCCTGTTCGCTCGTGATCTTTTTGACTGCATCTGTCAGTGTCGCATAGTCAGTCATCTCTATCGCCAGCGGTATGGCACCTGCTCCCTCTATCTTATCTAAATCATTCTGTTTCCTGCCACCGCCGTATACGATATGACCTCTAGCGATCAGCTTCTCTACGGTGGCATAGCCGATACCAGAGCTAGCACCAGTTACGAGTATGATTTTCTTCATCGGGAGTCGCTCCTATTCGACTAGGTCACCGATTGCATATGCACTCAGCTGGCTTGTTGCTCCTGCACTGTGTGGCAGACCGGAGCCGACTTTTTCTCCATTCTCAGTTTTTCTCTGCTCAAAGAGAGTGGTGCCGTCACCGCCACAGGCGAGCAATATAGTATCACCACCTGGATGCCGAGGTACGTATTCGGTTATGTCGTATACTGTGTCTCCCACGTACGTCCAGCAGTCTGTTTCGCTGCCGTGCATGGCGACCTCAGACCGTGAAATCTGTATAGTATTTTGTTCGTTTTCTAGAGTTTTATCTGTTGGGCTGTCCTCACTCGACAATACATTAAGAGCTCCAAACCCTACCACTGCTAATACCAGTAGTCCAATTAATATCTTATTCATACTTCTCCTTGTTGGATACGTCTTCTGTTAGCTAGAGCCCTGCTAAAAAGCAGGGCTCTAGCGCGTCTCTTGTATATGGCTCTCTAGAACTTCTCGGGGAACTGTTTTTCAATTCCACCTGCGAGAGCATCGGCTATTTTGTTGACCTGATCTGCTGCTTCACCTAGTTTTAGGTAAGCTGCATCAAAGTCGCCTGCACCGATGAGGTTAATCGTTTCGATCACGACATCTCTATGCTCAACCAGAAGTGGCTTAACCGCAGTCTTGGGTAGGTTAGGGTTCGCACCTTCAAAGAAGTTACTTGCGGCTTCTCCGTAGCCCGCTAGGTCCTCAAGTGCTTGATCCATACCTGCTTGATCACCTGCTTTTGCGGCGACAGTATAGTTCGCAAAGAAATCAATATGCTGGCGCCATAGAGTTAGGAAGTCTTTTTCAGCGTCCTCTCCGTACACACTACCGACAAGGCTGGCTACTTCGATACTGTTTTTATCAAGTGCGGCAACTGCTGCACTCGCGTCAGGTGAATCAGTGAATACATTTCGTAGTGCAACACCAGCAACGTTGACGTGTTCTCTGAGCGCGTTATTGAGCGCGACCCGAAGATCGACACCACCGTCATTCACGTCACTTGTGAATTTTTCAGGCATCTGCTGTGCAATACCGCCTGCAAGCGCATCTGCAATTGCTCCAACCTGATCAGCAGCTTCAGCAAGCTTCATATATGCTGCATCAAAATCACCTGCACCGATGAGATTAACAGTTGCTATCACAAGATCGCGGTGCTCCACAAGCAGTGGCTTGACTGCTGACTTCGGGAGATACTCAGGGTTTACGCCCTCAAAAAAGGTGCTTGCTGCTTCGCCGTAACCCGCTAGGTCTTCGAGTGCTTGATCCATTGCTGTTTGATCACCATCTCGCGCACCAATGGTGTAGTTAGCAAAAAAGTCGATATGCTGACGCCAGACGGTCAGAAAGTCTTTTTCAGCTTGTTCACCGTATGCAACACCTACAAGTGCTGCAACTTCTACGCTGTTGTTATCGAGTGCGGCAACCGCTGCATTCGCGTCAGGTGATTCAGTGAATATATTCCTGAGCGCTACGCCACCGAGATTTACGTGCTCACGCAGCGCGTTATTGAGTCCCGTGCGGAGATCCGACGCAGGTATGGTCTGTTGCTGTGCCTGATTCAAGGTCGTGGCTTCCTTGTTATTATCTTTTGGGGTCTCTTCATCCGTCCCGTTCAAGACGAATATTCCGACTCCACCAGCAATAACAATGGCGGCGACAAGACCTGCAATTGTTTTGTAATTCATATGAGATTCCTTTCCTTAACTTTAATCTAGACACAAGTATAGATACTTTAGCTACTTAAGTAAAATAAGGTTAAGCTAGCTTAACTATTCTTATCAGTTTTGTGTGATATCTTCTCTAGAACTGCTATATACTGTAAAAGTTCTGCAGGTGTCACGTCACCCAACCATTCACGCATTTCTTTACGCATGAGACTTTCAATTTCGACCACTTTCAGGTGGCACTTATCAGTTCCGTTTACGAATCTAACTCGACCATCGTCTTCGTCGTAACCATACACAACATAGCCATTTTTAATCAGTTTTTTGACCATATTTGTTATGAACGAGGTCTCAACATCGAGCATTCGTGCCAAGTGACTCACACGAATTCCCCCGTTTTTTGTCTCATCACTAATGACGCCAAGTAGCGACCATTCACTAGACGTAAGATCATGATCTTTGAGTGTCCGAGCCATGAAATGACGTAAATTTCGGTAGGCTCTTGCTTGCAATATTCCTGTTCGATACGTAGAAAAGTTGCGCAAGTGCTTCATAGTGTTAGTTTACTGACTAAACTAAGTCTGGTCAACACCACTATTGAATTCGACACGGCTGATAGTGTCGTTAGTGTTTTTTGCGCCAAAAAAACAAAACCGCTACGTAAATCCAGTTTAGATAATCCCTCTAAAGCAGTAGAATGGAGTCAGATGAGCATGGCAAGAATAGTGAAACTCAACAGCAAACCGAGCCGAGACATAGGTCCGATCGTATACGTCATGAGCCGTGACCAGCGCGTACACGACAACTATGCACTCCTATGTGCCCAGCGTGAGGCCCTAGCAAAAAACCTGCCGCTTGTGGTTGTTTTTAACCTGCTTGAAAAAACAGGCGTTCGTTCACGGGAGCACTATGCATTCATGCGAGACGGCCTACAGGAGGTGCAAACCGAGCTCAGCAAACACAGCATCGAATTTGTGCTGCTCATAGGCACACCATCCGTTACCATTCCGCACTTTGCAGATCAGGTCAATGCAGCGTCGATATACTTCGATTTCAACCCACTGCGTGGTGTCCGCTCGCTACAGAAACACGTCGCCAAAACCGTGGATGTCAGCTGCACAGTGGTTGATGCGCACAACATTATCCCCGCGTGGGTACTGAGTGACAAAGAAGAATTTGCCGCCCACACAATCAGGCGCAAAGTTCACAAACACCTAGATACTTGGCTCGTCGAACCACCCGCACTACACAGCCACAACCAAAGACTCGATCTTTCGCAACACTCAGAGAGCTGGGAGAGCGCTGACACGGTAATCGCCCAGGTACCCCAGAGCTCTATACATATATTGTATGCCCCTGGCGAATCTGCTGCTCGTGCAGAGCTTCAAAAATTCGTGGACACTCGGCTCTCGAGCTATGCATCCCACAGAAATGTCCCAACCGTCGATGGCCAATCCAATCTAAGCCCCTATATACACTTCGGACATATCTCGACGCAGCGCATTGCACTCACACTAATGCACGAGTCAACTGAAATCCCCTTACTACTCAAAGAGGCCAAGCTCGCGTCATATGACGGCGAGCCGACCAAACAGGACAGCATAAATGCCCTGCTCGAAGAGCTGATCGTCAGAAAAGAACTCGCAGATAATTACTGTTTCTACAACACCAACTACGACTCGCTAAAAGGTGCGAAGCCCTGGGCAACAGAAACGCTCGCTGCTCACAGTCAAGACGAACGAGAATACTTGTACACCAAAATCCAATGGGAGGACGCGCAAACCCACGACCCGGCCTGGAACGCCGCCCAACGCGAAATGATGCGCACTGGCAAAATGCATGGATACATGCGCATGTACTGGGCCAAGAAGATACTGGAGTGGTCGGCCTCACCAGAAGAAGCAATCGCAACCGCAATCTATCTCAATGACAGATATTCTATCGATGGCGGTGATCCAAACGGCTATACCGGCATTATGTGGTCCATTGCCGGCGTCCATGACCGCGCTTGGTTTGAGCGCAGCGTGTACGGCAAAATTCGCTACATGAACTACGGCGGACTCAAGCGTAAATTTGACATAGAAAGCTACATAACAACATGGAACTAAACATTGGCGACTGGGTGTGCTGGAAATGGGGCACTGGTGTTGCAGAGGGCACAGTTAAGGAAATACATAACTCCAGAACCGAAATCGTTTCAAAAGGCACGCACATCGTCAGGAACGGCACAAAGAACAACCCCGCTGTAATCATCGTGCACACCAACGGCAACGAAGTCATCAAACTACAGAGTGAAATCACAACAACCACATAACTTCCGGCTGACGGATAGCTCTTTCAAGAACCACCTTTTTATGCGCTCAGGATATGTCCAAAAAGTTACCTATTTTGTTTTACTTTGGCTCGCTGTAGAATGCCTCTACGAGCAGACTCCGAAATACACACTTCAACAGCAAAGCCATAATTATCTTTAGTGATGTTCTATAGACTACTCATCCTTGACTATGGCGGTGTCTACTCGTTTGCATACGATGCGGGTAGTTTTGATAGAATTATGCAAAACACGTTTGGTATTATTCCGGACGAACAGCAGCGTACTCAAATATCGCCCTTTTCACAGGCTCTCGGACGTGGTGACAGCAGCTCATCAGACTACGTTCAGTCGGTGGCTCGAATACTTGAGTGTAGACAAGCACCAGAAACATCGCGCTTTGAGGCCGAAACGCTCAAGACAGCCTTGGAGCCGCATCCACTCATGCAAAGTCTCGTGCAAAAAGTAAGGGCGGCAGGTATTAAGGTTTCTCTTCTGTCTGACATGTACCTGTTTGAAGCAGAACACACACGACCGCCTGGCAGATATGATGGCTTTGACTTTGTTGCTCTGTCAGCGGAAGCAGGCATGACAAAGAAAGAACCTGCCTATTTCCAGCAAACTCTTGACCATTTCAAAGTTGCACCGCAAGACGCACTTTTTGTAGATGACACAAAGACGAACACTGATGTCGCAGATTCGATCGGCATCTCGACCATGCTTACAGACAAAACAATCTATCCACAAGCTGAGCTACTCATCGAAGCAATCTACACAGAACTTGGACTTGCGAACCAGTCATAAAAGCCGCTTTTCGCTGTCATCAGTAGCTATTTCTTTTTGTATCTCGTACTTCTGCCAGAGCCAATACGTTCGATTTTCTTCAGGGATAGCAATCGCTCTACAGCCTGACGGATCGATGGTCTCACTACATCCGTGCCTTGTACAATATCTTTAATCGAAACGGCTTGGTTACTGGAGATGTAGTGCCATACAGCTAACTGATTAGGCGATAGCAGTTTGTCAATCGCTTCATCGCTTAAAAGCTCCAACGCTCGCTCTGTTTGTGTTTCAAACAGCGTCAGAAAGAATCTCGTCCAGTCTTCTATTGACTCAGTATCTGAGCCGAAGGTCTTCTGGCTTCGCCGTAATGCTACGTAGTAATCTGACTTGTTATCTTCAACGAGTTTTTCGTGTGATATGTATGGAGTGTACTCATATCCTGCTTGCAACAATAGCAGGTTAGTCAATATACGAGACAATCTACCGTTGCCATCAAGAAATGGGTGAATTTTCAGGAAGTCCACAATAAAACACGCTATTGTTATGAGCGGATGATAATTTTTGTTTTTTATAGCCTCATCAAACCATATAAACAGTTCCTGCATTTCTTTGGCAGCTAGGTGCATGGGCGTTGTTTCGAAAATAGTCTCAACAACATTACCCTCTCGATCAGTTGCCTCAACCCTATTCTCCAAGGCCTTATACTGCCCACGGTGCCGAACGTCCTTATCTGAATATTTTAAGATCTGGGAATGAAACTGTTTGACGATATTTTCAGAGAATTTTACATTATCATATTCTTCGAACACAAAACTAAGCAACTCATAGTATCCGCGCACCTCTTGAGTATCGCGGTCGTTCATCTTTTGAGCTGTCAGCCCCTGCATAAGCTTTTCAACTTCTTCGTCTGAAAGAGATGAACCTTCGATACGAGTAGAAGCACCAGTAGACGTGATAAGCACTGACCGCTTTAACCTGCCTAGCACTTGAGGATTAAGTTTGGCTCCAGCTATCCATTGACCTTGAAGTTTGTCTATTTTCGCAACCTTCAAGACGACGTCTTGTGGTAAAGACAGGATGCGCTTATCGAACTTGGTTAATTGGTTATATTTCATATATCCGATTATATCCGAAAGTATCCAAATAATCAATTGTCATTCTCCCACGTTTCCGAATACCACCCTCGAACGCTTCTTGTATCTGCCTAGCGTCTTTGCGTAGACTCTGGGTGGCATCCTGAGTCTACTTTTTGCTTCACGTACACAACACCCACACCAATAGCAGCCCCTAAGACACCGTGCGCAAGATCTATCGTATCAGCTGTGGTCGACGACCCAACCAGGCTCAGACCGCCACGAGTCTCGAACAAGACGTTCATAGTTATCATCAGTATGAACGCTGCAGATTTTGCGATCAGCAGGCCAAGACTCCGGTTGACGCCAGTCAGGTGGATGAGCTTTGCTATCAATATGGTTGCGTAGTAAGCAATGGTAATTGATACGACCAGGTTGCTTACGTGGTCAAATATATCGAACGGTTCAGGTAGTATGTCACGAAAATTTGCTCCGAAAGGCAGTAAGTTCGCGACAAATATAGCGGTTAAGACGAAGATCACATTATCTACGACTTTGGCGTTCCGTTTTGCGTATGGGTCGGTGTTGACATAACTTGAAAGCATATAGCCCAATAGTACAGTACGAACCGTGAACTTGCGCTATCACGCTCACGTTAAACTCTAGCTATAGCTAAAAGCATCGCTGTCGCGCCTTCAGCTAACCAGGCCATGCCGGGGCCAACTCACTACTACTTACTTGTAGCTTCTTTTCCTCTGCCTTTTATGTACCATGCTGCAGTGCTGACCAGGGCGCCCACTAGCATAACTGGTGCGATCGATTGTCCTGTTTCTGACAAAGGTTCGGCTACAGCTGACTGCACTTCTACTGCAGGTCCTGCCGGGTCGTTGATGACGCCATCGGCCACCCCGTCTTCATCGGTCAATGGGTCTCCATCCGTGATGGTGTAGCTTACGGTTGTGACAGTGTCGCCACTGCGTGGACCGGAAGTAAATGTGTGGCTGCCAAACGTGACGAGCGATGTGATGTCAGCGTATGCTGTGCCAGTGCCGTCGTATTTACGGAATACCCAGTCATCTGTCTGTGTGCCGTAGTCTTGCGCATAGTAGAACGTTACATCAGTGCTCAGCCCTGGACTCGGACATTGTACTTGGAAGTCTACGAGGCCAACAGGATAATCATAGTTCGCGTCCTGTACGGCGAGCGAGGACTCATCAAAGGCTACGTTTTCAGTAATGAATGTACATCCTCCAGTTGCCTCAACTGTGGTGTAGTCACCGGTAGCTGGGTTCAAAACCCCAGAAACAGACTGCTGAGCACTGTCAGGTGTACCATCGCCGTTGCCGTCGCCACCGTTTGTACCGGCGTCTTCTGAGCTATCCCTGCTCCCATCGTTATCTGTGTCGTCAACGTCTGTGACTGTCACTTCTACGTCTTGGCTTGCGAGACTGCTAAACACGTCGTTCGAAAGAACCGGGTCGATCGCCACAGTGATCGTTGACGCACCATCCACGAGACTACTACTATTTGCGACGCCAGTTACGGTTACTGTTTGTCCGACGTTCCAGTCGGTAGGCGTAAACGTAAGTGTACTCGGGGATATCGTAGCGTCAGTCGTTGATGAGCTACCGAGGTTGATTTTTACAGCAGTCAGAGGTTCGCCGTCTAGCACTACCGTGAACGTGTCTGTGCCTGCGTTTTCGTCAACTGTTATAGCTGCTTGGGAAACAGTAAATCCTGCGACTTCGTCGTCGGTCGTGGTTGCGCTTGCTGTTTGCCCACTTACACTGAGATAGTTTGCATCTGAAGACGCGTTTATTGTCACCTGAACGTCGTAGTCAACACTGCCATCTGTCACAGCGTCGTCCTGCCCAGTAACAGTAACTGTTTGAGGAGCGTTCCAGTTTGCACTCGTGAATGTCAACTGAGCCGGAGTGACCGCGCCCTCGGCTACGTTACTTGACGCAACATCTATGACGACATCAGTAATTGGCTGAGTATTGAGAGTTACCATGAAATCGTCAGTGGTGCCTGTCTCTGACACGACAGTGTCGCCATCTGATGCAACAATTTCGAACCCGGGTATGTCGTTGTCTGTGTTGCTGATGCTTGGATCAGACACGTCTGAGCCGACCAGGTTGTCATGGCCGGCATCGGTGCTTGTTGGGTCACCCGTGACAATGCTGTACACGACTGTTCCATCAGCCAAGATGTCGTCGACGCCAGTCACAATCACTTCGTTTGCGGCAGGGTTGTTCCAGTTGGCATTTAGGATGGTTATTTCAGTTACTGCGAGCGTACCTTCTGCGGTATTGGAACTTGATAGCGGGATCGTAACGTCTGCACCTGCAAGTGGCTGTGTCAGAAGTTCGAACTGGACAGTTGCTGTACCCCCGGATTCGCTTGTCTCTGCGTCAACTACAGTAACACTGACTCCTGGAGGGTCGTTGTTTTCGTTTTCCATGGCAACGTCGTCTATTTCTGATCCGTCGAAGGCACCGTAGATAGTGTCAGTAGAAGTAACGTTGCCAGTGACGATGTTATAGGCGACTGAGCCATCACCCACTGGAGGAGTGTCGTCCACACCAGTAACCGTGACTGTTTGAGGTGTGTTCCAATTTACTGATGTGAAGGTGACAGACGCTTGGACTGAGCCTTCGTTGGTATCACTAGAAGACAATGCCACAGTGACATCAGCAGACGGCTTCGAGTTCATGACAATCGTAAACGATCCAGTGCCGCCAGATTCTGTAGTGATGCTGTCCACGACAGATACATCAAATCCGGCAACTGCCACGACGAGTTTGAGTGTATGTGTTCCTGTGTCCTGTATAAGGTAGGCTGCGTTGCCTGTGTTGTTCACGCCCATCACCGCATTCCCTAGAAGGAGTGTTGAAGTAATCAGGTCGTACGTCCCGACAGCCAACGGTTCCATGACATCAACTGTCATGCCGCTCAGTGTCACTGAGCCAGCTACGTCAACGACAGAGACTGCATTTGTCCCGTTCGTATTCACTTCTAGTTTGGAAGAAGCATCAGTAAAAGTCAGACTCCCAACGTTCAATGTACCTGTGTCACCCAGACCAGTGCCTCCGCGGATAGAGCCGTCGGCAACCATTACGCTTGAGCTGACAGCAGATCCTACGCCGCCGTATACACCTGGAGTATTGACGGTCGTTGTGCCGGAATTTGTTTGTGTGCCGTTAACATTCAGCGCTCCGTCATTAACGGTAGTTGTACCAGGATAGCCGTGTGCGGTTGTAAGGTTGAAGGCGTCGCCGCCCGCTTTAACAATATCGCCCGTCCCAGAAAACACTCCTGTGATACGCCCTTCACCGGACTGTGTGTCGAGTGTTAGAGTGCCGTTATTAGTGATGTTAACCTGCATATTAATACTATATGTGCCACTTGTGGTATTACCAACGATAGACACGTCTGTGTCAAAGGTCTTAGCAGCTCCATTGGTGAATCGTACGCCGTCGTTTGAATCTGCAGTTCCGTTTATCTGAATACCGCCAGCGGCGTCATAGGTTCCAGTATTTCTAATATTCACACCAGGAACTGTTCCGTTCGCTGTTCCGTTGAGTATCACACCACCAGAGCCAGTAATGTTGGCTTGGCGCAGTTCTATCGCACCGAGGCTTGTGTGATTACCTTCAGAGACTCCGCTAATAGTGAGCGTACCGTTGTCGATGGTTGTTGTACCTGAAGCGTTTTCAAAGTATGTTCCCATTGCCCATGTGTTTCCAGCGTTAGTCGAGATTCCGTTTAACGTGTGGTCACCATCAAAGGTGTTGGCTGCCCCTCTGACGTACATTCCAGCCTTGGCGCCAGCAAGATTTGTTGTGCCGGTAACGGTAGCTGCGCCCCCAACAGTTGACGTGACATTGTTGCTAAACGTAATACCATGAGATCGCTCGGCAGTTCCATCAATATTCAAATCATTGGTAGCGTTAAAGGTCACCGTGTTGTTGAACTGCACACCGGCATTACCAGTACTGAGTGCGGTTGTTCCGTCAATATCTATGTTGTTAGCTGTTAAATTAGAGACACCTGCAACATAGACTGCTGCGTTTGTTCCGGCAGTATCACCTTGTATGATTAGATCGCCCGCTGCGTTGTAGTTGGCTTGGCTTTGATGGTACACCCCCAGCACACTTCCAGTTCCGGTTGCTGTTCCAGTCCGGGCTACATTTCCTCCAACAGTTGAGTTAACGATATTAATAAAGTGGATAGAATGACCATTAACACTGCTCCCTGTCATGGTTGAATTACCGGTGATATTTTCTGTATACACGCCGTCTACTCGTATCGCAAGTCCTGATCCACTCGCCGTTCCCGTCCAGGTTTGATCTCCTCCAACAGTAGTTGTAGGTGTTCTGTCAAAAATAATTCCAGCACCTGCAACGCCTGTTCCGTTCATTACGAAGTTGCCATCTATATCAAACACTGGGTCAAATTCCCAGTAAATACCGCTGCTACCAGTAGCATTAATGTCTAAGTTGCCTGATATATCAAAGGTAGAGTGGTGCCTCGTCACAATCCCCCAGTTAACATCGTTGTTGCTGACCCCGTCATGGTTGCGTTATTGGCAACAACACTGACGTCTCCATTGACGCTGGTATTCGCAGAGATACCCCGTGGCCCTGTCCCAGAAATAGTCACATCCCCACCGCTTGTATTTACGTTATTTCTCCTCACAAAAAATACACCGGCCGTGTTAGAGTCTACGTTCCCGGTAGCAAGGCTTGGCTGATCGCCTGTCAGGGTAATTTCTTCAGTTGCGTTTATCGTTGTGCTGTCCATATATATGCCAGAACCATGCGCAGTTGTTGCAGAATCTCCGTCAAACACCAAAGCTCCGTGGGTACTGTCTATCGTTGCGTTCATGACGATTCCATATGACGTCCCAGTAGTGAAAATTGAATCTCCATCAAGAGTTATGTCGCCGTTCATTTGCATAGGTCCAGTTATCTGAATTCCTCGCCCCGTAGTGTTGTTTGAAACACCGTTAATAATCCCCGAACCAGTCCCGACATCAATCGTGATATTGCTTGTCATCCTAATGGTTCCGAGGCTGCTTCCAGCTGCACTGTTAGCGTATATGTCGAGTGTTCCAGCCGTTGTAGCAATGTCGCGGTTCATAACTAAAACACCAGCATTATCAATATCTATATCGCCAGATCCTGTGATTCCCGTAGCGTTCGGCACGACAGTCGAGAACGTAGTTGTGCCGCTTCGATCAATTTTAAACGTGTCGTTATTGACGACCGCTCCTGCGCCAACTGTTCCTGTAGTTCCGCCGTTTCCGACCTGCAGAGTACCTGAAGTCACTGTCGTAGTACCTGTGTACGTGTTATTGCCGGACAGAATAACGGTTTTACCAGCTGCAATGTCAGAGTCTAGGCTAAACCCACCAGAAATCACACCAGATAGTTCGTAGTCAGTCGTGTCGCCCACGTCCTGAGTAATGGTTGCGTCTCCTGCAAGTATAATAGGGGAAGTATACGGAGTGGTTGAGATAGGAGTGACTGTGACCCCGTCGTCTATATACATGTCAGCGTGCGCTGTGCCAGGTAACGCTACTGCCCAGAAGCCGACTGCGAATAGTGCAAGCACACTCATTTTGATTGATATAGGTATTGCGAGATACTTCATTTCACCCCTTATATGTGTTCATAGACTCGTTCTAGTTCATGTCTGTTGACCAGTCGCCTACGCAGACGAATCTCCTTACGAAGAGATGTCTACATCAGCGTAGAGCGCGCTACCAACATTGCTGCGCTATATTACCAGTATAGGCTGAGTTGCAACGTAACGCTAGTGCTTCACAGATTATTTATTGATTAATTATAGCGCTGCACACTCAGGCGACCTGCGCAGGAGGCCCCATTGAGAATACGGAATTTTGAAATTCTACTGCTCTCTTTGATCACTGATGCTACTAAAAAAGTTCATGACTTCGACGCTTGCCTGTGGTTTTTTGTGCCAGATATTTAATATCCGCCAGTCGCCCCATACATGTTTATTGGTCGGATGCGTGATTGTTTTGACTGGCTCCGTGCCTTGATTGTTTTTTGTCCAGATTGCTTCCATAGCAGCGAAATCTCGCCACACAAAATCCGGATCAGTCGCGCCCGCTCCACCACTGAAAGGAACGATCACGTCTTTTTCTCCATGCATGAGGAGTATGGGTGTTGGTACCTTGGGCTGCAAGCTCTGCTCTGCTGTGCCGATGCTGCCGGATACGACTGCTGCACCTTTGAATATGTCGGGGTGATCAATAACCAGACGCTGCGACATGAACGCGCCGTTCGAGAAGCCCGCTACAAAAACAGTATCTGGATCTAGGTTATATTCGTCGACCAGTGAACGCGTCAGTTCGGCTATAAAATCCGAATCATTAGCCTCACCGACCCAGCCGCTGCCGCAACAAAACCCAGCGTTCCAGCCTGGTTTTTCTTGATCGGTACGCGGTGGGAGCGCAGAAGGATAGACCACGATGTCGTCACTATTCGCTGCGTTATGCAAACCAGTGTAGTAGGCAAAACGCTTCGGGCTATCGCCGAATCCATGTAGGCCAATAATCAGCTTGGTCGAGTCGGTCGTCGCCGCTGGCACACTCAGTAAATACTGGCGATCTACCCCGTCGTGGACAAACGTACGAGCACTGCTTAGTAGCAATCCCCTGTCACGCGGACTCAAAACAAGCATCGGTACTGCCAAAACGACAGCCAACAATGCAATTACTATAATCAAAACTTTTTGATGCCTTTTCTGATGATGATGCTTTTTACCACTGTTCATTACTATATCTATAGGTAAGTATACTACGAGCAAACCTACTGTTGACCGTCTATTCGGTTGCAAAGAGCTAGAGCTTTCAATATAGTCAACAGACATGAAGATCAGAGAAAGATCGTTTCTGTACAGCCTAGTAGCTATACTCACGATGGCCAGTTTGTTTTTTGGTTTTCAGTATTTTGCTAGCCAGGAATCAGGCAAGGTAAACCAAGAGTCTCCTGCAATAGACAGCCAATCAACGAAACAACTTCAAAGCGACATTGAACAGCTACAGGAGGACCTGGACACAGAAAAAGAAAAGAACCTACAGCTACAAGCTAGTAATCCCCCGCAGCAATCGCAAGAAAACAACCCAGCAGACGACACCGATACGGACAATCCTGACCCTACTAGTGAAGAGGAGCAGTCGACAGAAGAATGGCGATCGAACCCCAATAATTGCACTGCAGATCAGTGGATCTCTGCCGAAACACCGTACGACTGCATAGATAAACCGGTGGCTATTGCGCCAGTTACCGTTGCACCTGATGCCTGTTCCGCTACGTTTCTTGATTCTTTCGATGCAGTGCAATACCCGGTACAAAAGTTCACAGAACTAAAAGATGCTATGATCGGTACTTGGCAAGGATGCGTCAGCACTCCGTGGGAAGACCCTACGCTCGTTCAACTATCGTTTAAAACAGATGGAACATACACATCAAAACTCCTCGATACGTCGAAAAGCAAGTTTGGCTCAGCGCTCTACTACGGCACCGACGATAACCACCCCAGCAAGCAGTACGAAATCTATGACGTCCAGGATAACGGTCTCGCTTCAGGAGACATTAACATCTATTTTGATTCCGGTAGCACTACAACGAGCTTGTTTTATGACCTGAAAAGCTCAGGTAACCACCTCGAGTTTTCGTTTCTTCACAGAAACCAATACGGGCCGCTTGAAGTACAACTCACAAAGACTTCCGACTAGTTCATATTGAAGAAGTCAAACACATTCGAAGTACAACGCTTCGACCGTGTACTGAAAGCACGAACTATAGTGCCTACAAAAAACACCGATCCGAGCTCCCGCGTCGGATGGGTGTTGTGTTCGTGCGACCGTACGGTGTACGGCTACAGCTGTGCGACACCAGATGGTACTGAATCAGTACCCACCTGAAGATCATACGGTGTATGATCGGTTGCGTCACTTGCGACAGCATGTGTCAGTGGCTTGACCTGTGCTGGCGCAGGTCCAGTTGGGTCTGCACCGTCCTGATATGGCTCGATTGAGACAACGATCGTGCCGCCTCTCAGATCAAGCGGGAACTCCCTGCCTTCAGGTGCGTTCGCTACAAAGTCTTCGCCTGGTTTTTCTGGAGCAGTACCAGGGCCAGAGAATCCATCGAAAAAGTCAGCTGCTGATGGGTCAGTAAATAACCCGCTGCTTATTGGGGCGCCATCAACGACTGCCCAGCCTTCGTATGCCCAGCCTTCTGGAGCCACTGGTATGTCAAGCGATGTATCACTTCCTGTTGTTGTGAACCATACTCCCGCAGTTTCATCGTCAGTTGTCTCTGTCGTTGGCGTCGCAAGGATATACTGTCCCGCAAACTCGCTCACGTCTAATGGAAATGCCAAGTCAGCTGAGCCGTCGGCTATCTCACCAGCGAGTACGATTGTTGCTGATGGGTCGGGATCTGCATCTTCTTCTGGTTCGATAGATATAGCAACTGTGTCGCCGTCCTGCGGAGTGAAGTCGTCATCTGCAAACGCCCATGCTCCCTCTACCTCGCCCGCTTCAGTTGTGTTGAATGTACCGAACGAATATTTCACGTCGTCACGAACCACCCAACCCTCGTAAGCACCTTGAGCAAGTGGTGCAAGATTGTTGAACGATACAGAAAGAGGAAATGAGTCATCTGTCTGTGACATTTTTTTGTCATCGCTCATATCGTCGTCGTCACTGTTACCGATAACGCTAAACGCTGCGAACCCGATAGCTGCGATAATCGCAACGATAACGAGCCCTTCTACTGCGCTAAATCCTTTTTGTAGTTTCATAATAAATCTATACCCTCGCTTTTATGTTATATACCTTTTTCACGATACAGCTGCACGCTGCTTGATGTCAAGTGTACTTTACATTTAACATGTTAAGTACCTGACCCACTGTCGCTTTTTCTCAAGAGTAGTACAAGCGTAGTGCAACAGAGGCACCGGCTTACTTCCGAATAAAATATGCCAAAGACTTAGCAATAACCATGCTAGCCAAAACAACTGGCAGCCATGGGTCGAGTGTGTGATCAAGTGTCTGAACAACTATGCCGACGCACAGCACCACTGATCCGACAAGGTACGCGTATTTACTCGCCACCAACGACAGCTCATGCTCACGCTCATCTGCAGGATTTTCCCTGAACACAAACGCACTATACCCAAGTAGTGCAACAGTAAATAGGCCAAGCATCGTCATCAATCCCATATCTGACATCGACATATTGCGGGTTGCGAGTAGCGCCAATGTGAACATGAGTGCAGCGGCGGCCAGCGCCGGTTCCTGTATACGACTAAACCATTTCATAGACTGAATAAATCCTCTACCTGTACGTTAAACGTTTTTGCTATAAGAAGTGCAAGGGAGAGGGACGGAGAGTATTTACCTTTTTCAATAGAAATAATCGTCTGCCGCGTCACACCAAGACGCTGTGCAAGATCTTCCTGGGTCATGTTGTGCTGCTTACGCGCACGTTGAACGGTATTACGAACCGTATGTTCTGCCTTGAAACTCATACGCATACTAGTATGCCAGGAAATCCGTATGTAAAGCAAGCTTTACCCCTAAAGCCTATGGCAACCTGCACTGGGAGCAAAATCTACGCTACACGTCGGCGAGCGAGTCGAAGTTCGCCGTAAAGTCTTTGTAGAATGCTTCCTGTTCTTGTTTTGGTTTCTGCATCCAGGCAGCGATAGCATCTTTGTGTAGCTGATCGCCGTCGTTCACCATGTCCATCACATGATCACGGCAATTGTTCCCGATTTCTTCAGGTGTGTCCCCAGTAATTATGACGTCACACGGTCCGTTGAGGTCTTTGCACGTTGCTTGCTTCATGTCTATCCTTCTGTATTTGTTGTATGCACCTATTATATAGCAACCCCAAAACAAAACGTGTCTTTTTTGAGCCGATGGATTGTTGAGCTAAAAATGATCATATTCGAGTGAAGCATATCTAGCGATACGGTGAAGGAGAAATGATTGTTTTGAGCCAACAAGGCGCGGATCAAAATGCACGTTTTGTTTTGTGGTCGCTATAGCATCAGTTCGCGCTCATACTATAGCCAACCTGACTCATTGTGTATAGCCGTCAGGGTGTACTCGAAAGAGTTGGTTTTGTATTGAGATGGGTATACCATACTGACATGACCGAGAACCCTAATCTAACTAACGAGCAACGAGCAGTCCTCTTCGACAAAGCCACCGAGGCGCCGTTCACTGGCGAATACCTCCACAAAAAAGATGATGGCTCATACACCTGCGCCAACTGTGGGACGCAACTATTTGAATCGACAACAAAATATGACTCAGGCTCAGGCTGGCCAAGTTTTGACCAGGCACTCCCAGGTGCCACTACTGAAACGGCTGACACTTCTCACGGTATGCACCGGGTGGAAGTGACCTGTGCGTCTTGCGGCGGACATCTTGGCCATGTGTTCGATGACGGTCCGCGCACAACGACGTCCCAGAGATACTGCATCAACTCAGCAGCATTATCGTTCACGCCAGAAACAGCAAAAGACGAACGCACACCATAGCTAAACCGAGGCATACGCACACCCAAAAAACTATACGAAAACTATACACTGGCAATGATATAGTTGTGTACAGAACACATAAGCACAAGGGAGAATAGTATGAACAAAAATGCAGTTATAGGCGTCGTCGTGGCGTTGCTCGTTATCGGTGGTGGTTTTGCACTACTGAACGGAAACAACCCAGTAGACACAGTAACCGATACAGTTTCTGACGTAGCAGACGACGCTGTTGATGCAGCAAAAGATGCTGGAGATGCAGTTGGTGACGCGGCTGGTGACGCGGTTGACGCAGCACAAGATGCAGTAACTATGAATGTCGTTGAAAAAGCCGTCGCTACTGACGACCTCAGCACGCTTGTTGCTGCAGTCCAGAAAGCAGACCTCGTCGACACACTCAGTGGCGATGGTCCATTTACGGTCTTTGCACCGACAAACGATGCATTTGCAGCACTTCTTGCAAACCTCGATGTCACAGCTGATCAGCTATTGGCACGTGACGACCTCGGGGACATCCTGACGTACCACGTTGTCTCTGGCAAAGTCATGGCTGCAGACCTCACTGACGGTCAAATGGTCAAAACAGTACAGGGCGGTATGCTAGAAGTATCCGTCAGCGACGCAGGTGTCACGCTCACAGACGCGAATGGCGGTGTTTCTACTGTCACGACTGCCGACGTTGCAGCATCTAACGGTGTCGTACACATCGTAGATTCAGTTGTTCTCCCATAAGCTATCCTAGCTTTTGTACAACTGTGTGACTTCGTACACGTAAAACCCAGCTGCTCCCAGCTGGGTTTTACGTTATACTTATACGTAAGCACTTACAACAAGGAGTAGCCAACACCACACATGAAATATGACAAACTACGCACACTCAACCTCTACATGGCCGTTGCGCACGGTGTTCAGGCACTTGTGCTGTTGCTTATCGGGGCAAAAGACTTCACGCGTCCGATCACCACCGAATACCTTGTATTCGACGAAGTATCGCAGACGCTCGTCAACAGTTCTCGTACACTATTTGATTTTCCGTTCATCTGGGGTGTCGCTGGGTTCTCGTTGCTATCTATGACGTTTCACATATTGATCGCCACAGTATGGAACAAACGCTACACAGCAGGACTCAAAAAAGGCATCAACAAGTACCGCTGGTTTGAATACTCGTTATCCGCGTCGCTCATGGTCGTGCTGATCGGCATACTCAGTGGGATTTTCGACGCCAGCACCCTCCTGCTCATGTTTGGATTAACTGCTATCATGAATCTTCTTGGGCTGGTCATGGAAGTACACAACCAAGATACGAAACAAACAAACTGGCTGAGCTACAATATCGGTGTCTTGGCCGGGGCATTGCCCTGGATAGTGATCGCACTCTATTTCTGGGCGAGCGCAACAGCGCCAGAAACAGCACAAAGACCGCCGACGTTCGTCTACTTTATATGGGGCTCGATATTCTTGTTTTTCAACTCGTTCGCGATCAACATGGTGTTGCAATACAAAAAAGTCGGCAAATGGCGTGACTATATCTACGGAGAAAAGGCGTATATCTGGTTGAGCCTCGCCGCAAAAAGCGCGCTCGTATGGCAAGTCTACGCAGGGACACTCCAGCCATGAGTTCAGTCATTATCCAGTTTCTCGTAGCGTTTGCGGCGTTCATGGCCATCGACTTAGTCTGGCTCGGCGTCATAGCTAAAAATCTCTACCGCTCCCAGCTTGGTCCGCTTATGACCGACAACATCATCTGGCCAGCGGCGATACTGTTCTATGTATTGTTTGTCGTCGGGATTATATATTTCGCAGTCAACCCCGGGCTTGCAGCTGGGTCGCTGAGCGAAACACTGAAAAACGCTGCCCTATACGGGTTCTTTACCTACATGACGTATGAACTCACTAGTTATTCCGTCATCGCCAAATGGCCTGGCGGGCTTGTCGCACTCGATATAGCATGGGGCGTTGTCCTGTCTACCTCTGTAGCTTGGGTGACCTACACCATCCTCAGCTAGTAGCCCAAGCCGCGCAACCGTAGCCTCCACCGCGCTACGAACACACACCACACCACAATCAGAGATTGTTCGACTGCAAACTCATTATGCCGCTATATATTCACGGCTGCCCACAAACACCGCTCCCAGATGTTTGTGGGCATGAGTACACATTCGAATGCCCGTTCACTCTCGACCCTACATACGCTACATAAACATCCCCTCTATAGACTTCAGTGGCACGTAGGTACCTGACGGCTCGTCATTTGTGTCATGCACCAGAACTTTCATGCATGCAAGCACTTCTACCGTGTTGTTGTCTCGATAAATAACACTTTCAATACCACCATATACACCGGATACTTCGCCCGCTTCACTACCAGCTTCTCCGCAGACATGCATGTCATACGGTAGCTCATATGGCACGCCGACATCCGCCTCCGTAGTGCTCTGCAGTAGTGACTCAGACTCAGTCGGACATTCCTTAAACATACGACTGGCCAGAACAGACACGTGCTGCTCGTTACGATCACCTATGCCTTCAGTCTGTAGCTTGCTTTCTAGGTCGTCACACGCCGTACGGATTATGCCCCGTGCGATGTCGATTTCTTTTGCTTTCACAAAAGCCACTGCTTCGTCGAGACGATCGTCTATCGAACAAGCATCAACAAGCATGCTGATGCGCGCCCGTGCGTCAGCATGTGTCATCGACTGATCAACTAGTGTTTTTGTATGCATATTGTGTTTTACCCCTTCTGTCTAGGTGAGACCTAGACCACCAGACGTAACGATGATGCGACATGTGCCGAACCAGCCTGGTGTACTTTAGACGCGTACCAAGCACGAACGGTCACATTGTTTTTTGAACATTAATTATCCACATGTATTCCCCATAGCCAAATTAAGCAAAAATAGGTACAGAAGCGGACTTTCTCACTACACTATTCGCGGCACCGTCCTGTGCAGCCATACATATTACTGTGCCCTCGTCGTCCGACAGTAGCTATATATGTGTTACAGTTGTAAATACATGCAATCTATGTAAAAATGTTGCATAGAATACGTCTCCCTGTGTCGCTCACTGGAAGACTCTGCTATCGACAGTAACGAGGGAGCCGGTGCAACGTACGTGAAGCCAACCAACGACTCAATCGAACAGTTAATGCACGACATGTCTAGTGGTGAAGACGATGCAATGTTCGAACAAAAATTCAACGAGTTTGGCGACTTGGTCTTTCGCAGGTGCTACTCACTTCTGAACAGCTACGACGAAGCGTCTGACGCAGCACAGCTCATATGGACCAAAGTATACTTCGCACTCCCGGGGTTTCGTGGTGACGCTTCGTTTAAAACATGGCTTTTCCGCATTGTGTACAACCAGTGCATATCGATTATCCGCAAACGGTACAAAACCTACCCGCTCGACGACGACATGCCTGTCGACCCGAGTCTCTTGAAAGACGACCTATCGGACCAAATCATGAAAAAGCTCGATACAGCACGACTCCTTGAGGCCGTCGGACACGAAGAAAAAGCACTGCTCAGCATGAAATACGTCGACAAATTCAGCTATCAGGACATGTCGGAGATGCTCGGACTATCAGTCAGCGCCCTCAAAATGCGTATCGCACG
>CALLJT010000024.1 GCA_938050265.1 Candidatus Saccharimonadia bacterium
GAACCCCGATATAGACCCAGAAAACTACGGGCAACTGAACGTCGAGCAAAGTGATGTGTCGCTTTACGATGTGACAAGAGCGATTGCATTCACTGCGATGCTGCCTCTGGTTGGAAAAACAACTAAGAACACGGATAGTAACTTCAGCGGGAGGAGTCCTGTAAGTGGCTGGAATGTTTCTTCCGGAGGAATCACTGACACTAGCAGGCGCAGAAGAAAATAAGTATTTCATAAGACACGCACAGGGAGGTGCATATGACTAGTCCATTCGAAAACAACGGCGACATAATGCAGCCAGTCACAGAAAATCAACAGCCGCCTGATGACCAACTGGGTCGTATTGGCGCAGCAAGATTAGCAGTAGCTGCATGCCTCACTGCTCCATTGTTATTTAATTTTTCTCCAAGTAAGCCAAGTGCAAGCGGAGACGGCAAGGGCAATATTTTCTGGCAGCCGTAAGGACGCTCACTTACGATTAAGCACGTTCAGTATAACTGGATACTTGACTCGGAGCTCTCGAATCTATATCCTTGGTACTAAGAAGTAGTATACCCGTGAGCTGTGTGTTTTAAGGTTTTGCATGTGATGCGGATCTGTGATGCACGGGATAAGGCCACGTTGTAGTAGTGTTCTTCTGATCAAAGACACCAAATAGTAACAACGCGTATAACAGCAAGCATGCAGGCAAACGTATGGCCGTAGGAGTCATACGTGTCTGTATCGTGTGTACGGAGTAATCACATATGAAACGTCGGTAGTTTCTATGTATACGAAAAGGGCATGAATGGCACAAGCAACCACGAAGTCTCAGAGCGCGAAGCGCGCAGGGGCAAAAGAGCGTAAGTTTTTCACAAAACAAAAAGAGATCATCGATCTTCCAAACCTGATTAATCACCAAAACACCTCGTTTCAGTGGTTTGTCGAAGAAGGCTTGGGTGAAATATTGTCAGAAATCAGTCCGATAGACGACTATACTGGTCAGAAACTCAGTATCCGGTTCAAAGATTATCATTTCGAAGACCCAAAAACGACAGAGCAGGAAGCACGAGAAAACAACATCAGCTACGAAGCACCACTTAAAGCGGTCGCAGAGCTGACAAACAAAGTCACTGGTGAAGTAAAAAGCCAGGAAATCTACCTCGGCGACTACCCGTGGATGACGACTCGCGGTACGTTTGTGATCAACGGTGCAGAGCGTGTGGTTGTGAGCCAGCTGATCCGAAGCGCTGGTGTGTTCTATACGTCATCTATCGTCGGTGGCAAAAACGCCTACGGTGCCAAGGTGATACCTGGTCGTGGTGCGTGGCTTGAGTTTGAAACTGCTAAAAACGGTGCGTTGTTCGTAAAAATCGATCGTAAGCGCAAAATGCCAGTCACGACACTACTACGTGCGTTTGGTATGACCGAAGCACAGATGCGCGACGCGTTTGCTGCAGTCGACGCTGATACAAACAGCCACCTAGCCGCAACACTTGAAAAAGACCCTGCCAAAGGTGTCAACGAATCCCTCATTGAAGTCTACCGACGACTTCGACCAGGTGACTTGGCGACCGTGGATAACGCGCGTAGTCTGATCGAAAACATGTTTTTCAACTACAAACGGTTTGATTTTAGCCGGGTAGGTCGCTACAAGATCAATAAACGACTCGATATGGACGTGCCAAATACTGCTGAAAACCGCGTCATGCGGCTCGAAGACCTGATCGCAGTCATTACCGAACTCATCAGGCTTAACGTCACACAGGATCCAGCAGACGACATCGACAGCCTGGCTAACCGTCGCATCAAACTGGTTGGTGAGCTCGTACAACGTCAGTTCCGCATCGGACTCCTCCGTATGGAGCGTAACGCTAAAGACCGCATGTCTATGAGTGATATCGAAACTGTAACTCCTGGACAGCTGATTAATGCGCGTCCTATTGTCGCAGCGGTTCGTGAGTTTTTCGCGAGTTCACAGTTGAGCCAGTTTATGGATCAGATCAACCCACTCAGTGAGCTTGCGCACAAACGTCGCCTGAGCTCTATGGGGCCTGGTGGTCTGTCACGTGAACGTGCAGGGTTCGAAGTTCGTGACGCACACGCGACACACTACGGTCGTATCTGCCCAGTTGAGACGCCAGAAGGTGCAAACATCGGTCTTGTGCTCAACATGGCTATGTACGCACGTGTGAATGAGTATGGGTTCGTTGAGACGCCGTACCGTGTTGTCAAAAACGGTGCAGTCACTGAAGAAATCAAGTTCCTTGATGCAGCTGACGAAGAACAAGCAGTTATCGCCAGCGCTGGTGAAGAACTCGACGGCAAAAACAAGTTCGTCCATGACCGCGTGAGCGCACGAAGCCACCTGGTATCTACAGAAGTCGATGCTGATGATGTCACTTATATGGACGCATCACCGCGTCAGACGATTGGTTCAAGTGCCGGACTGATCCCATTCATTGAGAAAAACTATGTATACCGGTCACTCATGGGCAGTAACCAGCAGCGTCAGGCTGTACCACTAGTACGCCCTGAAGCACCACATGTTGGAACTGGTATGGAAGGACTCGTCGCACGGAACTCCGGACAGGTCATCGTCGCGGAAGAAGACGGCGAAGTTCTGGAGGCGCATTCAGCCAAAGTTGTTGTCGCCTACGGAAAACGCAAAACAACCTACAACCCGATACACTTTGTTCGCAGTAACGAAGGATCATCTATCAACCAGAAGGTCGTCGTGTCGTCTGGTGACAAAGTCAAAGCCGGCGACATCCTAATCGAAGGTATGTCTATAGATAACGGCGAACTGGCACTTGGTAAAAACCTGCTGGTCGCGTTCATGCCGTGGCACGGATATAACTTTGAAGACGCGATTGTTATTTCGCGCCGTCTCGTTGAAGACGACACTATGACAAGCGTACACATCGTGGACTACATGACAGAAGTACGTGAAACAAAGCTCGGCCCTGAGGTCGTCACACGAGATATACCGAACGTGTCAGAAGAAGCACTCCGCCATCTCGACGAAGACGGCATTGTGCGTATCGGTGCAGATGTACACCCAGGTGACATACTGGTCGGTAAAATCACTCCAAAAGGTGAGCAGGAACTCAGCTCAGAAGAGCGACTACTGCGCGCTATATTCGGTGAAAAAGCCAAAGAAGTTCGTGATACGTCACAGCGCATGAGCAATGGTAAGCACGGCAAAGTTGTCGGTGTGAAAGTGTTCTCACGAGCAAATGGTCATGACCTCAAAGCAGGTGTGATCATGCAGATCCAGGTGTTTGTCGCACAGATGCGTAAAATATCTGTTGGTGACAAGCTCGGTGGACGTCACGGCAACAAAGGTGTTATCGCACGTATTTTGCCGCAGGAAGACATGCCGTTTACAGAAGACGGTACGCCGGTAGACATCGTGCTAAACCCACTGGGTGTTCCAAGTCGTATGAACATCGGACAGTTGTTCGAAACACACCTTGGTATGGCCGCACGTGCACTCGGATTCAACATTGCGACTCCATCGTTTGACGGTGTGAGTAACGAAAAAATCCGTGAGCTACTCACCGAAGCTGGACTACCAGACGACGGAAAACAACAGCTATTTGACGGTGAAACAGGCGATCCGTTCGCAGAGCGAACAACGGTCGGGTCTATGTACATGATCAAACTCAACCACATGATTGTCGACAAAATCCACGCACGATCAACCGGGCCATACACGATGGTGACGCAGCAGCCTCTCGGCGGTAAAGCGCAAAACGGTGGTCAGAGGTTCGGGGAAATGGAAGTCTGGGCACTTGAAGCATACGGCGCAGCCAATACGCTCCAGGAAATGCTCACACTCAAGTCTGACGACGTGTTTGGACGTAGTAAAGCCTACGAGTCAATCATCAAAGGCACTGAGATTGTTGGGCCTAAGGTTCCAGAAAGTTTCAACGTCTTGGTGAAAGAACTCCAGGGACTTGGACTGAAGGTCGACCTGATTAACAAAGACAACAGCGTACTCGACGCAGAAGACATGCTGTCAAAAGCAGTCAAAGACGAGTCTGACAATGCATCAACCATCGAAGTACCACAGGAAGAAGCTTCTAATGTCGACGTGACAGAAGACGCAGCGCCTGCAAGTGATTTCGCAGACGTAGAAGACGACATCAAAACAGCAGCAGAGGGAGAGCCTGATGCAGCGGTAGACGTCACCGACACAGTCGAAGAAACAGAAGAGATTGTTGCGGACGCCGAGAGCGAACCAGCAGCAGACGATCAACCAGCAACCGAAAAGGAGGAGGCGTAACAATGCGAAACTACAAAAGCGGCATTAACATCACGGACTTTGATGCAGTACGACTCAGTGTAGCCAACGCCGACGACGTCGCAGACTGGAGCCACGGCGAAGTAACAAAGCCAGAAACCATTAACTACCGAACGCAAAAACCAGAGCGCGATGGCTTGTTTTGTGAAAAGATTTTCGGCCCAGTTAAAGACATCAACCCACACGACTCTAAGTTCAAAGGCGTTCGTTCACGCGAAGCTGCCGTTGATAAAAAAGGCGAACTCGTTACGAAAAGTATCGTACGTCGTGAGCGCATGGGGCACATCCAGCTTGCAGCACCTGTTGCGCATATCTGGTTCCTACGGGGCACACCAAGTGCTGTTGGACTGCTCCTTGGCATGACTGTTAAGAACCTAGAGAAAATCGCGTACTTTGCAAGCTACGTGGTTATCACGGTCAAGGCTGATAAACGAGACGAAATACTGGCAAATAAAGAAGCAGAGTTTGCAGCAGCAAAAGAAGCGATTAAACTTCGGTTTGAAGCTGAAGCTAAAGCAGAAGGCGCAAACGTTAAAGAGCTTGCCAAACTGCAAACAAAAGAACTTGAAGAAACAGAAGAAGACTTCGCACTGCTCAAAGAACAATTACAGAGTCTGGAAGTACGTGCACTGATCAGCGAAACTGACTACCGTAATCTGCCTGATGACGTCGCTGAACTCGTCGAAGTTGGCATGGGCGGAAGCGCGCTGCAGAAACTACTTGAAAACGTGGAGCTCACTGACCTTATCGAACAGCTGCAGGTTGAAGTAGAAGAAACCAAAGGCCAGAGACGTAAAAAGCTCATGAAACGACTACGTCTGCTAGAAAGCATGGCTAAAGCAGGCATTAAGCCGAAAAGCATGTGTCTATCTGTACTTCCGGTGATCCCTCCGGATCTTCGACCGATGGTACAACTCACGGGTGGTCGGTTCGCAACGAGTGACCTCAACGACCTATACCGAAGAGTCATTAACCGAAACAACCGTCTCAAGAAACTCATGGACTTGAATGCTCCTGAAGTCATCAGGCGCAACGAACAGCGCATGCTTCAAGAAGCAGTTGACGCGCTTATCGACAACAACTCCGCCCGCTCAGGTCGTGCAGTTGCATCAACAGGTCAGAGACGTCGACTGAAAAGCCTCTCCGACATGTTGAAAGGTAAGCAGGGTCGGTTCCGCCAGAACCTACTTGGTAAGCGTGTGGACTATTCTGGACGATCAGTGATCGTAGCCGGACCAGAGCTTACAATTGACAAATGTGGACTACCGAAAATGATGGCACTCGAACTGTTCAAGCCGTTTGTTATCGGTCGTCTGATCCAGAACGAATACGCGCACAACATCCGTAGCGCAACGCGACTGATCGAGCTCGGTGATACGCCAGTATGGGACGCACTCGACCATGTCATCAAAGGCAAATACGTACTACTCAACCGTGCACCGAGTCTTCACCGATTGTCTATTCAGGCGTTCCAGCCAGTGCTCATCGACGGAAAAGCTATCCAGCTACACCCGCTCGTGTGTAAAGGTTTCAACGCTGACTTCGACGGTGACCAGATGGCAGTTCACTTGCCACTCAGCGACGAGGCACAAGCAGAAGCCCGCGAGATAATGGCGAGTAACCGCAACCTACTTAAACCAGCAGACGGTTCGCCGATTCTACACATCGAACAGGACATCGTCCTCGGTGCGTACTATCTCACATACGAAAAAGCTGACGTTGACCACGGAAAAGCCCGCCGCTATAGCTCAATCAACGAAGCTATCATGGACTACGACAGTGGAGCGATAACCGTTCAGACACCAGTGGCTGTGGAGTTCCGCGGTGAACTACGCGAGACAACATTCGGACGTGTACTGTTCAACGAAATCTTCCCAGAAGATTTCACGTTCCAGAACGAAGTCATGACTAAGAAGAAATTGCAACAAGTCATGAACGATGCGTATGCAGCATATGGACAAGAAGAAACAGCGCGCATAGCTGACGCCCTCAAGGACGCTGGCTTTGAGCATGCAACGCGGTCTGGACTGAGCATGGGCATGGACGACTTTAGTGACGTCAAAGGTCTCCAAGACGCAATCGACGCAGCTGAAGACAAAACCAAGAAGATTAGTGAACAATACGATGAAGGTTTCATTACCAACGAAGAACGCTACCGTCTCACTGTTGACAACTGGATGAAAACCAACGCCAACGTTGAGGAAATGCTGAGTGAGCAGTTTGCTTCTGACGACGGCTCGATGTCAATCGCTGTTAAGTCAGGTGCTCGTGGTAACATCGGCCAGGTCAAAAACGCTGTTGGTATGCTCGGTGTCACGACTGACGCATCAGGTAAGGCGATCGAGCTACCGATTACCAGCAACTATAAGTACGGTCTGACGCCTCTTGAATACTTTACGGCCACACGTGGTGCCCGAAAAGGTATGATCGATACCGCACTTAAAACGGCTGACTCAGGTTACCTCACGAGACGCCTCGTAGACGTTGCACAAGACATCTTCACGACAAACGAAGACATCGTTGACCCAGGATTTGCACTCAGCCGAGAAGGTGCTGCGTACATCGGCGTGAGCTATGGTAGCCGTCTAGAAGGACGATACTCAGCTCAAGACGTTGAAGGGTACATCAAAACTGGAGAGTTGTTCACGACAGAAATCGCACAGAAAATCGACGCCGACGAGTCTATCGATGACGTTCGAATCATGAGCGTACTGTCCGTGCCATCGCTTAAAGGCATACCGCAGAAAAGCTACGGAGTTGACCCAGCAACCGGTGAAACAGTTAGTCTGTCTCATCCAGTTGGTGTCATCGCCGCACAGAGTATCGGTGAACCAGGTACGCAGTTGACGCTTCGTACATTCCACTCCGGTGGTGCAGCCGGTGAAGACATCACCACTGGTCTACCGCGTGTCGAGGAG
>CALLJT010000025.1 GCA_938050265.1 Candidatus Saccharimonadia bacterium
AGGTTCTTGCGAACAACCCCTGTGCGAGTATTTGTAGATCTATGGTAAGTTTTTATTTGTAATCAATGAGATCTGTAATCAGTGTATAAACTTTTTATTCGAAAAACAAGGAAAACGAGCAATTTATCATGGACTTTTCCACAGCGTATGTACTCATTCCTTGCAACAACTGTCATACCTATTGTTGTAAATCATACTTCATATTACGTCACAAAACACCTGCAGAGTACACCCAAACACTACAACCTCAACTATTTTTTATGTCCGCCCGAGACCCGCTACATATCCAGCCCATGCATCATCCGATATTTTTTTTGCGCTCGAGATAAATATCATCACGTCATCCTTAATAAACACAAGCGACTGTACTCCGCCATATGTTTCAGCAAATCCATGGTATACCGTTGCCCCATCCACCTGGATGATGTCCGTTGCTTGGAAGTTTTCAGCTGTTTCTTTGAGTTTTGCAGCAACATTACCCTGAAAAGACTGTGGTACCTGCTGCTGGCTGACTCGTAACTCTGCCCCCGCAAACGAGTCTATGTACGCGTACACAGGTTCGTTACCTGGCGGACTCACTTCAACAACAGAGAACGACTGTGCATCTTTAGATGCCGGAAAAAACAGAGAAAACTCAGTGTCGTTCCCTACAGAGGGTAGCTGGACCTGTTCTTTCGCACTCTGTGTATCAACCGTACCCGTACCGGCATGTGCCCCGAGTACGTTCTCTGTCGATCTATCTGTGACTGTACCATTCCGCAGCACTGATACTCCAGCTATCGTGCAGACCACAATCAGCCCTGCTACCGCTAATCCTTTAACGCCCCATTGTCGCTTAAAACGCACATACCAAGCAACTATGTACTGTGCGCCACTCCTAAGTGCTGGCAACACACTATGTGAGCTACGAGCTTTCTGCTGCTGCTGGTGACGAGTACGTTGCCTACCACCGCGAAAACGTGACTGAGAGCGTTCGGTGATCCCGCCAATTGAGTCAACCACACCTTGCATCGTCCCTGAAGCTGAGCTTTTCACCGATCGTTCAGCAAGCTGACTAAACGACGGATCACCCCACACGTCAACTATGTCTGTAGTTTCTGGTCGTTTACCTCGCTCACGCAGAACACTGCCCGCAGCCGGTAGTGAACTCGACTTCTTCTCTATGTGAGGCGTCCGTTGATTGTATAAACTGTGAGTTGTGCCGTACAAAGATGTACGTGACACATCCTGCTCGGAGGGTGTGCTTCTCAGATTCAACTTTGGTTTATCGTTGTTCATGGCTACCTACCAGTATACGTGCCTCACCTATTAATTCGGACAGTCCGGGTCTTCAGACGTACCACATGGTGTATCAAGCGGTTGCTTTTCGCCCCCAGTAAACGTCTTCCCATGACGCAGTCGCTTGTTCGGGTCTGCTGTGAAGAACAGCGTTAAGTCGTCGATTGTTGGCCCCCGTGTAACGTCGTCGGGGTACCCGTATGCCCGCGAACTATCGATTGAAATATTGAAATAGTAAAACCGGGCTGCATCCGTGTCGGTACCCGTACCATCAAGCGGGTTGAATATCTCAACATCACCGAGGCTTACGTCACCAAAGTCCGTATTTTGGCCCCATGTGTTGTTTACGTCAGTCGAAGACTGGTACTGTGCATACCAACGGGCACCGATGTCATTATCAATCCCATTCAACAGCCAGTTATTTGGGAATACGTCCGTATCCGTGTCTATCATCCGGGAGTACCGCGCAACCTGCGGTTGAGAAAAGAGTGTTGCATACAGCGTTCTGTCTGCCCCAGAATAAGTCAGAGTCGCATCACATGCGCCGCCGAGCACATATGCTCTCCCTTCGTTATAGGCTGCAGCTGCGCCGTATCGGTCACCCCCGTCCAGATCTTCTCTCGTTTGGTACCATGCCCCAATCCCTGTTGGGTTATTGCCGCTTGCGATAGACGTATTGGCGCTAATCGGTGTAATGTATGTGTTATCTGTACATGTGTTCGCCGCAGAACGCCCGCCGAATAAGTAGATGTACCCATTTACTGCAAATCCATCCGCATTTCGTATCTGCTGCGGTAATGTCGTGGAAAAACTCCAAGGATCAATAGTGCCGTCGCTATTTATCTGTGCATACTGTACGTCGCTGAGGTAGTTCGTTCCGTCAAACCCACCAAACAAATACAAGTTATTCGCGTAGCTCATGACTGTGTGGCCCCGACGTGCCACAACAGGTGTATCTGTGTCTTCTACCCAGCTATCTACCGCTATATCACCGCCTGTACTGAGCTGTGGACTAATGTATACCGTGTCGGACACCGCTGATCCGTCGTACCCCCCAACTACATAAATCCTGTCATTCCAAACAGTCGCACCAAACTCAGTAAGCGCCTGTGCTCCCTGCGACGCAGTATCCCCGATACCACCGGATGCAGTTGACCAACTTGAAATGTCACCCGACCCTGCTGGCGTCGCATAGTATACAGTTGACTGAGGTGCTGTATCTGCACTATTTTGACCGCCCAAGTAGTATAAATCCCCTCCTGCAACCTCAAGCTGCCCCCATCCACGCGCAGCAGGCAAGTCCCCAGTCCCTGTTTCTGATGTCCAGCCAGAAATAGACCCATCTTCGTCCAGCGTGGCATATTCTACGTTCGCTATGGCGGTTGCGCAGTCTGAAGACCCCGTACACCCTCCAGCCAGATACAATTTACCGTTCAGTACAGCCGAACTTGCTCCGATCCTATCCGTATCAAAGTCAGTCGCAGAACTATCATAGTCGCTCGTTGATCCACTAAAGTTGTTGTACAACTGAAACGTCTGCACAGTCGCTGTCATGGAATTGCATGTCGCCGGCGGCGCACCAGAACTACAGCCCCCGAGTGTATACACGTAACCACTCGACACTACTCCGCGCAGATCCCAGCGCTGGTTTACCGTTACGCCAGACTCCGTAAACGTTCCTATGCTTCCGTCACTTACGTCTATTTTAGCAAACAGCAAATCATTCAACCCTGTGTCTACGGCAAACCCAGCAAGAGCATACAAATATCCGTTATACCCAAACGCCATACCCCGCCTTCGAGCTGGGCTAATCGTGTTGGCGGAGGTCTCCCAGATATTATCAAGTACTGTTTCGTCATCAACGTCAACGATATTGTTGCTGTCATCAATCTTCGCGTACATAACCTGCCCACGCTCTACTTCATTGTCAGACTGTCCGCCAATGAGATAGATATAGTTTGCATATACCGTCCCAGCCATAATGCCGAGTCCTTGGCTGCCAGCCGTCCCAGGCTCCGCGTCTAGCTGCACCTGTCCCGACGTACTGCAGCTCGCCACTGCACCAGCCGTCGTTATATTGCACTTATAGACGCTCGTTAAGAAGGTGCTCGTACCGGTGCCATCACCGCAGTCAAGGCCCGCTTCGGCCCCTTGACTGCAGCCACCAATGACGTACAGATTCCCTGGGTTCGTACCCGCCGTGGCTGGATTTGCGCGGGCAAACACGAACGGATACCCGATAGACGTTGTACCGAGGCCAACTGACGATTGCGTCTGAGACGTCCATGCACCGAGAGAGCCATTTGCGTTAAAGGTACTGCGATATACATTTGTTTGCCAGTCTTTTCCATCAGTTCCGCCCACTACATATACCGTATTATTGAACACTGTGTAGCCAAATGCAGCAAGTCCAACGCCGCCGTTAATCGTGTTTGTATTATCTACACACCAGCTACTTACTCCTGAATTTGCATACGTATGGCCAGCACCTGTGCACCCGGCAGCGGGCACCTTACGCAGTGTCCCATCATTGGCAATCGATGCGTAGTAGATCGTATCCGCTGCGCGACTGGCAGCACCGTTCGTGCAGATCTGTCCAGAGCCACCTACCTCACGACACCCGCCTATGTAATAAATGACTCCGTTGTTGATAACCACACCTCCTGCCATCTGCCCACCTTCACCGGCACTGTTGCCAAGCGGGGGTGTATCGCAGTCATACGGGTCAGTCGTACCGGTGCAGTTACCGCTACCAGATGCTACCGAATCACTTACTGTACTCGCATCGCCATCCTGGTTAACGGTTCCGTAGTCGTTCGTCAAAATAAGGTCTGCGCACTGACCATTTATTGGGTTCTGAGACGTACACCCACCTATCCCGTATACATAGCCTCTTGACGATACAAGGCTATGGCCTGTTCGTATATTCGTGAGCCCCAAAATTGTATCCCACGGTGTAATCGTGCCGTCAGCGTTTATGCTCGCGAGCTGTGTATCGTTTTCAACTGTATTGCAGTAGCCAGTCGAGGCGAGAGCCGAACAGCCACCATGTAAATACAGGTACCCTCCCCAGATCGTAGAAAATTTACCACCCCACGTCTGGCGTGCATTACTAAACGACTCTGTTTCATACCATGTGCCCATGTCGCCGTTACTAGCAATTTTGCCATAATAGACTTTGTCCTGAAGCGTGCCAGCGGTTGTCGCACCAATTTCGCCGCCGTTATTGCCACCTAACACATACATATAATCGTTATATACATGGGTGGTATGCCCAAATAAACTCACATCCAGCGCAGTTGTGCCAGATGTTGTCCACGTCCCAAGCTCCCCAGTTGGCTTAATTTCGGCTTTACGGACCGTCGTCACCCCACTTGTGCCGGTATATCCACCAACCAGGTACATAGTGTTGTTGTACGCAACTGCTGAGTGGTAAGCCACTGCTTCGTCCAAGGCCGTGTCCGTATACCAAAAGCTCCAATTGGCTTCATTATCGTCTGTCGGGTGCCAGAGCTGCGGTTCGCCATTAGCACCAAGTTTTGCGACATACACCGTGTCCTGCAGCACTCCACTGTCGTTTTCGCCGCCAAACACATACAAAAACCCATTGTACGCAACAAGACTATGGCCTTGACGCTCCGCCGGCAGTGCATAATCGGTCAGCGAACACCAGTTAGTACAGTTTCCGTCACCAGGATTATACGCGTTGTCAATAGAACCGTCGTCAACATCTAACTGAGACCAATACACGTCGTCCTGCACGGCGCCTGCCCCACCGGTAGAATAACTAATGATCACCAGCCCGTCGTCTCCTGCAGCACCCGCACCACCAGCAGTGCCGCCGTTAGCGCCATCACCCGCACCGGCGCGGTCAGCATCACTTTTGTTGCCCGGGTCTTGACCGGTGCCTGATGCATTTGTGGCAGGTGAACCCGTTGTGTAGCCGCTACCGCCACCGCCACCAGCGCCACCATTATACCGACTATCCGCCAGTCCGCCGCCGCCACCACCATAATAACCTGCGCCGCCACCGCCACCGCCTGGTTTCTTGTTTGGACCACCACCATTTTGTTGCGTACCACCATCTCCGCCGCCGTTTATGCCGCCGTTCGCTTGTGCTGCACCACTTGAGCCACCTTCACCACCGCTTAACGCTGCGCCTGCGCTACCGACATCTGTACCACCAGCACCGCCAGCTCCTGAAGTTCCGCCAGCACCACCGGTAGTAGTATCATTCCCATCACCTGTTACACCTGTTGTGCCACCCCCAGCTCCTGCATCATCACCTGGCTGCCGAGCAGAAGAACCACTATCGCCATTTCCGCCGCCGCCGCCTGCGCCACCAGCGGCCACAACAACTGCATTCGCTGTGGAGGGTGTTGCGGCGCTGAACACACCACTATATCCACCACCGCCGCCGCCGTTCCCTGAGTTATTACCTCCTGCTCCGCCGTTCCCGCCGCCACCTCCGCCGCCGACTCGGACATATAACGTATTGCCTGGAGTAACTGCAACTGTCGAACCTGCATAGCCGCCACCGCCGCCGTTCCCGCCGTCACGGTCAGACGATGCGCCGCCACCGCCGCCGCCTGCGCCCCATGACTTTATAGACACACTTGTGACTCCTGCCGGTACTGTAAACGTATCACTCCCAGCCGTGCTGTACGTTGTTTCTACCAACCCACCTTCAGTCGACCCGCCAACGTAATAAATAAAACCGCCCGTGGCATCAAGCCCACCGTTCCAGCGGCCCTCATTCAGTTGCGTAGTACTGTCCCAACTATCAAACCGAGCACCAGTGGTCGAACCCTTCTGTATTAGTTCATTAGTCGTATCGAAGTCAATATTCGTTTCATTATTTCCACGCATTAACTTACGGGC
>CALLJT010000026.1 GCA_938050265.1 Candidatus Saccharimonadia bacterium
TGCGTGGCCGCGTTGGTCGTGGGGAGGGTGACAGTCACTGTGTGCTCGTTACGTCTGACAACTCAACGCCGAGCAAACGCCTGCGGCTTCTTACTCATGAACATGACGGGTTTGTGCTGGCAGAGCACGACCTAGAGCTACGTGGCCCTGGAGCACTGTATGGTACGCAGCAGCATGGAGCGCTTGACCTCCGTGTGGCGAAGATTTCCGACACTAAGCTCATTGTAGAAGCGCGTCAGGCTGCACAGGAGTTTATAGAGAAACAAGAAAACCTGCTACACTATCCACAGTTAGAGCGCCACGTATCGGCACTCAGAAAGATAACAAACTTAAACTAGTAAATAGGCACTTTCGGGCCGACTGACTGATAGAGCTGCAACAGCTCGCACACTATGTATTCTGGAACAACACTCAATAATCTGTCAGGTAGCATCATCGGATCGCACCAGAAAATCAACCGCGTTGCGAGAGCGAACGTGGCGTCTTATTGTGGTGACATCGGGTTTTTCCCGTCCGCAGCAGACATTCAGCACTTCGAGGGCAACAACGGGCCGGATGGTATTAAGCGCAAAAGCCCCACTGAGTACACGCTCCTGCATTTTTATAACCCATTTGACGAAGATGCTACGGATCTTTTGGCCCAGATTGAGAAGCATTACGACGAACTAGTGAGTCAGCTCAATAAGGGCAACCCAGAGCGAGCTGCATTTGATGCAGCGTGGCTGGCGCACACTGTGGTTGACGGGCTGACTCCAGCGCACCACTTTCCGTACGAAGAAGCCTTGCAGGAAATCCGTGGTGATGTCGACGACCCAACATCGCTTGTAGGGAGGCTAGTGATCCCCGGCGACTCAGTCAGCGACAGCTTTCGTAAAAACTGGGCGATGTGGGGTGTCAAAGGCTTGATGTCGAGCCACGGTATGTTCGAGCTCGGCGCAGCGGTGTTGCTGGCACCGATAACCATGAAAACTGCTCGTTTAACTGACACAGACGTGCAAGAGCTTGGTAGGGTCGGGTACTTGGAGATGTTTAAGCAGTCGGCTCGTGAAGTCGCCCTGCACGATATGTATAACCGGTTTTTAGAAAAAGGTTGGACAATTAAGCTGTCACGCGACATTCGTAACCACCTCGGGCCGATACTTATTCGTACTGTGTCACTTGTGTGGTACAGCGCCATGCGTGACGCGGGGCTTTTGCGGGGTAGGAAATAATGTATCAATCCGCTATCACCCCAGCAGCGACTGGAGATTCCCAATGAGAGTTATAGCTGGCAGGTTTAAGAGCCGCATACTAAAAGACCCGCGGTCGCGCAAAACACACCCTATGAGCGAAAAAATCCGTGGGGCACTGTTTAACTCGCTCGGAGATATCTCTGAGTTGGTAGTGCTTGACGCGTTTGCTGGCACAGGAGCTGTTGCGATTGAGGCACTCAGCCGTGGAGCGATCCGCGTCTATGCAGTTGACCGTGACCAGGATGCGTTCGACGTTCTGCAGCAAAACCGTGACGCAGTTACTGACGAAACCGAGCTGTCAGTACACCGTGCGAACGTCAAATCATGGCTGAAACAACAAAACGGTCTTGAGTTCGACCTTGTGATAGCCGACCCGCCGTACGACGCGATTGGTATGAATGCACTCGACCAGTGCGCCGCCGCCACAAAGCCTGGCGGTCTCCTGATAGTCTCACTACCAGTCGCAGAACGAATTTCGTTCAAAAACTGCCGCCAGATCGACGAAAAAACGTACGGTAATGCTAAGTTGGTATATTTTAGGAAAAACGAGCGTCGTTGAGATTGCGAGCACATGATTCTTGAGGGGTGTTGTCATGATATTTAGAATTTTACTTGCTACCAACGCAAAACCAGCCACAAGGGCTGGTTTTGCGTTGGTGCGGATGAAAGGACTTGAACCTTCACGCCTTGCGGCACTAGTTCCTAAGACTAGCGTGTCTACCAATTCCACCACATCCGCGTAGTGTGGGTGAGTATCGAGGATTAGTATAGCTTATTCAACGCTGTTATAAAAGATCGGTTTTGTGGGGCCGACATTCACCTCTTTTTGTAGCTGTTTCTCCGGGGCAGTAGTGTGCTGGGTTGAGGTATGGGGCAAATATTCAGTACGTCTGCGCTATAAAGTGATAGAATAAGTAACATATGAGTAAAGTAAATACACAGCCCTACAAAGGTTCGCGGGATTTTTATCCTGAGGACATGGCACTACGAAAATGGATGTTTGATAAATGGCGCCGCGTGTGCGAACGCTACGGATATGTAGAGTATGACGCACCGATTCTGGAGCGTACTGAACTGTACCTCATGAAAGGCAACGAAGAGATAGTCAGTGACCAGACGTACACGTTCGAGGATCGCGGTGGTCGTAGCGTTACGGTGCGCACAGAGATGACGCCAACAGTGAGCCGTATGGTGGCGGGTAGGCGCCAGGAGCTATCGTACCCAGCACGGTGGTATTCGATCCCTAATCTATGGAGATACGAGCGCATGCAGCGCGGGAGACTGCGTGAATTCTGGCAGTTGAACGTGGATGTGTTCGGTATAGCAACAGAGCAGGCGGAAATCGAAATGATCCATATCGTGGACGATCTATTTCAGGCCTTCAAAGCCAAACGTAGTAGCTACACAATCAAAATCAATAGCCGAGTGCTCGTGAGTGCACTGCTTGAAGACGCGCAGCTGACTGAAAACCAGAGTGCTGCTGCGATCCGACTCATTGACCGCATCGAGAAATTGCCAACAGAGGAGTTCGCAGCACAGCTTGATTCGATAACCGGCGACAAAGAAATAAGTAAGCATGTACTGACTATCTTGCAGTCAAACAGCATCGACGGCTTACCGCCGCATCTCCAGGCACTGGATAGCACGAAACGGCTGCAAACACTGCTCGACACGTGCAGAGCTCACGGTATATCAAACATAGAGTTCGACATACGGTTAATGCGTGGGTTTGACTACTATACGGATATCGTGTTTGAGGTATTCGACACAGACCCAAACAACAATAGATCAATG
>CALLJT010000027.1 GCA_938050265.1 Candidatus Saccharimonadia bacterium
CGACACAACAGAGTTCAGTGGCTATCCACTACAAGACTTTTCGACGTTTCAACCCTCCTACACGCCCATGACAGAGCCTCGTGAAATGAGACTGATCAATGAGACAAAAAAACTAAACCCAATCACTGGGGCAGAGCTAGACCCCCTCTTTGAAGCCGATAGAAAAATAAAATTCAGTGACAAAATTATAATCGACGACGAACTGTATCTCCGCACACAATATGACTCAACCAGAAATATTGACCGAGTCTTGCTTTACAGCTCCCTTAAAGAGCTGTGGCAATAGCAGGCGACTTCTGTGTCTTCATAGATTCAATATCTCCTTCACTACTCTCGCACTGTTCTGGGTGTCTCTATGCTCAAAAAAATTGTTTATGCGTTGCTTATACACACGCTCGTTCTTGAACTTTCGCTCAACCGATGCAATCACCGCGTCAACCGTCTTTTCGTAGTCATGGACCACTGGTCCGAATCCATGAGAGTCATAGCTAAAGTACGACTCGTCAAACGTATGCATTGCGAATATCGTATCATGATCAAACTGCGCGTACACCACTGGCTTACCTAAGTACGCAAAATCGAACGCGACACTAGAATAGTCCGTTACCATCAAGTCACCCTCACGCAGTAAATCGCGATAGCTATAAGGCATACTCATTACCTTGAACGGCGTACTCGCATGAAAGTCAGATGCTTGTGCTGCATGGGAGGGATGAAGATAAAACTCGCCACTGACGCTCAGCTCCTTCATCTTCTCAATCAACCTTGGTTCATTAATCAACTCATTATAGAATCGAAAATATTCTGACTCCTGAAACGAACTGTTATACTCATATTTTCCTGCATTCTGATCAAAAACACCCGTAAGCTGCTTTCTCCACGAAGGCATAATGACAATTTTTTTCTTCTGATCGTTCTGCAAGTAATCATACCGTGGGAGGCCAGTCATCTTGACCACATCCGGACCATAATAGTACGCATCTTTAAACGCAATCGACTGGTACTCAGGCTCGACCGTCGTAACGAATAATTTAATGTTCTTGTTGTACCTATTGAGCCATGTTGAAAAATCGTGCATGATGATGCCGTGCTGCAGAAAAACAAAATCGAATTTCATCAAATCGACTAATCTCCCGACGTGCTTGCCATATGGATTCAGTACATAATCGTCTGCATGTGAAGAAATAATCTTGTCGGCTACCAGATGCAGTAACTTGTAGTACACACCCTCTCGATTGACTACTTTTCCGTACTGCTTCATTCTGCGATAGTCCGGTGATCGCTTAGATATAGCGAAGAAACAGTTTAGGTCCAGTCCTTCGGCGCTATTTATGTACCGAAATAACGCCTCTCCGTTGTCGTGTGCGCTTACTATTCTGTCTGATATGATCCATACTTCTCTGCGCTTGAGTCCAACTGCAATGAAGTACGCTATTCTCAGACCGACGATATACATATTCAGTCCAGCATTTTTGAGTGGTATCAAAAACCACAAATGCGCACGCGCGCCAGCAGGCCGACTACCACGCAAGATAGCCTTTAGCCTTCTTATGGTAAGTCGTATTTTGACCTTTCTGAGTTCGCGCAATATATAGGCAAACTCGAACTGCGCGTGCTGCAGCTGCGTTCGCTCGGAAAACTCCAGCGCATTCATTCGTAAGCGCACAAGTGTCCTCTCACCGACACGACGGTAGGCTGCTTTGTTCTGGCTACTTAGCTTGCTATGCCTATTGGGGTGTATGTGCAATTTCGTATGAAAGTCAGGATGACGAACATAAAACTCGCTGGTAGACGTATATGCAGGATGCACCGTCACCTTAAATATGTACGGTCGAAAGACCTCCTCCTCGTAAAAATATCGAGTTCCGTGGCTAACAGGAACCGGCTCTACGACCGTCTCTTTCCCGTGCTGATCTACGTGCACAATCTGAGCTCCACCAGGTAGGACCTCTGCGTACCTACCCTCGATCACGATACCTTCGTCTGCATCACTTATGAAGTCCACTGCAATTTTCTGATGAGGGCCTTCTGACCTGTTATAAATGGTGTATCCTGCGTATCGATACAGTACGCCGTCCTCTGTAAGACTACCGAGTATGCTGGTGCCTTTTTTGAAGGATAATACAAAAATCTTCATGTGCCGATTAATGTGACGCTGAGCGCATATAACCTCGTCATCGATGTACTGCAGTAGTTTGTGCAGAGATTTTTTATAGCGCTTCCTGTCGTCTTCTTTTGATAAAAAGCTCTGACTTCTTTGAGCAAAACGCCATTGCAAGTCGTACATAATGGCGTGCTGTACATATCTCGGCAGCGTTGCTTCTTCATCAACATGGGTGTCAATGAGATATTGATGGACATTCTGGATCGTGTCGAAGTACCAGTCCATTCTATTGGTCGCTGAATTCATTGCAGAGTCACCTGTCACGCGCTTACGATAGTAGTACGTCGGATTCACGACCACCCCAAACGCCTGCTTCTGCATGACTACATCGACAGCAAACTTCATATCCTCCGCAATTGCAACCGACTCGTCGAAAGAAAAGCCGTCAAAAACCGATCTTTTTATAAAAATTGCGCCGCCTGACAAGTGAATAGCGTCAGGCTCTTCACGGATATCAATAATCCTGTTCTCTCGGCCCCCGCCCCTGAAAAACTTGTAATTAAGAGGGTGGTTCCCCTTTAAACCTTCGAAAAACTCAAGCTTGAACGATACGAAATCAATCTTCCTGTGATACTCTTCGATAAAATTGTATGCTTCCTCTATGGCAGTCGGGGACAGTAGGTCGTCAGAATCCAGAAAGCTAATATATTTCCCCTGAGCATGCTCTACGCCTGTATTGCGAGCGGCACTCACCCCGCTATTCTCTTGCTCGATATAGATCACGTTATCTGGGTACATATCCGTGATCCTTCCACATACACTGGCGCTGTCGTCCGTACTGCCGTCGTTAACAAAAACAATCTGTATGTCATCAATAAAAGACATCGTCTGAGCAACAATTGAATCGACGGTCTCTGCTACGTACTCACCTGCATTATATACTGGCATAACAAAAGAGACCTTGAACTTGTTCGCATGGCGTTTCGTGTTCTTCTTGGCGTTCTTTTTCACAGTTTCGTACCCTGTTCTTGTATCAATCTGGAAGGAAAGCTTCGTATTAAGTTCGCTTGAATTCGTTCGATGTCTCGAACCGGAGTGTACTGACTAATCAGTTCATCCGTGTATGAATCGTCATCTATTCGCCCTACATCTATCTGCTTGCACACCCTATCGACACTACTGAAGTAATCTTGAAATTTATATGATCCGCCCTTCAGGTTGTCGGATACTTTCATCCAATAATTTGGTACACCATACGCATCAGAAACTATCAGCCCGTGTAAACTCGAAGACAACACCAAGGCGCACCTATTGATGTCGCGTGCTACTTTTTCTGGATGGTCTAGAGCGTTGATTAGGCACATGTGTGTATTCTGAGCAACAAGTTCACGGATGCGGTCTATTTCCTGGTCTGCATAGTGCGGCAGTACGCCTATTTTGTATGACTTAGATTCTTCTGGCTTAAAAATCTTACTGATGAGCATCGCTGGATCACCGAGCGGTATGTCCTCGTACCCCTCAGGGAGACGATCTCTTGTTTTTTTTCCGCGAACAGCGTAAAACTCTAGATTGTTCGGCACCACATGGTCACCATCCTCTATGAACCCACTGCCCCATACCGCTATTTTTCTTCCCGCTGAATGGTCCACAAGCAACTCCAATATAGAACCAGCCCCTACGATATCGCACTCCTGGACTCTTGACCATTCCGATTCTTTGTCCCACAGTTTTTTGATAATATATGGTGTTACTTCATCACCAAAGTTTAGGCGTTCTGGGGGCTCCAAGCGCCACCAGAATAATTTAACAGGATCATCGCTCACCGTGCTGATCCTTTCTGCGAAGACGTAATGGTCACCTTGCCCGGTGCGACAAGTGGGTAATGTACACTGTCGCGTGTATTGTCGACTATCTCTATAGCGTTCCACTGGTCACATACTGTTGTGCCCCCATCCTTATTCACAGTAGCACTGAGAGTGTATGTACCGTTGCCAAGTATATTTGTCACCTCATACTCTAGCTCGATGGTTCGCGACGAGCTAAAATCAAGGCTTTTTCCGCCAGGTACATTCAGATTATTCGCACCCATTAAAAGCTTGCCTGCCGCATCCTTGATCTGAAAACCGAATTTGACATAGTCGTCTGTCAGCTTCTTCGACTCAAGTCGAACCTTAAACGTGATAAGTTCATTAGTTTTCTTTAGGCTGTGTGACACTATCTTTACGGATTTATCGCCCCATCTTTTCTTAGGCTTCTTTTTTTTACTAGGAATACTTTTTGCAGCTGGAGCAGTATTGAAAAGCTGCGTGTATGCATCAGCTACCTTTTCGATCTCTCCCTGCTCTGTAATCTCTCCACCTTCAATAAGGACGCCTCGGTCACAATACTCTTTCGCAAGACCCATGCTGTGTGTCACGAAAATGACTGTCTTTTTATTCTTCTTCAGCTCCCTGAAGTGGTTATAGCATTTTTTCTGAAAACTCGCATCACCTACGGCAAGAACCTCGTCAAGCAACAGAATATCCGCATCGGCATGAGTAGCCACAGCGAATGCGAGACGCACCTTCATGCCACTGGAGTAGTTTTTGAGTTTTTGACCCATGAAATCTTCGAGTTCCGCAAACGCCACAATCTCGTCATATCGTGCGTCCATCTGCTGCTTAGAGAACCCGAGCAGTGCTCCGTTTAAATACACATTCTCTCGACCGCTTAAATCCGGTCTAAAACCCACTCCGAGTTCTATAAACGGCACCAGTCTACCCTCGACAGATACCGAACCCTGATCAGCCTGATATATACCTGCGAGAATTTTGAGCAATGTACTTTTTCCACTGCCGTTCCTGCCGAGCACACCAAAAAACTCTCCCTTTTTCACTTCGAAGCTCACTCCCTTGAGTGCTCTAAATATCTCAGATTCCCGGTTCTTTTTGTGAAAAGACTGTATAACACTGTGCTTTATTGAATCCGATTTAGAGGCAGGCAAGTGAAATTGCTTATGCACACCTGACGCCGTTACTACCGAGGCGTGATCTAGCATCTACACTTCCTCTGCAAATCGTGGCGAGCTACGTGAGAATAAATATACGCCGTAGATGAAAACTACGACCGTAATTATATGAGGCCCGGCCTGGACGATCACGTTACTCGATAAATCAACAATGGTCGACGTATCCTGTGAAATAGCGTACTTACGAAAGCTCTGTATGCCATTCGCCACCGGATTCAACAAGAGAACCTGCGCTGCAACCAGGCTCACCGAAGATATCCGTGAGACTGGATACAGCACGGCTGAACCATAGAACAATGCTTGTGTCACGACATCCCATATGAAGTTTATGTCCCTATAGCGTACATAGATCGTTGACAATATCAACGCTACACCAATCCCAAATATGAATATCTCGAGAATATAAAGCAGCCCCACTGCGAAGCCCCAAGATAATCCAACGTTATCTGCGAACATAAAAATCAGCACCACGAGCATATTGATTAACAGGTTGATCAAGGCCGACATGCTCGCTGCCACGATAATTGTATATCGCGGAAAATTCATCTTTCGCATGATCGCACCGTGTCCAACTATGGATGTCAGGCCTTGTTTCGTCACCTCTGCAAAAAAACTCCAGATAACCAGTCCGGCCATCAAGGCGGGCGGCCAATGCTTCACTCCTTGGCCAATCTTTAAGAAGTAAAAAAATATCACGTACAGAATGATATACATCATTAGTGGACGTAGGAGCGCCCACGCATAGCCAAGCACCGATCCTTGGTATCGGATCTTGAAATCAGATATAACGAACTCGCGAATAAGTATCCTTGCGTACTGTAGTCTGGATGCGAAATCTTGCTGCATGAACCTCACCGCAATTATTATTTTTGTTTGATATCTTTTAGTATAGCATCGAAAGCTCGTCGCCTGTGACTGCCGTCTACGCTAGTTAGGAACTTTTTAGCGCGCTCAACGTACTCCTTGTCTGGAGTGAAGTTGGTTTTTGTATACCGTTCAAGATTACTGACGACTGAATCCGGATCGCTTGAGACAGGACCAAAACCGTCTTCTTTGAAATCAAAATATCCGGGTGCGCTGTGCCCCTTCTCGTACTCTTCACTGTCAAACTGCGCATACAGTACTGGCTTTCCGGCCGCTGCAAAGTCAAAAAATATTGACGAATAATCAGTAATTAGCCCGCTGCACAATCGTGGCATCTCCTGTGGTGTGTAATCAGTGGCTTGGACAACCTGTATATGTGGACTCTGAGCAAAAAAATACTGTTGATATTTCTGACATTCTTTATGTAGGTACACAAGCATTTTCGTATTCGTCCTTGCAAGCATACCCTCCAGTGCCGGATGATTTATCATACCTTGTATATATCGATAATACTGCGACGCGAGCAGCGTGCTGTCTTGACGGACTGCACCTTCGTTGTGTAATTCCCAGTCAGTCTGCATCGCATAGCGTCGCCAGGTTGGCATGTATGCAACAACGTGATCATAGTTACTGTTGCCACCTGCATCAACTGACTCCTTAAGCATGTCCCAGCGAGGCAGCCCAGTTACGTGGACCGTACTAGGTGGCCGGTGCAGATCACGAACCACATATTCTTTCTCCCTGTCTGCACTCGTAATAAATACATCTATCTTGCCCGCCGACCCGCTATGCGCATCTAATACGCTTCCTAGGTCGGAATAGATGACACCATGCTGCAGAAATACATATCTCTTCTGTTCATATAGACCTTTCGCCAGTTTATCGATGATACCCACTCTCCACGGTTCGAGTGAACCTCTTGTATGAGTACTCAAGACAGCACCTGCCGCCATGAATGCTTTTTTATGCTTACGAGAGCCTCGGGCAACTACGTTGCGCATACCCGAAACGCGGTGGAAGTCTGGTGAGCTTCGGTCTATCGCGTAGTATGCGGTGATTTCTTTATGCTCTTCCTGGACATACCTGAACAGCTCGTATGCATTATCTCGTGCTTCGTTATTTTCACCAAAAAGCCACACCTGATCACTGGAAGATCTGAACAGCCTGTGCGAAGCTACATAGAAGAGCATGTCGAATGCCTCCCTCGCTGTCCGAACTTTTGAATGCAGCTTATGTTTCTTCCGGAGACCGAACATGTAACCACCAACCCTATTCAGCATCCCCGTATACAGAAACCGTCTTTTTGCATCCGCTAACGTGCGCGACCTCTGTACCGACCGGACAACTCTTATATGTGCGTCACTGACCGGTTCGGGTAAGCCCTCTACGGGTATGTCAGCATATACCTTTTTAGCTGCTTCATACAGTTTCCTCTGCACTCCTGGCCCCGCGCCTACGGGGAGCCGCCCTAGTAGAAGTCGTACGACATAGCCATGCGAAGAGAGCACGTTAAACCAGTTAATACCCTGGCTCAGTTCTGGATACACTCTCTTTAGCTCGCAAAGATCCCGGTTTGTAGCAAGGTGGTCATGGTACAATTTTGGATCGGAAAATGCTTGGTCCATTATGGAGAGACTTTGTTGTGCGTGCTTACGATAGTGATACGACACCTCGTTCGTAACGTACACAGCTTTCGCTAGCGCAAACGCGGTTATAGATATGAGCGCATCCTCTGCAATGTGGCGCGTAGCAGGGAACCCACCAATCCTGTCCAGAAGATCCTTACGGAAAACCTTTGTCACGATACTCACATTATAAAAAAGCAGTGGATGAGCTGCCAGTAGGCTCCTGGGGATCCGCTTGTTTGTTTCGAATATGCTGTAGCCGGGGTTGTAGGCATGCTGAACGAGCTCTACCTGACTGCTGTTATCATCGAAATAAATGTGTGGAAACAGGACTATGTCGACGGACTCTCTTTTCATAATATCCGCAACTACGCTGTACATATTCTCGTCAATGTAGTCATCCGCGTCAACAAAAGCAATAATTTCACTTTTTGCATGATGCAACCCTGTATTTCTGGCCTCGCCAGGCCCTCGGGAAACGTCATGCGAGAATACCTCCACAGACGCAGGATATCTCTGTCTGAAGTCTTCAGCTATCCGTGCTGAACTATCCGTACTGGCGTCATCTACTAGGATTATTTGCATGCTTTCAACTCCGACAGTCTGCCCAACGAGGGAGCGCAAGCATTGCTCAAAATAAGCCTCCACATTGTGAAAAGGGACTATCACTGAGATAATAGACTGTGACATGATATATCAATTATATATGATTCGAGGACAATAACACTGTGCGTATACTAATCTGCAGGAACGCCTGGGGTCATTCAGACTTTGGTGGCGCTGAATCAATGTGCATAAACCTTGCAGAAGCCTACAAGAAAAAGGGCCATACAGTGTTCATTGCCTCTGGCACAAGAGCATTATTAGAAAGATCAACCCAACGGGGTGTATCAACTCAAAAGGTATTCCGAAACCCTTTATTGGACTACTCTGGCTGGAGGCACGTTTTGTTGCCTGTTTTCTTTGTGGGTCTAGGGGCTGCCACTATCTCCTACCTCGTGTCGATACGGAGACTACGACCTGACGCCCTCCATGTCCACAGTCGTGACGACTACATTAGTGCATCTATCGCTGCAAGACTACTTGGGGTTAGGCGCGTTATCTGGACCGACCATGCAGAGCTTAAAATCATCACACAGAATACTCACTCGTTACTAAAAGGGGTGCCAGGCAAAGTCGTCCTATGGGCTCAGCGCTTCGCTGATGCAATAATTACAGTCAGCCACAAGGACAAGCAACAGATATCAGCCAATACTCACCAGCGTCTACAGCCAAGTGTTATCTATAACGGCGTTACTGAACCTGAAACGCCGAAGAAAAGTACAGACTCATATACGTTTTGTTTTGCGACACGGCTCAACCGACAGAAAGGCATATACGAAACATTAGACGCGTTCCAGATTGTATCGAAGAAGCTTCCAAACAGTACATTACTTGTTAACTTTGACGAAACGACACAAAACGCGTCTGATATACGCTCGTACATCCGCGCCCTTAATAACCCACACATTTTCGTCACCCATCCGTACGACGATCAGGCAATCTGGCAAGGCTCTATATTTGTTATGCCATCCTATATGGAGGGCATGAGTCTCGCGCTAATCAAGGCATGCGCTCGCAAAAAAGCAATAATTACGACTGGAGTCGGAGGCACGCCCGAGATGCTCACAGACAAGAAAAGTGCTCTATTCGTACCGACACAGGACACTAAAAAACTAGCAGAAACTATGCACAAACTGGCTACGTCCGCACACCTCAGAAAATCACTCGGTAATGAGGCTCACAGAAACTACTACGCGAAATTTCGCCTCGAGGATGCCGTCAACCGCTACATACAGGCATTGTCATGAACATCTTTTTTGATAACTACTCTGGAAATGAGAAACGCACTGGAGTACAAAAATACTCTGAGCAAATATTTCAGTGGTTAGAACTTGCAGGACTACCTATGACGAGGTTTGGATTCGGTGACAACTACACACAAGACCCAAATATCAAACAAATAGCCTCGTTCATCCCCCAAAAGCTCGCCAACAGGTTGCATCGCTACAACATCCTGCCCCCCTTAGATCGACTCACTTTGCAACCGGTCTCAGTTGCAGTTTTCCCTGACTTCGTGTGCTGGCCCATGCCAGCCGAGAGAACTGCCGTCGTAATACACGACACGTCCTACCTAGATGTACCTTCATCGGTCTCCCCTCCGTTACGGCGTTACCTCACGGCGCAGGTTCAAAAAAGCATAAATACCGCCGACTTCGTCATTGTCTCGTCCCATGTAGTCAAGAATAGACTGATAGAAATATACGGAACCTCCGAGGAAGCATTCCTCGTAGTGCCTGCCCTGCCAGC
>CALLJT010000028.1 GCA_938050265.1 Candidatus Saccharimonadia bacterium
GGTTCACGGCTATTGCGATACTTGTGTTCATGGCGCTGCCGACGTTTACCGAAAGCACGGAGTCAGCAGTCCTTATAGGCACGGTTCTGCTTGGTTTTGTGCTGTTTCTGGCCCTTGGCATCCTTGGAGTGGCAACGTATATATATCGCCAGAGTCGTGTGATCGTCACTGACCGAAACATAACGCAGATACTACAGTCTGGCTTGTTCAACAGGAAAGTATCTCAGCTGAACATCGTGAACGTAGAAGACGTCACGAGCGTGCAGCATGGGCTTGTGTCGACAGCGCTCAACTACGGGATTTTGCGCATTGAAACTGCTGGTGAGCAGTCTAACTTTGAATTCACCTACTGTCCTAATTCGGGCTTCGTTGCCAAGCTCATATTGGATGCTCGTGAAAAAATGCTTGGTCAAATGGACGATTCTACGCCAGCTGATGTGGCGTCCGGGGCAATGAGAATGAAGCATGGAGGCGGCAAGGTGACAGCTTCTCCTGCCGCGCTAGATACTGCTGCACACACTGAGTCAGGACATGTCCCAGCGCAGCCTGCTGCGGGAGAGTCCGTGTCGCAGGTAGCGAGGAATAAGCGCACCGCTCGGAGCACATCTAAACCATATGTCGCAAATGCCGACGACGTACACCAGGTCAAATCAGTTGGCGGTAGCATACTCGAGCACTCAAAGCACCCTGAAGAGAAATAGCATTACTGAGTCGTAGGTCACCTCTATTCACTAAACGGATTGTCGCGGTTCGGCTCAAAGTTGGAGTTGACTTCGATGGTGCGGTCTTGCTGCGCTTCCTGGAACTCCGCAAGAATCTCCTGATCAATCTGTTTGAACCGAACCCGCAGTGCCTCGTCGGAATACCGATCTTCGTTGCGGGGGATGTCGATAAACTGCTGTGACATGAGTAGAGCAGACCCAAACGATGCAAGCAGTATGAGCGCTATGATAACTGGCTGATGATGGATGATGAGGTCGCTGAGAGAAGCGACGAGCTTTTTGCCTTTAGATGTGAGTGATTGTATGGTCATGGTTTCAAAAATGCTTTCAGGTTAAGAGTTACGCTGCCTATGAATCCGGGCCGCTGAGCATCTGGACTGATCTGTAGCACGTCTATCTGGACAAGGCGACCGTTGGATTCTATTTCTTCCAGAAGTGTGAGCAGTGTTTCGTAGCTGATGTCGTTGACAACTATATTGAACGGGTACGAGGATACTCCTGGCACAGCCTTGAATTTCTCTGTGCCTGACTGGTCGGTAGGATTTTCAGATGATAACGTGAACGCCAGCGAAGACACGGAATTGATCGGAATACCCGCTTCAGCAGTCGCTGTGTATAGTACGTCGGCTATTAGGGTTTCTTGGTTTTTTTTCTGGGGGAGTAGTGTGTCGAGTAGTTCTTGGGAATCGAGTGCGGTTTGTTTACCTGTCTGGGCTTCTCTGAGTGCCTCAGCAGTGATACGCGCAAGGTCACGGTCGGTGCGGAGTTCAGAGACCTCTGCCGCTTTTTCGGTGAGTTTCTGGTTGCCGAAATACAAGGACGAGCCCACGCCCAGCACGCCAATGAGTGCGGCGGCAATCATAGCGTAGTACGAGTGTTTTGGGCTAATGCTCATACGTGTATCCTCATTCTGTTCCTTCCGTTGCTTGTTCTGCAGCAGTCTGTGCTGCAGCGGCGGCGGCAGCTTTCGCTTTGCGTTCTGCTTCGGCAGTGCCTGCGAAACTTGCTGTTACTTGGGCATTGAACCTGTATTGGACGCGCTCGACTTGCTCTCCATCCTCGCCCGTAGTGTTTTCGTCTCCGCCTCCAGTTGGCGTGAGGGATGCGATGTCTGCTGCTTCGAACAAGTCTGATTCGACGATGTTTCTGAGAAGTATCGGCGCGAGATCCGCACTCGTTAGGGAGACATCAAGTGCGAGCGGGTCAGAAATACCACCATTGAGTGACAGTGCGTTTAGTACGACTCCTTGCGGTAGCGCAGCAGCTATGTTTGGCAGTAGTTCAGAGAACTTAACTGATTGCTCTTGGAGTTGTTGCGCGGTTTCGAACCGTGTAGCGACGTTTTCTATTTCGACTACTTCACCGCGTAGGGGTTCAATTTGCTGCGTTGTGATGTCGTCTATTTCGTTTTGTAGGTTTGCCTGTGTGTTTGTCATGAGCTGATGAGATAGCGTCAATACACCCGCAACGCCAATTGCCGCCAGCAGCAGCACGACACTGTAGCCAAGCAGGATGCCGTTTCTGCGACCATATTTTCGCTGCTGTTTGAGTGACGACGGAATCAGGTTGATCATGACTTGCGCAGCTCCTTCGGGTCGACCATGCTGAGGCCACTCGCAGTCGTGTACAGAGTCGTTTCAAGTTCGTGCGGTGGCTGCAAGCCTCCGAATGATATGTTCCTCCAGGGTGCGCATAGTCGTGTTGGGATACGTGTTTTGTCAGTTATGTACCCACTCAGTCCTGGTAGGTTTGCGCCACCACCGAGTATGATGATTTGTCCGACCTTCTTGCCGCCTTTACCTTCGTCGCCGAGGTAGCGGATGACTTTTTTGATTTCATTGACGAGTTTTTTGAGCTCCGGCTCAACGGCTGCAACTATTTTGTCCTGTTTTTTGCTGAGCTCTAGGCCGTAGCGGGTTTTAATGCTGTTTGCCTGTGCCATGCTGACACCGAGTTCTTTGGCTATGTTTTGTGTGAATACTTCGCTCGAACAGTTCACGGTTCCGGTAGCGCGTATTGCAGAGCCGTCATAGGCGGAGATGTCGCATGCTGTCGACCCGATGTCTATTATGAGCGTGCCAACGTCGTGGGATTCGGCGTGCATGACGATGCGGGTAACGGCTGATATGTTGGATTCGATCAACCCAATCTGAAGTCCAAGCGCGTCGAACAGTCCGCTGTAGCTGTCTGATATCGCTTTTGGACAGGCGACGATCTGGACTTCTTGTGACCCGTCTTCAAGCGTGCCAACGACTTCATAGTCGTAATACAGCTCACTAGCTGGCAGCGGTATAGACTGGTCTACTTCAAGGCTGACTGCACTGGCGAGGTCTTTTTCGTTCATCTTAGGAAGCGTTATGATGCGGCTAAAACTGTGGGCGTTTGGCATCGACACCGCAGCATGGGTTGTCGTGAGCGAGCCGACTAGGTTCTGGCTGATGAGTTTATGTGCGGCCTTGATGACTGGTTCGTGGTTAACGATCACGCCTTTTTGGATGGCGTTTGGTTCGAAGGTGGTTGCTCCATAACCAGTCACTGTCGATTTACCACCGTGGCTATCGATCTGCATGATTTTTATCGAGCTTCGCCCGATGTCAAACCCAAACATTTTTTTGTCTTTATAGAAAACGCCCATCCTGAAGTCTATGATAACCTTTAGCTTTATAGCTTGAGTATAGCGTATTTTGCGTTGAAGTGGTAGGCCGATAGACTCGGGTGTAGAGTGCGCTGTCACTCAGACTGAATCATGCATTTTTGGCGGGTAAAAAAAGCCCCGGAGCCGCGAAGCTCCGGGGTCTTTCCTGGTGACGTCTGTGGCCTAGTTCAGGCTGTCTTTTTCAAAGAGTGCAGGATCTTCTCTCTCGAGGAACGTACCTAGTTTGTACTTACCGCACGTTGCTCCTACTGGGTCTTGCGCGGCTGCACTATCACAGTCATATGCTGCGTAAACATATTCGTCATCGTTGTCCGGTGCTATGGTCGGCTCCGTGCCTCCCGTAACAACAAATCCACCTGTGTATACGATCGAGTCTTCATCTGCGTCAATCAGCGCCTCGTCGTCAATGCCAGCAAGCACTGGATCGCCGTCTACTAGCGTACCGTCAAGTGCTCCGTCAGGGTACCCGCCGTTTTCGTTATAGAATTCTTCAAGTTTAGCGAAAATGCTGTTGATATCGTTTTTGCGTACTGTGTCACGACCTTTAGCCTGTGCACCTTGGAAGTTTGTCAAAACAAGTGTCGCAAGGATGCCGATGATGGCAATAACGATCAGAAGTTCGATAATTGTGAAACCTTTTTGGAGTTTCTTGGTTGATATTAGCATAAGTAGTGTTCCCACCTCCTGCTTAGTTTTTGATTGTTGTATAGTAAGCAAACAGTTACATGCTTATGGCTATTAGTATCTATGAGTCTATTTCTGCTGTCAAGTAGGCATTAGTGAGAAGTTGATTAAATATTGTTTGCCAGTGAGCTGATCGGACCAATGACGCTTGCAGCGATGAGTCCCACCATGCCGCCCATCACGACGATGAGTATCGGCTCGAGTATCGAGCTCATGCCGTCTACGGCAGCATCGACCTCTTCTTCATAGAAATCAGCGACTTTCAGCAGCACGACGTCGCTCTGGCCGGTTTCTTCACCAATTGCCATCATTTGACTGACGATCGGGGGGAATACTTCACTGCGGCTGAGCGGTCCACTGAGCTGTTCGCCGTTGGCTACGTCTTTGGAAGCGGCCAGAAGTTCTTTTTCGACGACGGTGTTTCCGATAGCCTTTGCGGTGACCTCAATAGATTCTATGACGCTGACACCTGCTCCCATCAGACTCGCGAAAATTCGAGAAAACCGTGCAACGACCATTTTTGTTACGATGACATTAATTGCTGGTATTTTGAGAAGCAGACGGTCGCGGGTTTCACGGCCTTTAGCAGTCTTGAGGAATTTTCGTAGGTAGAACGTTCCGCCAACGACTACAGCGAGATGGATAAACCAGTAGCCGAGCAAGAAGTCACTGATACCAAGCATGACTTTTGTCATAGTTGGCAGTTCGCCTCCGGTGAGGTCGGCGATGATCGTGCCGACTTTCGGGACAACGACTGTCATGAGCATAATAAACACAGTGATCGTAATTCCGATAAGCACCAGAGGGTAGGTCATGGCGCTTTTGAATTTAGTGCGGATAGCAGCATCTTTTTCCTGCTGGATGGCCAGTTTGCGTAGGATGTCGTCTAGTATACCGCCTGCTTCACCTGCGCGGACCATGTTGACGTATATCGGGCTGAACACGTTGCTGTGTTTTTCGAGCGCATCAGCGAACGCCATACCACTTTCGACGTCTTTGCTTATCGTAGCGAGGTGTGTTCTGAACACGTCGCTTTCGGTTTGTTTTTGCATAGTAGCCAGGCTGCGTACTAGCGGCACACCGGCATTAATCATGGTGGTGAGCTGCCGGGTGAATACAACGAGGTCTTTGCTTTTGACGCTTTTTCTTGTCAGAAACGGTATATCTATGTTGCCGCGTTTTTTGGTGTTGAGTTTTTTGATAACGATCGGGCGGAGTTTGAGGCGTAAGAGTGCGCTCCGGGCGGCGTTTTCGTCAGCTGCATCGAGGACACCGCTGTGCTGTTTTTTGTCGTCGCCAGTGGCGGTGTAGCTGAATTTAGGCATGTAAACCCCTTGAAGGGGTTGAGCAATGAATAGGGAGCAATGAATAAGGAGTAGTAGCTACACCTGTACAGTGCGCTCCTTCATTGCTCATTGCTCCACGCTCATTACTCATTGCAGCTATTCCCTCGTGACTCTCAGAATTTCTTCAATCGACGTCATGCCGAGCATGGCTTTCAGGAGTCCGTCTAACTGCATAGTTATCATGCCTTCGGTGATAGCTTTTTTCTGGATATTGTCGCTCGTGTCGTTGCTAATGATCATTTTCTGGATCTCTTCAGTGTTTTTCAGGACTTCATAGATGCCCATCCGGCCTCTATAGCCGGTCTTTTCTTCTTCGAGGTCTTGTTTTGGCCGCCAGAATGTCAGTTTGTTTGACTTCGGCAGTTTGAAGTGTTCGCGAGCTGCGTCTGCGAGCTGCATAATGGCGTCCCAATCAGCTTTGGTTCTCAGTCCAAACACCTTAGCCAGTTGTTGTTTCTGTGCGGCATTGGGCTCGTATTCTTCACAATCTTCTTTATGTAGTCTACGGACAAGTCGTTGGCCAATTACCACACGTACGACACTTGCGATAAGGAATGGTTCGATCTGCATGTCGAGGAGACGAGGTAAACAGGTCGCCGCGTTGTTTGTGTGGAGTGTTGAAAACACCAAGTGTCCTGTGAGTGCGGCTTGTACGCCGAGTCCTGCGGTTTCTTTGTCTCTGATTTCGCCGACCATGATTATGTTTGGGTCCTGGCGCAAAAGCGCACGCAGGCCAGCTACAAATGTCATACCGGCAAGTACGTTGACTTGTGTTTGGTTGACGCCTTCGAGTTTGTACTCTACCGGGTCTTCGATAGTGCTGATGTTAATGTCTGGTTTATTGAGGATGTGGAGCACGCTGTGCAGAGTTGTTGATTTTCCTGATCCGGTAGGTCCGGTTACGAGGATTATACCGTGTGGCTGCCTGCTCGCATCGTTAATGTCTTCGAGTGCTTTACCCCAGAAGCCGAGTGTCTCAAGGCTGAGTGGCTCACTCGACTCGTCTAGGATACGCATGACGACTTTTTCACCCTCAGTGATGGGCAGTGTAGACACACGAAAAGCGAACTTCCGACCGTTCATGTCGATTTTGAACCGCCCATCTTGTGGTGCACGTTTCTCATCGATTTTGAGGTTCGAGAGGATTTTGATACGTGACACGAGCGCGGCAAGTGTTCGTTTCGGGAGGCGGTTTGCTTCGCGCAGGACGCCGTCGACACGGTAGCGGACGAGTACCTCTTTGGGCCGTGGCTCAATGTGTATGTCGCTCGCACCCGATTTGATGGCATATTCGACGATGAGGTTGACCGTCTGGGCTATGGGTGAGTCTTCGGCGATGTCTTCGTCAGCTATGTCTTCGTCGTCTTGTGCGGCTTCGTCTTGTTCGGTAACTATTTTTGATATTTCACTTCCGATGTTGCCACGGTATTGGTCGAGTGCGGATAGTATGTTAACGCGTGTCGCGATGTAGACAGTGATGTTTTGCCCGAACAGTTTATGCAGGACGTCGAGCGCCTGCAGATCGTCCGGGTTTTCCATAGCGATGCAGCGAGGTTTGTCGGGCTCGTCTATTGACCCTTCGAACACGATCATGTTGTAGAGCTTGGCTATGTGCTCCGGGATCTGCTGAAGAACCTCTTTGCTGAGCTCTTTGATGTTGATATCTGTGTAGGGGATGCCGATTTCTTCGGCGTAGGCTTTGGTAAGCTCCGAGTCGCTTTTGACGTTCTGTTTTACCACGAGTTCGTAGAGGTCAAACGTGCTGTCGAGTGCTTTTTCGGCGTATTCTTCGAGTCGTGCCTGAGGAACGTCACCAGACGCTTCAAGTATTTTGATGATTGTTGCGTTGTTGATTTTCATTCTCAAGCCCTCTGTAGACGCCCACTTTCCATGTCATAAAGTATATCACGCTTGTGCTTGCTTGCCACCCTATGAACGTTTGGATGTAAAAAAGTGATAGCCAGCCAGTAATTAATGTATATTTAACGTGAAGCTTGCGTCGTTATGTATTAAAGTCGGTATGAGTGGGCTATACTAGTGTTATATCAGGAGGTAACTACATTATGGCGAAAAAAGACAAAGCAAAGAAAGAATTAGCAACAAAGGCGAGTGACGACAAAGGCAAGATGCAGGCGCTTGGTCTGGCGATGGAGCAGATCGAAAAGCAGTTCGGTAAAGGTTCTATTATGCACCTGGACGGCGAACACAAAATTGACGTAGAAACTATCCCAACAGGTAG
>CALLJT010000029.1 GCA_938050265.1 Candidatus Saccharimonadia bacterium
CATTCAACGAGTCAGTCCCTGCGGAATAGATGTTGTAGCTATTGGTGCCACGGTTCTGTTCTGCCACATACAGTCCATAGTTGTTAGTAATCGCGCCTGCGCCGCCTGGGGTTCCGATCCGCACACCGAATCCATCCGTCACGGTACCTGTACCATCTGTGGAATAGCCTGCATTAATGCTCCGTAGCTCTGCGAGATCTGTCGCTCCATATGTATATGGGTACGCCTGGACACCATTAGCAGTGGCGCCCGCTAAGTTCGCACTACTCAGATCAAGCATACCGAGCACACCGCTATACGTTTGAGTGCTCGCTGAAGCCGGTTCCACACTCGGAACGACGGTAATACCACTCTGATCCACAGTAGTACTTGTCAGGTCGAAGTTACTTCGTACGTATATCGCTGCACCGTCCTGTACGTCTGGTGCAGTGCCAGCTACAGACAGCCTACCGTTCGTAGTGTTAGTGGTTCCAATAGCGATACTATCTGCGCTTGCATCCACGAACAACAAGTTCGCATTCGTATCGCCTTCAACACGGAAGTCGCCCGTTGCAAGGCCTTGTTCGTTGAAGACGATCGAGCTGTTCGATTCGAATACGGCGATTTCTTGGTCGGTATTATTGAATAGGCTTAGTATGCTTGCGGCATCTTCGGATCCAAGATTGGTCCATGACTCACATCCGTCTGTTTCTACTTGTAGGCCGCAGTTTGTGTCGAGCGATGCAGTAAAGGCACCATCTATTACGTTTAGGTCGCCAGTAATGTTAATGTCTGTGGTGCCTGTTTGTGTAATAATACTGTCTCCAACTGCACTACCAGAAGTGAACATGGCGAGTGTGTTGGCTGTGCCTGAGCCGGAGATGCCACCGCCACCGCTGATTGTACCGCAGCCAAACGTACTGGTTGTGACATCCCACTGCAGCGCGTTTGATGCGCCGTCACAGTCAGCAAGCCCGAAGCCTGTGATAGTTGCACCGTTGACATTGCCCGTTACGATCAACTCTTGTGCCTGGAACGTGTCATCTGTTCTTAGCAGATTTGCCGCGCTACGGTAGAGGTTTGTATCCAGAGCAGCTGTGCCGTCGCCCCAGTATGTTGTTCCAGCTGCATCAACCTGATAGCGCCACGCTCCGTCGCCTGACACACTTGATGCGAGTACGTTCGTCGTTGCACTTTGGCGACCCCAAGCACTGAAGCCCTGGTTGGTTGTTCCACCAACAACATATGCCCAGCCAGTTGTTCCGTCCGCTGCGTTGATGGTCCCTGTCACATCTAGGCGAGATGTACCGTCGGCAACTTCAAGCACAGTTGTGCCGCCGTCCTGGACGAGGAATGATCCCGTGCCAGTGACGTCTACGCTGAAGTTCGTAGCCTCAGAGACGGATAGATCAATGTCCCCGTTCGCATTGGTAGCAACGATCGTGTTTCCTTGCACGTAGGACTGCTGCAGAGTGCCAACGCTCCCTCCACCAGAACCGATACAATCTACCCACGCCCCACCTTCGAAGCAGCGGAATTTATTGAGACTTTGGTTGTAGTAGATTGCACCGTTAATGCCAGTTGGGTCACCAGCGTCTGTCTTGGTGTCTACCACAAGAAGCTGACCAGTCGTATCAGACACGCCAACGGTCACATTGCCTGTCCCGTCAGAGGCAAGCAGTACATCACCAGTACCTGCGGCTTGCACGAGGAAGTTGGCGTTAGCGCTAATCGCACCGTCAAACTGACCCGCGTATACTGTGTCGGTACCGTTATCCAAAATACCGTCTGTCGTAATCAGGTCGTTACCTGCGATGTATGTATCAGCAGTGCCCGCATTATCAATATAGATCGCGTAACTCTGTCGTGCTGCGTCGTCTTGAATAGTGTTTCCGACTATACGGTTATTGCCGTTTGTACCGGTCATTAAAATGCTTGCCCCGGTTGCACCACCTAGAGTTTCATTGTCGTTCAGGTTATTGTCTACAACAGCATTTTCGTATGCACTAGACCCGAGTAAAATACCTTCCCCGCTCGTACGAGCTATGCTGTTACTCGTAACAATGTTGTTATTGCTGCCCGGGCTGCCGCCACCGATCCCAATTCCAATTCCGGTCTGATCAGCAATGATGTTGCTCTCTATCACGTTAAAGTCGGAGTCGTCGGTAAGATTAATGGCAGTATCGGTTAGGCCATCGCCGTTCGTGTCAAAAATATTGCTAGAGATCGTACTGTGCTTTACCTCTGTAAAATCTATACCGTGTGACGACGCACCTGTGATCCGGTTGCCGACCACGTTAATACGATCCGACGTTGAGATATCTATAGCATCAACACTCCCGCCCAGGTCGATAATGTGCGAATCACGTATCGTACCGTTTGCGGAGCTCATGATTTCGATAGCAGCCCTCTCCGAGTCCAGTATTTCGACGTTGTCGATCAAGAACCCTGTCGTAGCGGTCACGCCTGTGCCTGACCCTACGCTAGCAAATGCAATCGATGCCCGGTCACCGGTCACAGCCGAATCATTGCCGTCTATGGTGAGGTCACGTACTGTCACGTTTTCTTTAGTCGTAGCCGTTACCATGTCGAATGCAGTCGCCCCTGCAAGTG
>CALLJT010000030.1 GCA_938050265.1 Candidatus Saccharimonadia bacterium
GACCGTTGGGGAGCTTATCGACAGGCTCGAAGACGTGACGCTTGCGGAAGAGGACGTGGTCGAACCAGCAGAGGATGAGCCGATACTAGAAGACGACACGCAGGTCAATATCTACAGGGCTCGGCCAGTGAAGGTACTGGACGGCGACAGGGTATTGACGCGGTTGACTGCACAGCGGTCGCCACGACTGGTTATTGCAGATATGGGGCTGGATATTGAGCCTGAAGATGAGGTACGTTTTGAGAGGATCGACACAAACGTACTTGAGAATTCAGCATCAGAGCAGGTGGTTATCAAGCGGTCAATTGAAGTGCAGTTGAGTATTTACGGCGCAGTGAAGACTGTGCGTACAACGGCCAGTACGACAGATGATCTGGTACAGGAGCAGGGTATCACTCAGGAAGACGGAGACACGCTTGAGCCAAGGGCGGGCACGGCACTGTTGGACGGTATGCTTATAGCGGTGAACCGCCCTGGGATCAAAACGATTTCAGAAGTAGAGGCGATTGCGTATCAGACAGAGACAGTAGACGATAGTTCGATTATTGCAGGGTCCACTAAGGTACAGACATCCGGCGTAGATGGTGTAAAAACTGTGATCTACGAAGTCGAAGAAGATGACGATGGTGCAGAAGTTTCTCGACGTGAAATTCAGTCAGTCGTTACCAAGAAGCCGGTTGTTCAGGTCGTCGCTCGGGGTACAAAAATAGCCGTTCCGACGTTTAACCCGTCTGTAACCGTGTCAGGCGACAAAGCGGCTCTGATGTCGGCTGCGGGCATTGCTGAGTCCGATTATCCGTTCGTTGACTACATTATGTCTAAAGAATCAGGCTGGCGCCCTGGCGCAGTCAACGCGTCGTCTGGTGCGTTTGGCCTCTGTCAGTCACTGCCAGCTAGCAAAATGGCGAGTGCTGGTGCCGACTATCGAACAAACCCAGTGACGCAGCTTCGGTGGTGTGCGTCGTATGCGGAGGGGCGATATGGGGGGTGGGAGAATTCGTATAATGCCTGGCTTGTGCAAAACTGGTGGTAATTTGAGCCATGCACCACTAAAGAAAAGTCAGACTACATCTGACCTAGTCCTTTTGTTTGCGGCATAAATCTTTGTTTTGCTGCGACAATCTAGCCTCGTCTTGATCAAATGCGTGCGGTATACTGAGGGGTAATGAAGAGTATCGTGACGGGGAATGTGCGGCAGCACGACGATGAGCGTGGGTGGTTTGTTGGTGCGTTTATGCCGCAAGGCGATCCGCGCCATACTGACAGGCTCGAAATCAAATATGGCCGTCATGCAGCTGGCGAGCAGCGAACAGACTGGACCGATGTCCATTCGGGGGTCAATGTTTGTGTGCTGATAGAGGGGTCTTTTGACCTCATATTTCCTGACAAGACGGTCGAGCTGCGTAAAAAAGGCGACTATGTCGTTTGCGACAAAAGCATCCCGTATAGGTGGAAGTCTCATCTTGACACAGAATGTCTGACCGTCCGCTGGTATGACTGATATACTGCCAGTATGAAACAAAAGATTATCGAAAGTTTAGGCTGGCTCGGGGTTGCGCTCGTCGTCGGGGCATATGGGTTGGTCAGTATCGGTGTTCTTGCGGCTGATTCGTTCGGATACCAGATCGCGAACTTGGCAGGTGCTGTGTTCTTGATCGGTTCATCGTGGGATAACCGTGACTGGCAGCCAATTATACTGAATGTGATATGGGCGTGGATAGCCATCATTGGACTTGTGAGGTCGCTGCTGTAGCATGACGAAAAAATCTCTTGGGCAACACTGGCTGGACGACGATGGAATCCTGACGGCTATCGTTGATGCTGCCAGTGTATCGCAGGCAGACTACGTGCTAGAGGTGGGTCCTGGTAAGGGCACGCTCACCCGCCACATTGCGAGACGGGCGCAACATGTCATGGCGCTCGAATTTGACCAGGATCTCATTCCTCATCTCCAGCGAACGTTTGCAGCTGAGGCACAGAACGTTTCGATTCGTGAAGGCGACATACGGACGTTTGACTTCACACAGTTGCCGCAGGACTACAAGGTCGTAGCGAATATACCGTATTATCTAACGAGCCATCTTGTGCGTTCGCTGTCTGAGTCAGAAAATCCACCATCTGTCGCTGCGCTGCTCATACAGAAAGAAGTTGCCGAAAGAATCTGTGCGCAGCCTGGGCAAATGAGCATATTAGCGGTTGCGGCACAGCTGCATTTTGAGTGCACGCTCGATATAGAAGTACCAGCACAGTATTTTACACCACCACCAAAAGTCGACTCTCAGGTGGTTGTGTTGACCCGCCGCCGCGAGCAATTGTTCGAAGTGGACGAGCCTGAGTTTTTCCGACTCGTGAAAGCGGGGTTTTCCGAGAAACGCAAAAAGCTCACAAACGCACTCAGTAGTAGCCTTGGCCTGCAGAAATCGGAAGCAGAGTCGCTGCTGGATGTGGCTGGCCTGCCGCGACACGCACGGGCACAAGAACTTTCCATGAGGGATTGGTTCGAGGTATACTGTGCTTATGGAATACGGAGCACATAGCCATCAGCCTGATCGACCGAGTAATGTGCGGGAGTACGCCAAGCTCATAGCAGTCATTGCTGTAGTCGCAGGAGGCGCCTGGGTGCACGCAGACTGGCAGGGCATGTCGATGCTGCAGTATATGGAAAGCTTCATGGGTGTATTCTTCCTGGTGTTTGCTGCCTTCAAGCTCGCCAACTTAAAAGAGTTCGCCTACGGACTGAAAAGCTACGCAGGCTATGAAAACGCCCCGCTGGCAGTGGGGTATTTGTATCCGTTTATCCAGGTGGCGTTCGGACTTGTATATATCTTAGGGTTTGCTAATCAGTTCGTCGACGGAGCTGCGTTTGTGTGGTCAGCTTACGGTGCATATGTTGTCTGGAAAACGCTCCGTAAAAAAGGCGATTTCCACTGTGTGTGCCTCGGTAACATCATTAAGCTACCGCTGTCCACAACGAGTTTCGTCGAAGATTTCGGCATGGCGGCGATGGCTTTAGCTATGCTCTTGATGCGTTAAGTGCTATTATAAATCACAAGTGGCGCGTGGGAACACACAGTATGTCGGCAGCAACGATGTGCAGTGTGCTATAATACTTAGCATGTGAAGAGTGGTGGAGAATTATTCATGCAACCGCGATTATATTGGCAAATACATAAATTAGCGTTTCTTCTTGAGAAACGAGCAGACGAAAGCCTCAAACAGCAAGTCAACATCGGCTTCGCTCAGTACAAGGTTCTTGAGGCTATTGGTAGAAACAGCCTTGCGAAACAAAACATGATAGCTGAACTGCTCGATCAGACAGAAGCAAGCATCAGTCGACAGATCAAGATACTTGAGAAAAAAGAGCTTATCGTCGTAGCAACAGTCATGGGCAACAAGCGTGCGCGAGAACTGTCGCTGACAGAAACGGGCGAGTCTCTCCTGCAGCAATGCGAAGAAATACTTGATCTCGCTCAGGCGCAAATTATTGGGTCGCTGAGTTATCAGGAACAGCGGCATTTTCAAGAGTTGTTTGAGCGGATGTTAACAAAAGCCCGCTCATGATACTCGACGTACGAACAGCAGAAGAGTTCGCAGCGGGCCATGTCGATGGAGCTGTGCATATACCACTCGCAGATATCGAGAGGGGCGTTGTTCCGGACTGCTCGCCTGATACCGCTATACGCGTCTATTGCCGTAGTGGTGGGCGTGCAGGCATGGCTGTCGAGCTACTGATTGCCAACGGCTTCAACGCAGAGTGTATAGGCGGTCTACATGAAGCACGCGTTGCAACTCAGGCGTAATATCTGTCGCTTCATTCACATGCCTGAGTAGTGCAGGTTAGCGGACTGTTGATTCTGGTACGTATCTCTCTGCGAGATGCGCAAACACGCCGTTCGTCCAGCCGAAGCCTTTTTGTGTCGGGTAGAGGCCGGCTACGGGTAGTTTGTTTGGATTAACTGCGTTGTATTTTTCGAGGATTTCTCCGGTGCTGTGGTGCCAGTCGGCGACGGTGTTGAGCCATTTTACCGCAAGTTCACGAGCCATATCGTGGTAGCCGTATCGCTCCAAGCCCTGTATGACAAATAATTGGAGCGGTGCCCATGTGTTGGGGTATGCCCACTGTGTTTTGACACTGCCGAACAAGCTTCCGTACATGAAGCTGCCGATCGTTGTGGTAAGGCCGCCTTTTTTGTCGAACCGCTCTATATGCTGTGCGAGCTTGGCTGCTTGCTGCTCTGTCGCGAGTCCGCTCCACATGCTGGTGTACGCAGCGAGTGACCATACCGAGCTACGGCGCTTCGTTGCATAGTTGTAGTCAAAAAAGAACGATTTACGACCATGCCACATCAGTTCAGTAACCGTGCTCTGTCGCTGCGCCGCTGCGTTGCGCCAGACAGTAGCTTGGTCGGGCTCGCCGATAATGGTATAGAACCGCTCGAAATCCCGTTCGTATGCGTAGAGTAGGCAGTTGAGGTCTATTGGCAAGTAGTCGAGGCATTGCCGCTTAAACCGAGGTGTCATGTCCCAGCCGCTCTCTGCTTCTGCAAGGTCGTGCAGCCAGTTAATATCGAAGTACCTGTTGAGCCCGCGGTGTACAGACCGAGGGTGAGGGTAGGCGGTGTTCGTCCAGACTGAGGCATATTCATCTTGGGCGATCACGATCATTGACCGAAGCCAGTCATCCGACATCGCGTAGTGGTCGTATATATGAAAAATAATTGCTGTCAGGACGGGTGGCTGTGACCGACTCGTGAGATAGTAGCGGCTGGCGTTCGGGATAAGGCCGAATTTCTGGTAGAGATGTATGAGGTTTTCGAGCATGCCAACGGCCATGTCTTTGTCGTGGATGCCGAGTATCGTGAAGTATGTATCCCAGTAATATTGTTCGCGGAAAGCAAAATCACCCTCGCCATTACTCGGTACGATAAACGGATGAGGTAACCCTACCTGTGTGGCTGTTGACGACGTTTGCGAATGCGTGAGCGTGCCCCAGCTTGCTTGTATGAACGACAACGTGTTCTGGATGTTCTGCAAATGTGGTTGTGTTGAGGTTTTCGACATAGACATTCATAGTACTGCATTGTTGCACTAAAAATAAACCCCACGAAAAAACCCCACTTTCGTGGGGTGTTTACGTGGTGATGCGAGGGGATCGGTCACGTTCCGCGACCCCGGAACTTCTGCCAAGGCAGCATAGCTGCCTGGTGAAGATTCCCTTACGACATGCCACTGGCATGTCTCACCCTATCGGGTGCGATCAATAATTCAACTACCAATATAAAAGCCCAACTAGTAGTTGGGCTCTAATATTGGTGGAGTTGGAGGGGATCGCACCCTCGTCCGTTGGTTGAGTCGTTGAACATTCTACAAGCTTAGTTTATTTAGTCATAGCCCCCGCAGAACAAAATATTTCAATTTTGAGCCACTACATTATGGTCAAAAAGGAATCTTTTGTTTTGTGGGGGCTAAGCTTAAGTTTGATAGGTCTAAATAAACAAAATACTATCAAACAGCAACCTTTATAGTCTTAGTCCA
>CALLJT010000031.1 GCA_938050265.1 Candidatus Saccharimonadia bacterium
TTGTATGGCCTCTTGAGTGGCGTAGGTCTTCGCACTACTCAGCCTGTCAAACACAGACTGGCCTATGTACTGTTTAGCTGTGTCTATGAGTGCAGACATGTCTGTATCCTCGCCATGCACAATGCTCATGTACAGTGAAGCATTACCTGCTGATATAGCGTGCGCAGACACGGCGCTTTGTTTCTCGATCGCATGGCTGTGTGCATAGTCGACGGCCTGGGGCTTACTGATAGGCAGGATGGGTATCGAAACACACCGTGAACGTATGGTGTCGAGTAGCTGGTACTCAGAGCGTGCATGAAGCACGATAAGTGACTTGGCGGGTGGTTCTTCGAGTAGCTTCAAGAGAGCGTTTTGCGCCTCAGTCGTCATGGACTGAGCTTCGTAGATTAAGCCCGCTCTGCCGATTTTGGTCGAGGCGAGCTTTGAAGTGAATTGTTGTTTTAGTTCCCGGATCTGGGCTATGCCTATCGTAGATTTTTCTGGCTCAACTATCGTTAGGGCGTTTTTGTGGTCGAGTGTATCACGGCATAGCTGTAGAGCAGCTGCACGGCTTCCGCTGCCGGGCGCACCGCTTACGAGTACTGACGCTGCTGGGCGGTTAGAAACTGCGTCGTACAGCGCTTGAGTCCGAGGGTGTAGTAGAAGCGGTCTTGTGAGTTCTCGTTGCGCCGCTGCGTAGTTACTGTCATCTGTAGTTACTTTTGTGCGCTTCATGTCACGTAACCTGCAAATTCTGTTGGCGTTTCAGCCGAAAACGTCCGTCTCTGGCCGTCTGGCGTCGTTATCTCAAGTGACTGGGCATGGAGCATGAGTCGCGTGGCTGGCTCGCCGTCGTAGAGATCGTCACCGACGATTGTGTGTCCGATGTGCTTGAGGTGTAGCCGGAGCTGGTGGGTACGGCCTGTTTGTGGATGGAGCTCTAGAAGTGAATGTGCGTCGCCCACTGTACGGACATGGTAGTCTGTCACGGCTGATTTACCATCGGGGTCGACATGAAACCGTTTCGGGTCGTCGGGATTCCTCTGCACCGGTGCGTTTATGGTCGCTTTTTCGTGCTCAGGCTGCCCTGGGATAACGGCAAGGTACGTTTTGTTGACTGTGCGGTCGCTAAACTGCTTTTGGAGGTACTTCATGGAGTCTGTGTGCTTGGCAGTTATCATGACGCCGCTCGTGGCTCGATCAAGTCTATGTACGATGCCTGCTCGGTGAGAGTTCTGGGACGGCACCGACGTGTCAGGCGCTATGTCGCGGCTCAGTTTGTCGCGTATGAACGACGCTACAGACGCTTCTTGCCAGAACCTGCCACGTGCGTGTGAAATGATGCCGGTTGGCTTGTTGACTACCAGTACGTCATCGTCTTCGTAGACGATCGGGAGTTCTATGACATCGGGCTTTTCACTGAGGGGGCCGAGGTCGTACTCGATAACGCTGCCTGGGCGAACTTTTTCACCTGGCTTGAGCGGCCGTGTTTTGTATTTGATGAGGTTGAGTGTGAACAGCTTGGTTATTGCTGCCCGTGAATACTCGGGAAACACCCGCGACAGGTGCTTGTCTATGCGGACTACGCCGTCTTTTTCGGTTATCTGTAGTGTATGCTTCATGGGTAGTTATTTTTTGAACACGATAGACAGGATCGCGTTACCAAAGTCTTTTAGCAGGCTACTGAACATGCCTCTGCCCGTTTCGGGCTGAGTACTGCGTCCTCGTTCGCTCATGTGCGGAGTCCTACGGCTTTCTGGACAGCAAGGAGGGTTTTATTGGCCTGCTGGTTCATGTGTTGTTCTGATTTTTGTAGGTGCTGTTCGATTGCGCCTGTGTCTACGCTAGCGATGCGCGTTTGCAGGTCTTCGAGGCAATCGTAGACCGACTGGGCCACGTGTTTTTTGAACTCACCATACTGTGTAGTACCAGTCCAGTGTTCGTTGACTTCGTCTTGCGGGGTGTTGGTGAGACTTGCGAGAATTACCAGGAGATTGGTGATACCCGGCTGTGCGTCCCAGTCGAAGTGTACTGCACCGACATCGTCGGTCGCCGCTGACATGACTTTTTTGTAGGCGTCATTCGGATTGTCACTGAGCAGTATTGTTCCGGCTGGGTCATCGACACTTTTGCTCATTTTTTTTGCTGGATTTTTAAGGCTTCTAATTCTCGGTGCTGCAGCACGACCAACAAATTCTTGCTGTTTTTCAATAGTCTCCGGTAGTGTCAGATCAAGACCAAACTGGTTGTTGAGCCGCTGAGCGATTGTACGCGTGAACTCCAGGTGCTGGCGTTGGTCTTCGCCGACTGGCACCCATTTCGCACCGTACAGGAGTATGTCTGCTGCCATAAGCACGGGGTAGTTAAACAAGCCGACGCTCACCCGGTCGTTATCGAGCTTGGCAGATTTGTCTTTGAATTCGACCATCCTACTGAGTTCACCAAACCCGGTGAAATTGTCGAGTATCCATGTGAGTTCGCTGTGGGCAGGAATGTAGCTCTGCCGGTAGATGTATATAGAGTCGTTGTCGAGTGGTAATCCGCACGCAACGAACAGAGACAGGTTACGCATAGTACGCGTGTGAAGCTGACTGTAGTCGATCGGAGTCGTTATGCTGTGGAGATCTGGTACGAACATATGAACAGCGTATTGTTCGGAGTGTTGTTTGGCCTGTGCCGCCATAGGTAGAAACGCACCGATATAGTTACCGAGCGTTGGCTCGTCGTTTGATCGTATACCTGTTAATACTACTTCTTTCATGTCATATAGTATATAGGATTCTCCCTCTTTGGCTATAGTAACCCTGTGAGGCACTCGCCTTTCTTTGCGTGTGCAGTCAGTGAACTCGACGCTATGAGCGGTGTGCTAGTGGGCTACCCAGAGATAGTTGCACCGGCTTTGTAGCTGCCGATGAGCTTGACGCTGACGCTGAGCGTCTGCAGCTTTTCTATCGCAGCCTGTGTGGCAGGGTCGTTCCACGAGGCGAGAAAATCAAACGGTACAACCAGTGTCTCACCCATAGAGTCTATGCGGTCACTGCTGGCGTCAACATAGGAAAAACTAATACCCTGCTCGCTGAACGCCTGAAGTACGCCAACTAAGGACGCCTGAGTGTTGGGTATTGTCAGCAGGGTCGACGTTTTGCTGGCGTCTGTCGGTATATAGTCTTCTACGCTCGTATCTCCCAGTATCGGTTCAAACAGCAGAAACCGTGTGATGTTGGGAGATTCGTCTTGCATGCGGCTTTTAATGATGTCGAGCTCAGGTCTGGCGTTTCGTGCTGCTATGCCAGCTAGGGCTGCCACACCAGTCACGTCTTGCTGCATTAGGTCAGCGACTTCGTAGGCAGAGCGAGCAGTGTCGTCAGACTCGACAAGTCGTGCTGATGGGTAGAGCCTATGGATCGTCTCAGCACATTGGCGAATGGCGATGGGGTCAGAGCGAATTTCCGTGATTGCTGCTGCTCGACTGTCGCCAAGCAGCTGGTGTGATATGTCGAGGTATAGTTCAGCTGTGACAACCAGGCCGTCGAAGTTTCGTCGGATGTCTGTATAAGCTTGGGTGCTTCCGTAGATACTGTTGTAGACAGCCATGAGGCCTTTATGGGCAGCCCCGCTGTGTACTGCGGACACAGTGCTATGAAAGTCGGCAAACCCGATAAAATCCGAATCGGACACCAAACGACGTCTCACGACGTCGTGGTACGAGTTTTCGTAGCCTTTCATGGCGATAACTGATGTGTTCATGTGATGTGATGTGATGTGATGTGATGTGTTTTTTGCACTAATAGATGTCCAAGTGCGCCACTGGCTGCACTACGCGTATACCACTCTCACAAGAAAAAGTGAGTGTGGGTCAGGTTTCTCAAATTTGCTTAGCGACGTGCGTTACGTACCCGCACCAGAACTGGCTGAGATCTTGGCCATAGTTTTTTCAGAAACTTTGTAGCTATTTCCATATCTATATCTTACGACCCCCGCGCATCCCCTGTCAATTATTGAAAAAACAATGCACGAGTAGTGTACTGGTGCATGCAATGGTGAAATATTGTCAGAAAACTAACGCTTGGTGAACTGGCGTTGTTTTCGTGCGCCTTTGAGGCCGAATTTCTTGCGTTCTTTTTCTCGAGAATCTCGTCCAAGCAGGCCAGCTCGTTTGAGCGTGCCTTTCAGAGCTTCGTTTTTCTCTGCAAGTGCTTTAGATATACCAAGTTTGATAGCGTCTATTTGGCCTGCATGTCCGCCACCAGTAACGACGACACTGACGTTATACTTGTTGTCTTCGATAACTCGAAACGGCATTGCTAGATCGTGTAGGAGCATACCGCTGTCTGCAAAATATTCTTCTGCTGGCTTGTTGTTGACAGTTATTTTCCCGGTTCCGTTCGTGACACGTACTCGTGCGGTTGAACTTTTTCGTCGACCGAGGGCATATGTGTAGTGTTCCGCCATGGTTAGTTAGATCCTTTCTTGAGGCTGATGGGTGTTGGACCCTGCGCTGCATGTTCGTGCTCTGCGCCTGCATATACTTTTAGTCGCTTAAGGCGTCCATCGCGTAGTTTGTTGACGGGTAGCATGCCGCGTACTGCATGCACAACTGCCTGTGTTGCGTCGATATCGAGCTGTTCCTGTAGTGTTCGGGATTTAATACCACCTGGGAATCCAGTGTGTCGGTAGTACGTTTTGTCGGTGAGCTTTTGACCACTTACGCGCAACTTGTCAGCGTTCACTACGACAGCGAAGTCACCACAGTCAATGTGCGCTGTGTATATTGGTTTCTTTTTTCCGGTGAGTGTTGTAGCGATTTCTGTTGCGAGCCGACCAAGTGTCGTGTCTGTCGCATCAAATACGTACCATGCACGTGTTACGTCAGACGGTTTCGCACTGTAGGTCTTGCTTACAGTTTTTTTCTGAGTTTTGGCCGTCATGCTTTCGCCTCTTGTTTCTCTTTCTTGGTTGAAGACGGTTTCTTAGCAGCAGGCTTCTTAGCCTCTTCAACAGGTTCTTTCTTAGTCGTCTTCGCCGGCTGTTCTGAGTAGACGTCATCTACAAAAGATATAACTGCCAGCTGTGCATTGTCTCCACGGCGAGTGTCAGTACGCTGTATGCGTAGGTAGCCACTTGTGCGGTTTGTAAGTTTTGGTGCAATCTCGTCAACTAATTTATGAGCTGCCTGCAAAGTCATGAGCTGAGATATCACATTGCGTCTGTTGTGCAGGTCGCCTTTTTTAGCTTTTGTTATGAGCTTTTCTACGTATGGGCGAAGTTCTTTGGCCTTTGGGAGTGTTGTTTGAATCGATCCATGCAGTACGAGGCTGTCAGCAAGTGACTTGATGAGCGCTGTGCGCTGATCTTTTTCTCGTCCGAATTTACGACCTTTGTAACTGTGTCTATGCATTACGGGCTCCGTTTACAGTCGGAGCTGCTGATGTACTGCTCACTATGTTATACGTTATGTTGTTTTGGTTCATAGTTCGAGCTCCGCTAGTTTGTCTCGTACTTCGTCAAGCGCTTTGCTGCCGAAACCTTTGAGATCTTTGAGTTCTGCGTCTGTGAGGCTAAACAGGTCTTTGAGACTATGAATGTCGTTGTTGATCAGCGCGTTTGTAGTTCGAGCTGAGAAGTTCAGGTCTTCGATAGACGTTGTAAGCGCATCTTTTTCTTCTTCCTGGGCTTCTACCTGTGCTTGCGCCTGTACTTGTTCAAGCATAGAAACTGCTTCGACGCGCGTCTTACCTGCGAGTGCTTCGTACTGGCTGAGTAGTATCGCGTTTGCTTCTTCGAACGCATCGCGTGGCGTGATCGAGCCGTCAGTGGTTACTGTGATGCTGAGTTTATCGAGGTCTGTGTTCTGTCCGACACGTGTTTTTTCTACGTTGTAGCGAACACGGTGTACAGGGCTGAAGATCGTGTCGAGACTAATGAAGTCACTGCTCTGTTTCACAACGGTGTTGTCTACGTTTTGGTAGCCACGTCCTGTTTCAACGACTATTTCTGCTTTGAATTCAGACTTTGATCCATCCACAGTCGCGATTACTTGCTCAGGGTTGACTATTTCAACGTCGGCGTTGGTTTTGATGTCTTTTGCAGTAACGACTCCTGTTCCTTTTTTCTGGATTGTCAGAGTCTGTGGCTCTTCGCTGAACACGCGGAAACGAATCTGCTTGAAGTTCTGCATGATGTCGAGTACGTCTTCTTTGATGCCCTCGACAGCGGTGAACTCGTGTGTCGCGCCATCTATTCTAAATGACGTGATACCCGCACCAGCGATGCTCGACAGGAGTACTCGTCGGATACTGTTCCCGAGAGTCATTCCGTATCCGCCGTGGAGAGGTTCAACTACGAATGTTGCTGTAGAAGCACCATCGTCAACAACGCTCGTGATAGTTGGTGTATTGATGTGTTTTGACATAGGTATATGTTCTCCCTAGCTTATCTCGAGTAGTACTCGACTATTAGTTGTTCGTTAATGTCTGGCTCTGCTTCTTCTCGTGGTGGTGCAGCGGTAACAGTGATTTCAAATTTTTTGCGGTCTACTTTCACCCAGCTGACCAAGCCTTCTGCTGCTGGAGACGTTTCGTCTATTCGTTTGAAGTAGTCAGAGTTATGGCTTTTTTTGCGTAGAGACAGGACATCTCCTGATGTGAGTTGTACTGATGGTATATCAAACCTACGGCCATTAAGCATAAAGTGTCCGTGGGTCACTAACTGGCGTGCCGCTCGGCGACTCGGTGCGAGTCCAGCGCGGTATACGACGTTATCTGCTCTCTGCTCAAGTTTCTGCAGGAGAACCTGACCAGACTGACCTTTTGATCGCCCGGCTTCTTTCATGAGGTTCGAAAACTGGCGTTCGAGGAGTCCGTATAGGCGTTTCACTTTTTGCTTCTCTCTGAGCTGCAAAGAGTACTGACTTGATTTCTTGCGGAATCGTCCACCTGCTGCCTGGCCGGGTAGAGTGCTGCGCTTTACGAGTGCCTTGTGGGCCTTCGGGTGTAGTGCGTAGCCTTCACGGCGGGACATTTTTACGATAGATTGTGTATCTCGGGCCATATTAGTTTCTCCTTGCCTTCCGTGGTCGGGTTCCGCCGTGTGCTATTGGCGTGATATCAGTGATGCTTTCCACTGCAATATCCATGTTGCTGAGTGCACGTACAGATGTTTCACGTCCTTGTCCGATGCCGTTGATACGGACATCGACTTTGTGGAGAGAGTGGTTCTGTTTTGCTGCCTGAGCTGCTTTTTCTGCTGCGATCTGTGCAGCGTAGGCGGTGCCTTTTTTAGAGCCTCTAAAGCCGCAGCCACCCGCACTTGCTTGTGTGAGTACGTTACCTGCTTTGTCACTGAATGTGATAATGGTGTTGTTGAACGTTGCGTTAATGTGCATCTGTCCGTAGGCAACAGTACGTTTGTTTTTCTTTTTCTTTGCAGCCTTTTTGACCGGCTGCGCTTCAACATCGACAGAATTCGTAGATTCTGTGTCTGCAGTAGGTGCTTCATTGTCTGCCATGATCTAGTACGCTCTCTCTTTCTTATCTTCTCAATTGATCTGTTTACTGTGTGTAAGAGGTATCCATACGTAGACATAGTGCCACGTATGAGTTGTCTGCTTTCTTACGTCTTAGACAATGCTTTCTTAGCCGTGCCACCTACGGTTAGTTTTTTGCCGCGCCGTGTGCGGGCATTCGTCTTGGTTCGCTGGCCTCGTGATGGGAGGTTGCTGCTATGTCGGCTGCCTCGGTATGCTTTGATCTCTTTGAGGCGCTTGATGTTAGAAGTTACGACACGCTGAAGATCACCTTCAACAATGTACTTTTCGTTGATAACTTCTTGGATACGAGATATCTCCTGATCAGACAGGTCTTTCACGCGGACGGTTACTTCGACATTAGCCTTTTTCAAGATATCGCCGCTAGACTTCATGCCTATGCCGTATACGTAACGCAGTGCGTATAGTATTTGTTTTTCATTGGGAATAGTAACACCTGATATACGAGCCATACCTATCCTTGCCTTTGCTTATGTTTAGGTTTCTCACAAATGACAGTTTTCCTGCCTTTTCGGTGTACAATTTTACAATCGGTACACATTTTTTTGACGCTTGCACGGACTTTCATTCTATAGCGAATCCTTCCGGATCACTCGACTACGTATACTTTCGTATATGTGTGAGTGACACACTGCTTATTTATTACGATATGTTATTCGACCTTTGGTAAGGTCATACGGAGTAAGTTCTACTTTGACACGGTCACCAGGTACAATCCTGATGTAGTGTTTGCGCATCCTACCCGCAACGTGTGCGATAATTTGATGGCCATTTTCAAGTTCTACCTTGAACTGAGTTCCCGGTAGGGTTTCGGTTATTACACCTTCGAGTTCTATAACTTCCTTGTTCTTGGCCATACAATATTCAGTGGTCAATTATAGCAAAACCGACAGGTTTCGCCAAATCTTTTTTCGGCTCCATTAGTTTTGTTCGTTAACTGGTCTGCTCCGCAGTCTTTTTGCGTTTGCGTAGACGACGTTTCTTGGGCTTGTCGTCAAAGTCAGTGTCTCCGGAGCCCTCAAAGTAGTCAGGGCTTGAGTAGTCGTCGTAGGTCACCATGAGTGCACGAGATTCGATCTGCCGCAGCGTTTCGATAGCAACCGCAACAAGGATCAGGACACTCGTGCCCCCGACGGTGAGGTTACCAGTATCGATGTAGCGCTGAAGGAGGATTGGGCCAAGTGCAATGAGCGCGAGGCTAATACTACCGAAAAACGTCAGACGAGTTACTACGGCACGCAAGTACTTCTCAGTGTCGTTACCGCTACGGATGCCTTCTATGAACCCACCCTGCTTCTGTAGGTTCTCTGCGATCTCTTTCGCGTTGAACGTAATGCTTGTATAGAAGTAGGTGAACATGACAATGAGTACGAAGTACGTCGCAGGATATATGTAGGCAGTCCACTCGCCGCTGTTGAGTGATTGAGATGTCGGGTTTGCGAACCATGTTGTGAGGTTGGTGCCGAGTGTACTCCATGTCTCATTGGCGTTGCCAGTAAGGATCTGGCCCAAGAAACTCGGAACAGTCAAGAACGCTACGGCGAAGATGATTGGGATCACACCAGCTGTAATGAGTTTGACTGGGAGTGACGTCGTCACGCCTCCGTACGTCCTGTTGCCCTGCACGCGTTTGGCATAGTTGATGGTTACCTTACGGTGGGCTTCATTGAGTTTGACGACTGCCCAGGTGGTGAATAGTACGAATGCAGTTAGCAGCAGGCCTATCCAGAGCCCTCGTCCGCTGTAGTTGATTGTTCGTCCAAGCAATGTGAACGATTCGCTGCCAGAGAATACACTTGATAGGATTGCAGATACTGTTGTCGGTAACTGAGAAACGATACTCGCAGTAATCAGAAGACTAATACCGTTACCCACGTTCTGTTCTGTTATAAGCTCACCGAGCCACATAGACAGCATCGCACCACCAACGAGCGCCGTGACCATGAGCACCCATATGCCAATCGAGGCATTCGCGGTAATGTCGAGGCCAGATACGCTCTGGGCTTGTTGCCGCACAAGTACAATTGCGCCTACACCTTGAATGATAGCCAATGGGAATGTGAGCATGCGTGTAAACTGGTTGATCTTCTTGCGACCATACTCGCCTTCTTTATTGAGGGCTTCAAGCTTCGGTATGGCTTGGGTCAGTAGCTGCATGATGATGCTGGCGTTAATGTAGGGACCAAGACCGATCAGCATAATTGAGAAGTTAGCGAGGGCTCCACCTGAGAGCACGTCAAGAAATCCAACAAGACCGGTGTTTTGAGTTGCAGTAAAAAGTGTATCAAGTAGTGACCGTAGGGTCGTCGGATCAGATAGCGGTATAGGGATTTGAGCCAATACACGGAACACGACTAAAATACCTACTACGGCGAGTAGACGATTACGCATGTCTTCGTGTTTAAGCGACCTCCAAATAACTTTCCAGTTCACTCTTTTGTACCCCTTACCTTTCCTATGACTGACAGTATATCACTAGACCCTATGTATCGTGGTGTCTAAGTGTGTTGTATTATGCGTCGTTTGAGACGCGTGTAGATTTCGGTCGAGCTACTTTTTCGAACGATCCACCAGCTTTGCGTATGACTTCAGCTGCGTTAGCGCTTGCGCCTTGCAGTTTTACGTCAACTTTTGATGTGAGATCGCCTCGTACGACGACTTTTGCACGTTGGTCTGGTCGTTTCAGTATGCGTGCTTCGTAGAGCGTGTAGTTGTCTACAACGCCTGTAAAGTTACTCAGTTGACCTGTTGTGATTGTCGTAGGTTGCTCACGAAACTGTGTGAAACCACGTAGCTTCGGTATGCGTGCCATAAGTGGGTTCTGTCCACCTTCGAATCCTGGTTTCTTGCTGCTTCCAGCACGAGACTTCTGGCCTTTTGTACCACGACCGGCAGTTTTACCTTGTCCGGCACTGATACCACGACCGACTCGCTTTGCTTTACGGTTTGAGCGTACATTAAGTTCGTTGTACTTCATTATTTAGCCTCTGCTTTCGACTTCGCGTCTGCTTTTGCTTTAGACGGTGCAGCCTGTGTTTTTTTAGAAGAAGACTGTGACGGCTTCTTAACGGGTGCGAGGTGCCATTTGTCTTTCGGTAGGATAGACTGTAATGCCTCAATGGTTGCATACGCGATGTTGGTTTTGTTGTTAGAGCCAAGTGATTTAGACAAAATGTTGTGGTATCCAGCTACTTCAAGTACGACTCGGACAACACCACCGGCGATCAGACCTGTACCAGGTGCGGCGGGCTTTAGGAGCACGATAGCACCAGATACTTTTGATTGCTGTTCGTGAGCTACTGTGCCGTTGTCGATAGTGACCTGTATCATGTTCTTTTTAGCAACGTCAGCTGCCTTAGAGATAGCCGTTGTTACGTCTGCACCTT
>CALLJT010000032.1 GCA_938050265.1 Candidatus Saccharimonadia bacterium
GCAGGTGGTTCATATTTGGGGTAACGACTGTATTCGTTCTGTTGTCGAGCACCATTCTACCGAGTAGGTCAACGGCGCTACCCATGGTGTGCACGTCAATTGCGACATCTCCGATCTGGCACAGCTCACCGCGCGGCTGAGGCGGTGTATTGTGCGCAGGCTGTGGCCCTTGAGCCTCTGGTGTATAAGACATATCTATACGTCCTCCAGCGCACAAAGTCATAAAATCACGCCAATATACCGCCGTACCTAGAAAAACAGGGAACAGCACTATACGGCGTGCTCAGCGTATGTGCGCGCTTAAAGTGTTGGTTCTGACGTAATTGTTCAGCAGGTTTGGCTGATACTTGCACATACGAAGTACGCTGCGCAGGAGATCTGTCTGCCCGGTTTCGCTATTAGCTCTGCTGTGTTCCGTACCGAAGTGCGTCGTGCATACACGACATTTCGGGAAGCGACCAAATCTAGAACACGCTTCATTGCTTGCTAACTATTACTCACATAGTATAAACACATCTCTCTGCTATTGTCAAGCGATGTGATCTCTGTGTTTTAGGCAGCGAACACAACGCCTCAAGGAGCAAAAAAAGAAGACTCAATGTATCAGTGTGTCGCGGCATCGTGGGCACCGACACGGAATGTCAAATATTCACCTTCGGCACTTATCGAACCCGATTGGCCGTCTAGTTTATTTAGCGACGTTAGCGTCCTCCATAGAGCAGTTGGCGCACCATCCCTATTTGAACCCACCGGACTATTGGGGGGGTAGAGGCTATACACAGGGAATGACAGTTCGTTCATTGCCAAAGCAAGGTGCGAGTTTGATGTATCGTGATTGTGGGACTGGCGGCCGGTTCGATCGTTTCCAGTATGTGATTCTGGTGTGCCCCCGAAAGTGACAACTGCAGGCACATTAGCCATTACTGCCAATTGAGCCATGCCTTGTACGCCGCTAGTCTGGCTGAGTCCGTGCTCTCCCAGCATGACTGGTATCACCGGCTCACTCCCTTCGCATCTTTCTAATAGATTATATATGCTATCTTCATTCACGTATTTACTCAATACAAATCGACCAGCATGTTCTGTATCACCAGTGCCATATGTGTTGGCAACTTCATATCTCCACGTGTCAGTGGATCTACCTGAGAGGAGTCTTTCATCATACATATGCGACATTTCCTATTGTACAGTTTCTATCTTTCATTATTATAACATAACCGGTATAGTTTTGCAATATCGACCTTTCAATGTATACTATTTCTTAGTTACCGAAGACAGTGGCAGTGGAAACACTTAATTACGCCACCGAGGATGCAAAGCAATTTGTTCTTACGAGCACAAGGATGCGTCTTCTGGCAACAGAGACGTTTTTTTATTCTCGGTAACAATACGAGTCACACATAAGGTCGATACATGGCTCGAGGAAACTAATCAGGAAAGGTACGGTTTGAGCAAAGAGCATTGAGCACGTGAGCACAGCCTCATATCTCATATCTCATACCTCATACCTCAGCCACACATGGCATTAACTAAAGACAAGAAAAATGAAATCGTTTCTGAGCTCGTAGAGCTTCTAAACACGTCAAAAATGACCGTCATCACTAAGTACGAAGGTACAACCGTGAAGGCAATGCAGGAAATGCGCGCCAACGCTGAAGAAAACGGCACACGCATAAAAGTCGTCAAAAACCGACTCGTGAAAAAGGCGCTACAACAAAGTGACAACCACAAAGACGTCAACACAGACGACTTACGCGGTATGCTCATGTACGTGTTCAACGCAGATGACGAAGTTGCGCCTGCTCAGGTTGTGCACAACATGGCTAAGAACGAGCCACAGCTAGAGTTCGTTGGAGCGTTTGACGCTGACGGCAACTTCATCGCTGCAGACGAAGTCAAGGCACTCGCTGTGCTTCCGAGCCGCGACGTCATGATTGCGACAGTCATGAACACACTACAGTCACCTGTGCAAGGTGTCGTAAGTGGCCTCCAGGGCAACCTGCATGGCATCCTAGACGCAGTCGCAGCCAGCAAAGCATAGCTTCCACAGAAGCGAGAAGATAGGATATGGAATATGGGGATAAGGGATAGCCGCACGGAAGCAGCACACCCTCGTGAAATCCACAATTCAATACGAAGATTTTAATAATACAATAACAAAGTGGCGTTTTTGAGCCAAGGGTCATTCGCTTGTATATGAGCACATTTTAGTAGGACGTATATATGATACGTTCGCCAAAATTGTCGCAATACACAAGCGGATGACCACTCTCAAAACCGGCACGTAATCGGAGAAGTAACATGGCAGATGTAAAGAAACTAGCAGACGAGCTCGTAAAACTGAGCGTACTAGAGGTAAAAGAAATGCAGGACTACCTAAAAGAAGAGCACGGTATCGAGCCTGCAGCTGCAGCAGTAGCAGTAGCTGGCCCAGCAGCTGGCGGTGACGCAGCTGGCGGAGCAGACGAGAAAAGCGAATTTGACGTAATGCTCAAAGACGCAGGTGCCCAGAAAGTAGCAGTCATCAAGGCTGTAAAAGAAATCACTGGTCTCGGACTTGGTGAAGCAAAGGCTATCGTTGACGGTGCTCCAAAAGCAGTCAAAGAAAAAATGCCAAAAGACGAAGCTGAAGAAGCCAAGAAAAAGCTTGAAGAAGCTGGCGCAACAGTCGAACTCGCCTAGTACCTACCCAGGGAACAGCAGAGGTAAAAAGACGGCCATACCTGGCCGTCTTTTTACACGCACTCGATCAGCCAAATAGTGAGTTATCCACAATAATCGTGCAGCACCCGCGTGCGGAGGCGCGTGTTATTTTGACTTGAGGTGGTGGGTGTGGTACGTTGGTGGAGAATAGTATATTTAAAAGAGAGACAAAAGTAACACTCTAGAGAGGGCAGTGCGAGATGCCAGATCTACCAGATAAGCAGGCTAAGCGCCTCAAGGCTTTGATTGAAGAAGCCGAGACGTCGCTAGCTGCAGCAAAAGAATTATTGATAAGCCTACTCGGTGAAGACCCAGTCATCACCCGGGCCACTAAAGAAGAAAACATCGGAAAAGTTATCGAAGGAGTTTTCGACGGCCAAAACATGGTCGGAGGCGACGGCAAAACATATCCTGTGCCTGCAAACTACGCCAGCAAGTCAAAACTTGTACAAGGCGACATACTGAAACTAACCATAGCTGAAGACGGGTCGTTCCTCTACAAACAGATTGGACCGATACCACGGCGCCAGCTTGTGGGACTGCTCAGTCAAAAAGACGGACACTACTACGTAGAGGCCGGGGACAAAGAATTCCGCGTACTACTTGCCAGCGTCACGTATTTCAAGGCAAAACCAGGCGACCAGGTGAGTATCAACGTACCAGAGGACACCGAAATCGATGTCGAATGGGCAGCACTCGAAGCAGCGCTGTAGATAGCTCATCAGCCACTCGATTAGCGAGCGGCATCGTATAGCAGCCCATACACGGAGTACCTGACAGACGAACGTACAATAAAGCATATAGACACTACACTGGGAGAATTGATGGCAGACGACAGTTTACACAGGCTCGACGCACATACGACGATGCAGTGGCACGGCGTACCAGCAGAAGACCAAAACACCTGGCAAAAACTAGCCCACAAAACACATGGTATCGTCACGCCAGGCAATATCACAACGGTCCTCGGAGCGATCATGGTGCTCTATGGAATCAAAGTATTTATTGATGGGAGTCAGATGTTCGGCATCATGTATGTGTTTGCAGGACGCGTATGTGACGTTCTCGACGGATATATTGCACACGCGACCCAGACTAAAAGCCTGCTCGGAGCAACACTCGACGAAAGCATAGACATGGTGCTCCTTGTAGTGGCGCTTGTTGCTCTGAGCGTGAGTGGTGCTATCCCGCTGCTTGCCGCAGCCGCCATGGCAGTGCCTAAGTCTGGCAATGTCGCTGCGTGGGTCGCAGGAAAACTGCGTAACAAACGTGCCTACCCAACACGCGCGTCCAAAATCGGTACTGCGTTCATGTGGGCTGCTATTGGAGCTTTCATGTATAACACACTACTCGTCGGAACTGTCGGTGCAGACATCGAGCTCCTCGGATGGGCTCTGACAGTCGTCGCACTCGTACTAACCGTTCCGTCCACACTGTATTATCTGTCAATTGGGTTCGGATCTCGCGTGCAGGAACTCTAAACTCCGTCACTAGGCGACACGCACTCATCGTTGTGTTTAATACCCTCTACAAACCCCGGTGCATCGTTCATACTTTGTAGTCTATGGGAAAAGCACTCTACCGCGCACACCGGTCAACTTCATTCGACGAACTTATCGGCCAGTCGCATATAACAGACACGCTCAAAACAGCTGTCGCTACACAACAAATCAGTCACGCATACTTGTTCACCGGCCCGAGAGGTACCGGGAAAACATCTGTTGCCCGCATACTTGCACATGAGATCAACGGCCTGCCGTACACCGATGCTGTTCACCTTGACATTATAGAAATTGACGCAGCCAGCAACCGACGTATCGATGAAATCCGCGAGCTGCGAGACAAAGTGCATATCGCACCGGTCAGCGCTCGCTACAAAGTCTATATCATCGACGAAGTACACATGCTCACACGCGAAGCGTTCAATGCGCTGCTCAAGACGCTGGAAGAGCCACCAGAGCACGCGGTGTTTATCCTAGCCACTACAGAGCTGCACAAAGTCCCCGACACAATCGTTAGTCGTACTCAGAAATACACGTTCAAGCCACTTTCAGAAGACGTTATCACAGCTCATTTGCGGACGATTGCCGACAAAGAATCTATAACTATTGCCGATGAAGCACTCCAGCTCATTGCAGTACATGGGCGAGGCAGTTTCCGGGACAGTATCGGCATGCTTGACCAGCTTTCAGGACTACAAAAAGACGCCTACACGCCAGAAGACGTCAGACTACTGCTTGGCCTCCCTGATTACGACGCCGTCTCTCAGCTCTTGACCGCTGTAGCTGAGAGCAACATACCCGACCTGTTCGCATCGGTACAGGTACTTAAAGACCAGGGAGCAGACGTGAGCAGGGCAACACGCTCAATCAGCGAATCACTGCGCGACTCACTTCTTGCCGGGACGGCGCGTATCCCGCATGCGTCAGCAATCACACTTCTAAAAAACCTTCTGCCACTCACCACCGGACACCCAGACTACACCGCGGTTGAACTCGCCTGTCTAGAAATCATGAATCCTGCGTCTACTGACACGGTGAGGCCTGCGGCACCTACAACGCCGCAGCAACCGCCGCGAACTCCGGAAACACAGCACACCGCTGAAAACCCGACGAAAGGTAATGCTTCAAAAAAACCGAACGATCCGGAGAG
>CALLJT010000033.1 GCA_938050265.1 Candidatus Saccharimonadia bacterium
AGATCCACCATAGCTTATATTCGATACGTAATAGGCAATCAAAGGTCGGTCATGGAACTCGGTCAGCCATTAACGGCGTCCGGTTTGCCCAGGGAAACCACGCAGTCGAGTTTTACAGAAGATACATACAGAGGTCAATAAAATGCAAAAGAGACCGGTCATGGAACTCGGTCTCTTAGTGCTAGTGTCCAACTTGGCTCCGGAGACTAGATTCGAACTAGCGACCTCGAAGTTAACAGCTTCTTGCTCTACCACTGAGCTACTCCGGAATATGATTTCGTAATGATTCTCTGCCGCGGTAGCTTTTTAGCTGCTTTTCGCGGACAAGAGCTTCAGAACGAGTGGCTACTGATTCTTTGTAGATCAGCACCCATTCACCCTGAAATCTTGAGGTATATCCTTTGAAAGTGTGTTCGTTATGTTCTTTGAGTCTTTGTTCGACGTTATGTGTCTGGCCGATGTAGAGCTTCTTTGCCTCTGTATTATATATCGCGTCAACAAAGAACATAGTTGTTAAAGTATACAGGTTTTCGCCAGTAGGCGAATCTACGACTTGCTCTACCTCCGCCAGCTGGCGGAGAGCTACTCCGGATTATGTACGCTGACGCTCATGAGACACCCCTACTGGGTTTCTCATCGTGCGGGGCCTTCGAAATAAATTTGCCAGCTCCGACTGCTCTTCCCGATGAAGGGCTGCAAGAGCATCATCAGGGGTAGATTATACGGTTTTTAGTAGTGGTAGTCAATTGGTTGAGGCAATGATGCGGATCTGGGATATAATGATGCCAACATGAGCATTGTTGAAGCGATTATTCTTGGGGTTGTGCAAGGGCTGACGGAGTTTATTCCGGTGTCCAGTTCGGGGCATTTACTATTGCTGCACGAAGCGTTCGGCACAGTAGACGACACATTAGCGTTTGACGTGATGTTGCACGTAGGCACACTGCTTGCGCTGTTTATATATTTTCGTAGGGATATTCTGAGTCTGGCGACATCGGCTTTTGCGAAAAACGCAGACGGCAGGCTAGCGCGACTGTTGGTGGCTGCTACTGTGCCTGCGGCTACGGCCGGGTTGCTGCTAGGTGATTTTATCGACGACACTGTGCGCTCGCCTGGGGTGGTGGCTGGTATGTTGGCGTTAGTAGCGCTCTTGATGCTCTACGCAGATCGTCGAGCGAGTAGCGAGGACACGACGCCGGATGACGACACCGTTACGACAGTCCAGGGCATGACTATCGGTGTTGCCCAGGCGCTGGCACTGGTTCCAGGTACGTCACGCTCGGGTATCACGATGACGGTTGGTATGTTGAGTGGACTGAGCAGACAGCAGGCTGCACGGTTCTCGTTTTTGCTCGCGATACCTATTATCGCTGGGTCTGCGGCCGGGATTTTACTGAAAGATTCCCCTGATTTTAGCGGCCAAGGAGCTGCACTTATCGCTGGAGTAGCTGCATCGTTGATCAGTGGGGTGCTGGCTATACGGTTCTTTCTCAGGATCGTTGGTTCTGTTGGTTTGCAGCCGTTTGCCTACTACCGATTGGCCTTAGCTGCGCTGATTTTAGTGAGTTTGGTGTAATATATACATAAGTAGTAAACAGGGGGACGGCATGGCAGTTACAATTACGGGTAAAGATTTCTACAAATGGCTGCATATAGTGCTACTAATCGCGATACTTGGACTGCTGTTGTGGTCGAAACCCTGGGACACTAATGGTTCAGGTGACACAGTCCGTACGATTCGTGTGTCCGGAGAAGCAACGATAGACGCAGTACCTGACGAATTCGTGTTTTACCCACGGTTCGAACAGACCGGTACAGACCAGGAAGCACTTAAAACGCGCTTGACCAAGCAGGCCAATGACGCAGTAGAAGCTATACAGAATCTCGGTGTGCCAGAGGACAAGATATCGCTCGACGCTAGTTCCTACGACCGCTGGTACTGGGAAGACGATGAGGAGGGCGTGTTGAGCGCGCAAATCACCGCAACAGTGAACGACAGAGAGCTCGCCCAAGAGGTCCAGGACTATCTATTGACCACGAGTGCGAAAGGCCAGCTCACACCGCAACCTACGTTTAGCAAAGACAAGCAGAAACAACTAGAATCAGAAGCGGTCGCAGAAGCGAGCAAAGACGCCCGGTCCAAAGCAGAGGCGCAAGCTGCGCTGTTTGATGCACAGTTAGGTGACGTGGTAACGGTAGATCAGGGACGTGGGTTTGATGAGGCGTATCCATACTTGAACGATGGCGCTGAACTCTCGTTCGCAGAAGACAGCGTGTCGTCGACACTGCCTGTGCTACCTGGTGAAGACGAATACACACAGAACGTCAACGTCACATATGAGCTACGTTAGAGATGCAGAGATAAAATGGTATTATAGTAGTACTAGGTAAAAGGTGCATGAAACACGTGAGAAAAAACACAGAACAAAAAAGCACATTCAAATCCGCTCTTATCGCTGCTAACGTACTTGTTGTACTTGGTCTTGGTGGGCTGAGCTACTATTTCTGGAACGAAACGCAGCAGCTGCAGGACGTACTGGGGTTGAGCACTGAAGAAAAGAATGTGCGTCTCGTCGAAGAAGTCAATCAGGTCTACGATCTGCCGGAAGAAGCACCCATCGTCGCCATAGTGACCAACCCAGACGAGTTTAGGGCTCAGTATCCGGCGTTTGATGGCGCCCAGGCAGACGATTACTTGTTGTTTTTCCGCAAAGCACGGCTCAACGTGCTGTATCGTCAGAGTGAGAAAAAAGTCGTGCAGACAACTGACGTGATCGTCCCGATAGCCGTGGAAGTTGTCGGTGATCAGGACGCGGTAGAGTCTACAGTTACGCAGCTTGAAGAGTTCGGTGACCAGATCACTATTGTACGGACGCAGGTCAGCGGCATCACGCAGTCGTTTGTGTTTGACGTGGATGCTGACCAGCAGACTGACGCACAGAGCATCGCCCAGCAGCTCGACTATGACGTGGGATCAACACTGCCGTCAGCTATCGTGCCGGGCCCCCAGACAGAGATAGTCGTTGCTGTGAGTAGTGACCAAAGTGACCAAGGCACTGGGCAGGACAGTCAGGCTGGAGAGCCCGATCCCGGTTCGGGCAGTGCGCTGATTGAGAGTGGCCTGGGATCTACAGCAGACTCGGCTGACGAGCTTCAACTGCCGTAGAAAATACTATATCTAGCGTAGGGCAAATGTGATAAGGTACTAGAGAACTAGTTGTAAAAGGTTCAAAAAACAATTTAGAAACGCTGGAAGTAGGGTGTGATTCCCTCACTGTGCCGCAACGGTTAGAGTCCGATACAGCATGTAATATCCCGAGCAGGAGCCACTGTGCAGTGCGTATACTGATCTCTTCTGCGGATCAGTTTTTTATTGCCAGTAGGCCTCACAGCTTACATACGATCATAGGAGGTCTATCATGGGGAACGCAAACTTTATTAAAGCACTTATTATCGGACTACCACTGCTGTTTGGTGGAGTCACTGTATACAACGCTGCACAGCCAGATACGTCTGATCAAAGCAGCACAGAGCAAATTGTTGAGTCTGTCGAGCAAGACATGGCCGGTGTCACAATCGGTGCAGACGGCACGACAGCTACGTATGAAGGCATGACAGGTAAAACAGCTCTCGAAATCCTCAGAGAGGGTACAGAAGTAGGCACAGAAGAAAGTAGCTTCGGAGAATTTGTCCGCAGTATCGATGGTCGTATCGCTGACGAAGAAACAGAGTATTGGGCGTTTCTCGTAGACGGTGAATACGCTTCAGAAGGCGCAGGCACCTATGAGACAACAGACGGCGAGCAGATTGAATGGGTGCTCGAACAACTTAATTAATAGCGTGACGACACAGAACAAAAAACACGGGGAGACATAAGGTGGACAAACTAACATTCAAATCAAACAAAGCAGCATTCGGCATGGTGTTTGTGCTCATAACGTTTGCGGTCCTGAGCCGCTTGGCTCCGCATCCGGCGAACGTCGCACCTATGGCGGCAGTCGCGTTGTTCGCAGGAGCACTGCTGCCGCGTCGCTGGGCGATGACTGTGCCACTTGCAGCTATGGTAGTCAGCGATATGTTTATCGGCATGCACTCTCTGGTCGCGTTCACGTGGGGTAGTTTCGCTTTAATTGCACTGCTGAGTAGCTACCGATTCAAGTCGATTACATTCGGAGGTGTGGCGAGCGGCAGTATCGGTGCATCGGTTTTGTTCTATGTTGTGACGAACTTCGGTGTATGGGCTGAAGGACGACTGTATAATCGAACTTTCTCTGGGTTGTTGCAGTGCTACTATAATGCGCTGCCGTTTTTCCGCAACACACTGCTCGGAGACATGGTGTATGCCGGGCTGCTGTTCGGCACGTATGCATTGGTGGTACGCACGTCTACGACAGGCCAACACGCGCGAGACGCTATAGGAGCCTAAAGACCGATCACTAGATAGGCATAGAGAGCACAGTAGCGCATAGCATTTTTTAGAAAACTTTAACTCGGGCTATATATGATAACCACACTGGAGCGCGGTAATGTAGGTGTGCAAGAACCACTCTATGCAGATGGCTCAACTGACTTTTGGAGCGAGTATGCTCGTCGGGGCGTGCAGGATGTCGAAGCGTTCGTAAACGGTCGCCATGAAGTCTATGTCGGTAGGGCTCCTGTAGTCGAGGCGCACACGTTGGGTGGTGAGGAAC
>CALLJT010000034.1 GCA_938050265.1 Candidatus Saccharimonadia bacterium
AAGGATGCGCTCTAAACAACTGAGCTACACCCGCATATTATTGCGGTGCACGTATTTGGATTGTCAATGTACGTTTAGCTGCGCTTCCTTGGCATGGCAAGGCTGGTCACGTTCCGCGACCCCGGAACTTCTGCTCTGAAAACAAGTTTTCAAGTGAAGGTTCCCTTGCGATATGCCGCTGGCATATCTCACTCTAAACATCCGCCAGCTGGCGGAGAGCTACACCCGCATAAAGTGTAGTCTTGAGTATATAGTATTTGGTATATAGGGGTAAAGTCTGATTTTTGTCGGGCTATAGCTGTGAGAGGTCGCCGTCGAGGATCGTACAGTTCATGCCAAGGACTTCTTCGTATACGGGGTTTGATTGATCGATCGTGTTGAGTACGTAGATGTGTTTGTCGTGATAGTAGGCAATGGCCATTTCCATCAGGCAGTTTGCGCCAATATACCCAGGTACGCCCCGTTTCTCGTCGTTAATAACAAGGATGGCGTCTCCTTCGACTATTTTGGCAAAATGACCATCTATCAGGCGACGCTTTTCGACGAATTTTGATGGGTCGGTGTACCATGTTTTGTTGGATGCGACATCGTAGTTGCCGCTCTTTTCCATAGCTACTGCACTTTCGGGACGTACTGCGTTCAGCCCCTGGTCCTGTAGGGTTTGTGCGATTTGGTTGAGGTGCTTATAGAATGCGGCGCTAGCGCACAGTACGATGTTCATTATTGTGATTTCCTAGTACGCATGTGTACTTTCATAAAAGCGATATTTGGAGGTGCGTACGGGTACTGCCCCCGTCTACCAGCTTTTGCAGAGCTGTGCCTAACTTCTCGGCCAACGCACCATGGCAATAGTAGATAGTATATAGTAGTTGGTATATAGGGACAAAGGAGCAAATATGACGGCAGCCAACGACACGCAATTCTTGAGACAAGCGATTGAGCTTGCGAGCGAATCAGAAGAGTTCGTGGGCCGTGGATCAGTGACCATCAATAATCAGGGCGAAGTCCTAGCAGCTACCAGTAATTCGCAGAGGACAGACCAACAAGCGGTTAATCACGCAGAGATCAAAGCCATACAGGCAGCAAACACGAAAACAGGCTCAAGAAAGCTCATCGGTGCAACGGCGTACTGTAGCTGTGAACCGTGCGCGATGTGCATCGCCGCGATGTCGTACGCAAAAATTGAACGAATCGTGTTTGTCAAAACGATGCAAGAAACGTTCCCAGACGACACTCAAGGCTATTTCGACTCACATGCATTTATTGAAACCCTCAACTTCAAACCAAAACTCGAACAGATAAATCTCCACTAAAACGGAGATCACTCAGATGATCGCCTGGGGCGACCTTGAGGATTCTATGTCCGAACTGTCATAGCCTACAGCCAACGCACCGTGGTAGGAATAAAAAGACGGCCCTTGTTAACAAGAAGCAAGAATAACTGGTATAATCAGAGAGTCTTAAGGTGTTACAGCTATTGACAAAAAGTCGCGCGGATGTTGGAATTGGTATACAAGAGACACTTAAAATGTCTTGCCCACAAGGCGTGCGGGTTCAAGTCCCGCTCCGCGCACCAACGTAAAAAGTCGACGTCAGGTCGGCTTTTTGCTTTGGAAGCAGGGCTGGACTTGAACCCAAACCCCAAAAGGCGTGCGTGAGACATGCCAGTGGCATGTCGCAAGACCGGAGCGCCTGCGCGCATTGCAATGCGCCAGACGTGAGGTGTGGCGACGGCTGATTCACGCACAGCGTGAGTAAGACCGTGGCAGAATATGCCAGTGACATGTCGCAAGGAAACAAACTCTTGAAAACTTGTTTTCAAAGACGTTTTTTCGGGCCGGCGGAACGACGGTTCAAGTCCCGCTCCGCGCACCACAACAAAACGACCCACCATGGGTCGTTTTTTCATGCCCTGATAGTGAATGATATACTGGCTACATTATGGGCAAAAAAATTGTCACTTCAGGACGCAGATACATCGACATAGATGGCTATGGCTGCATGCTGGCATACGCAGAGCTCCTTAACTTGCAAGGCGAGACTGCGGTCGCGCACAGTTCTTCAGTATTAAACGAAAGCATTCCGCACTCTCTCATACCGACCAACCCTGCCCTCGTACGGACTATAGACATACAATCCGACGACCAGTTCATCGTTGTTGATGTATCGAACCCAGATTTTTTTGATACTTCGATTACACACTTGGATGCAATTATCGAGATAATCGACCACCATGCAGGACATGAAGACTTCTGGAAAGAGCGCATTGGCAACAATGCACAGATAGAAATGATCGGTGCTGCATGTACGTTCGTGTACGAACGCTGGAAGTCTGCAGGCATCCTCGACAAAATGACAGTCGCATCAGCTACGGCTCTTGCGTGCGGGATACTCGATAACACGTTGAACTTTGGTTCAGACTTAACGCATGAACGTGACGTGCAAGCCTACGCCTGGCTTACAGCCCATGCAAACCTGACCGACACATGGGCGCAACGGTATTTTGAAGAATGCGAGCAGTCGATCCTAGAAGACGTGCCCGTATCTATCCAAAACGATACAAAAACCGAGCAGCTACGGAGCCACAACGGCGAATCAATGACAATTGGCCAACTCGTAGTGACCGATGCCGCATCGTTCATACGCACCCATAAGACTACGATACAGACTCAACTCTCCAAAGATCACCCGCTCTGGTTCATGAATACGATAGACGTCATGCGCGGTAAAAATCTATTATTCACAACCAGCCCCGAGTCCATGCAGTGGCTCGAGCGCACGCTCAATGTTCACTTCGACGCGCACGGAATCGCAACAACCGAAAAGATGTGGCTACGCAAACAAATCTTGAAAGCCGATATTGATCAAGCAGTTAGTGCTTCGACTAGCGCTAGTTCGTAATCAGATCTGTAACGTAGAAATTGGCGAGCTGTGTATAGGCGCTTGATCCGTGTTCGTTACGCTTCGGGGAGCTGTCTGAGCCAGCCTGCCCTGTGAGCTGAGCTGCGATGTCGGTGCCACATGTTGAGCTGTCAAATGATTCTGCTCCACCTTCATGCGTGTTGACATATGATGATACATCGTAGATTTTGTCCTCGAATATAACCCAACAATCTGCTGGTGAGTTATGGCGAGCCACTTCCTCTGCATCACACGTAACAGCTCCAACACAAGCAGGAAGCTCTTGGTTGTTTGTCGTGTCTGGGTTCTCGACTGCTTGTTGCGCTGCTGCTGCAGACTGTTGTGCTTCTGCGTTCTCGTCTGTGGTGTCTGTCGTGCTCACTACTGAGTCAACGCTACTGCTACTGTCGTCGGAAGACGAACCAATAAACGCGATTGCCCCTGCTCCAAGTGCGAATATGACAAGTGCGAATAGTACTGTGTTTTTCATGATATTGAGAACTCCTCTGTATGAATGTTATGCTTTTTAACGCCCGCTGCGATGAACTGTGCGCGTAGATTGCGCATCATTGCTGGCGGGCCGCAGATAAAAATGTCTACACTATCGATAGTACCAGATTTTTTCTGAATATAGTCTGAGGAAATAAACCCGTCCTGCTGGTCTGCGACATACGTATGATACGTGAAGCTTTTTGAGTCGCTAGACAACTGTGCAAACGTGTCTCCTCCTATAAGCTCAGTTTCGGTACGTACGGCGTAAAACATATCTACGGATTGCCTGGAGCTGGCAGGCGATTTTTCTATGCTCCGTGCCATGCTCAAAAACGGCGTCACGCCAATGCCGCCGGCAATCCATATCTGACGCGGCTGGCTGTAGCTACCTGGTATGAACCTGCCAAATGCACCCTCTATCGTAGCCGTAGCGCCAGCTTGCAGTGCAGCTATATCTGTCGACGTATAGTCACCTAAGGCTTTGACCGTCAACTGAAGTGCACCAGAGCGTCGTGGGGCTCCGGACAGCGTGAACGGATGTGGTTCTGTACTGACGCCGTCCTGTGTGAACCGTACAAACACAAACTGTCCTGGCTTGAAATCTATCAGTCCGCTGACTGGTTTCATATCTATCTGGGTCACTCCGTCCGCAAGCTTGCTGACTCCACTGACTGAGTAGTCCTGTATACGCACGAACACACGCGGCAATACAGTGCGGTAGACGAACGCGCCTAAACCTATACAGCTCAGCCCAAGCATGTACCAGCGCAGCGGTGCGTCATACGCGACATCGCTATCTATCAGCGCAATGTGTAGCGCACCCAGTAAAAATGCAACCCCGAGGAATTTATGGGTAAACAACCACACACGGTACGGCAACTTGACGAAGAATGTAATCATGAGCAACACAACCAGACCGTAAAATGCCAGACGACCAAGCGCTATAGACAGCTCGATCTCTGATCCAATCGCAGGGATTAAAAACTGCCGAGCACGAGCCATGTCACCCGGTGCGTACCGTAGCGCTAAAGCAAGCGGATGTAGCAGTAGCGCAACGAGCGCAAGCCCACCGATGATGTGATGCGCGATGTAGACCCTGTTCAAGCCACCAAATAGATTTTCAAGCCAACGCCAGCGTGTGCTCAGCACAAAATTAAGCGCATACAATACAGTGCCGACCAGCGCGCTCACGCGCCCGACCATAGACCAAAACGCAAACCCAGAATTAAAACTAATCAAAGAATTAATCATGCCATAACGCACGACCGGCAGGCCCACGAGCAATGTAACTATAATCCAACCATAGGTACGAGGGATAAAACGCATGTTAGAAGTATACGCTACTTCAACTGACACACATGACTCCTGCTACACCCATCATCATTCCCCGCGCGACGTGTAGCCCAACGCGTCACATGGTATATTGGTATCATAATTCAAATCATAAACGGGACTTTTCGCTGCCATGCAACCAAAACAAACACAACAAACAACAAACTCATCCGACACGACTACTCCGTCAACCGACCGATCACGTCAGCCAGACGGCGACCCATTTGATACGTCACAGATAACCGGTAGAGCACGAAAAATTCGCATCACGCTGCTCGCTGGACTTTTAACGGCCACAGTCGCAGTCGCGGCGTATGTGCTCCTCAACAAACCGACGCCGCCTACGCTCAGCACACCTACCAGCACCGAATCACAGCAGCGCGCTGTCGAGCTCGGAGCCGCGATCAGTCTTACTGACGGCACA
>CALLJT010000035.1 GCA_938050265.1 Candidatus Saccharimonadia bacterium
TACAAGAGCTTATTAAAAGCCTCCTGTTGATCAGCACTGGAGCGCTACACCACGGATCACCGCAGTCAGTAGACAGATGGGCACGCGCTGTCCGAACCTGCCAGACAGCACAACGCTCTCTCGCCGCACGAACATCTCCGAAACTCGTTTATACGTACCTCTCCACTCACCTCTAAGACACTCCACTCCTGACCCACAGTCACTTTTTGCTCATGAGTAGTATAAGCGTAGTGCAGCCAGAGGCGCCCCTCATAGGGGTGGCTCTGCGCGAAACGCTACTCGAGAGGAGAAAGTGACTGTGGGTCAGACTCCACTCTGAGCTCAGAGCAGAGTCTGGTACAATAGTCGTAATGATTTCACTCGCTCTACTCTGTATATTTGCACTGCTCGCGTTTGTGAGCAGTAAAGCCCGTGAAACAGAGCTCTCTCCCATACCAATGAAAATCAGCGACAAACTCAGTAGCTTGTGGCAAGTCGCTCACGAAGGCATGAAAGATAATCGACTGATCCGCGCGGAGAAGGCGCTTCTGACGATCCTTAACATCGACAAAAAAAACGCCGCAGCCTACAACCGACTCGGCATTCTGTATGCAAAGCAAAAAGAATACAAAGACGCAATTGACTGTTTCGAAATAGCCAGCAGTATCGAACCGTCAGCATCGAGCCTTCATAACCTCGGACTCATCTACTACGAAACTGAAAACTATGAAAAAGCGTCGACTGCGTTTGAACAGGCTATTAAGCTTGAAGAAGACATGGCTGCACGCCACATAGCGTTCGCTAAAGTGCAGGAGAAAATCGGCGATCATGCACAAGTTGTCGCGTCACTTGAACGGGCGGTTGAACTTGAGGCTAATCACGAATCTCTCAGCCTGCTGTACCGCGCGTATATCACCGCAGATCGTATAGACGATGCAAAAGCTGTTGAGCAAAAACTAGCCAAGCAGCAGCACAGAAAAGGCAGTGCTAAAAAGGTTACTCGTCCGAAGCGTGTCGTTGTGTAGGGTGGGATACTCCCGGCTCTGATCAATAACAAACCCGCCACAAGGGCGGGATTATTGTTGGTGCAGGGTGGAGGATTCGATTCACTAAATCACCTCTGTCAGCAGAGCTGCCAAGGGATTTAGCTACTCAGAGTGCCACTGGCACTCTTCCCCTAACGGTTCGAATCCCCTCTCTGATCAAATAAAATACTCACCTAGGAGGTGAGCATTGTATTTGGTGCAGGGTGGAGGATTCGAACCTCCGAAGGCATAAGCCATCAGATTTACAGTCTGACGTGTTTGACCGCTTCACTAACCCTGCAAAAATTGAATGTACTATGTATATATCTGTGATCGTATGGAGCCACCTGTCGGATAGATGGTATTGCGCCGTTGCTTCGCCGGGCAATAGCGAACCTTGCTTCGGTTCTCATCCTCCGGGGCTCTTATGGAGCCACCTGTCGGATTCGAACCGACGACCCTCGGTTTACAAAACCGATGCTCTAACCAACTGAGCTAAGGTGGCATACTACACTGTAAACGTCTGTGCATAGTATGAACAATGACGTACGTATATACCAGACAATTCTAGCAAATAACTGCCTGTTTTGCTAGAATAAAGTTTGACTATACGCCGTTGTAGCTCAGGGGTAGAGCACTTCCATGGTAAGGAAGGGGTCACGAGTTCAATTCTCGTCAACGGCTCCACAATACAGATCTGTTGATAAACATGCACCAATCTGTTAAAATAGACGTAAATCAGAAGCAAAATAATACTAGTGCTGAGCGTGTGCAATTGATGCCATTCATGACTCAGTTCCTGGCAAAGGATCACACATGGGAAAGAAAACCGACAAACGCAAAATCGTAGGACTCGTCTGTGAAGAGTCTGGTCATCGTCACTACTACACAAAAAAGAACACGATGAACACTCCAGATAAACTACGTTTGAAAAAGTACAATCCTGTACTGCGCAAACACACCTGGTACGCAGAAACCAAGAAAAACCTCGGCCGCAACGAAGTCAAACCACGTAAAGGCTAATCACGCCAACCACGCTAGATGTCCGTCTCTGGTATCTCTCAGAGCTTACTGTCTTTATTCTTGCTCCAAGAGATTATCAACACACTCAAGCACAACCGCTAGGCGAGCATGAGGATGGTGTTTATCAGTTCAGCATGCGACCACACGAGCGGTGTTACGCTTGTATACTTACTTGTCTGGGGGTGTATTTGCTCAGACAGTGCACCAGAAGGCAGAGCTTTGCTGATGGTCCAGTCGACGATTTCGCGCGCTCGGTCTTTTTGACCTGCACGTACGTAGAACTGCGCCATCCAGAGTGACGACACAAACCACGGGTTGCCCAGACTGTTCGGGTCTTCTCTGAAATACGCATCATACTCATAGCGCGGTGATCCACCAGAAGGGGTCTGATCCATCAGCGTCGTCTGGATAGCATTCGCGGTATCGATGATGCTTTGTTTGTTCGGTGCATACCCAAATGTGAACGCCCCGTAGAGACTCGACACGTCCAGCGTATCGTCAAAATCCAGGCCACCATCGTCGCGCAAGAAATAGCCTTTGCGCAGGATGTTACGGTTTGGGTTATAGAACGCGATGCTTTGTTTGCGCATTGTCAGTGCTACATGCACCCACGCGTCGTGGTCAGCGGTTTGGCCAAGTTTCTTAGCAATCTGTGCTGCGGTGTGCAGTGCTTTATATGTGGCTGCAGCACTGAAGGTGCTTGTGAGGAATTTTTCCTCCCATAAATCGTAACTTGCGTGCGGCAGTCCGGTCTGTGGATCTATGTATCCCACCATGAAGTCAGCCATTTTCTTAATCATGGTGCTGTACACCGACCGGATGTAGTCAATATCGCCACTATAGTCCAGATACTCACCGAGCATAATAACGATCAGGGCTGTTTCATCTTCTTGAATTGCCAGTTCGCTGGCGTTTCCGTGGACAAGTGGGTGCCATGTACTCCCGACGGATTTGTCGGGCTGGTATTTGTGCATCATGTAGCCGCCCGGCGCTATGATGTCTTTACAGAATTCAAAAAACTTCTTCGGTTCGTC
>CALLJT010000036.1 GCA_938050265.1 Candidatus Saccharimonadia bacterium
CCCCCAACGTCCCCAAACCCCAAAAAACCCAAGGGCCTGGCCTTTTACAGATTAGGATTTTACAAGTCCGTGATTTGACCCTTTATTTTATCGAGTTCACGTGTGCAATATATCTACCAGAATAGACAGAAGTTCTATATACTCTACATCTATGGAGCCAAGCGTATTTACACATATCGTCAACCGGGATATACCCTGTCATGCGGTCTACGAAGACGATCAGTGCATGGCTTTCATGGACATCGCACCCGTGCAAGACGGTATGATCGTACTTGTGCCTAAGCAGCAAATTGCTCATTTCGAGGACATACCAGCACAGACGGCAGCGCACCTGACATCTGTAGCGCAAAAGCTCATGCGTGCGCTTCGCACAGTATTTCCAGACAAAAAGAAAATTGCCCTTATAGTCGAAGGCCTCGACCTACCCGACCACGCACATATTAAGCTCATTCCCGTCAGTTCCGGCGAAGAACTCGCCGCAGACCCACCCACGGGCGAACCAGACCATGCTACACTAGAAGCATTAGCAACAAAAATTCAAGCGGCACTCACAAATGAGTAATTTTTTCACCTCTGTTCTCCTAGCTGCAGCATTGTCTGCGTGGGTGTACAGCAAGATATATTCGAAAACTGGTGGCGACACCAAACGCAGCATCGTTTCAGCTGGGCTTGCCTTCGCTATTGGATTTGTCATGATGCTGACGGCGCTCCAAGTTATCGCACCGTAAGCTATAGCCTTTTAATGCCAAAATCTCTTCGGATACAGCCGTACAACTGGTATTATAAGGTTAACTATGGGTGAGCCAACAGACGTCAAAGATTCTATTCAGCTTGGAAAAGCGATTCAGCGTGCCCGGCAAGACGCATCACTCACACAGCAAGAGCTCTGCAACGCCGCCCACCTGTCCTACTCTACTCTCGCCAAAATAGAGCGTGGTGCGATCAAAACACCTTCGGTGTTCACCGTCGCCCGTGTCGCCTCCGTGCTCAACATGAGTCTCGACACACTCCTATCACCCGTCATCGACACCAAAGCTCGACCAACAAGCATCAAACGAACCAGCAAAGGTGGCGTCACGTTCGTATACGTCGACATCAACGGCTGCTTAGTGCGGTTTTTCGATATGGCGTTTACCCATATCGCCCGCGAGCACGACGTAGCAAGCGACGTCGTAGAAACCGTGTTCTGGCGCTACAACGACGCAGTATGCAGAGGCGACATGCCGCTCGCAGACTTCAACGTCGCACTCGCAGAACACCTCGGCATCGCTTCGATGGACTGGAACAGCTACTATCTCCCAGCGGTCGAAGCGATCAAACCAATGCACGACACTGTACACTGGCTGTCAAAACACTATAAAATCGGCCTCCTATCCAACATCATGCCTGGCCAGATAGACGCCATGATATCCAGAGGACTACTGCCCAACGTCGCGTACGACGTCATCGTCGACTCATCAACCCAAGGAGCTATCAAGCCTGAAGAGCGCATGTACGAAATCGCTGAACAGCATGCCTGTATAAACCCAGCAGAAATCCTCCTCGTCGACGACAGCAGAACAAACTTGATGGCCGCTGAGCACCGCGGCTGGAAAGTCCTGTGGTTTAATGACATGCACCCAGAAGCCTCAGCAGACAAAATCAAAAACGCGCTTGAATTCTAACAACCCCTCAGCAGCATCGCCTACACAGTTGTGAATCGTTGGATCTCAGATATCAGAGCACCGACATGTCGCTCGACGGACTTCAGCTCTTCTTTCGTTTGGTCTACGAGTTTTTTCGGAGCTTTCTTGGTGTAGTTTTTGTTGCTGAGACGGCTTTTCAGCCCGCTGACGCGCTTTTCTGCCTCTTGGAGGTCTAGGGTTAGCTTTTTGCTGTATTCTTCAGCACGCTCCCTGTCAATGTCCAACCAGCATGCCAGCTGCGTGCTCGTGAGATGCAGGCCAGTGCCGTCTTCGACTTCATGAACACCAGCAAGACCGGCAAGCCGACTAATCAGCGAACTGTGTGTCGCCAGAAACGGAACGTCGGTATAAAACAATGAGGTTTTTTTCAGCTGCATGGCAGATATAATCGCTCGTGTTTCAGTCACAATAGACCGTATTTCTTCAAACTCAGCGACGTGCTTTTTGAGCGACCGCTTAGTCTTTGGCCACGGCTGCGACATCAGCAAACTGTCGCCCGTCCACGGCACTGTCTGCCATATCGTCTCTGTCACAAACGGCACAAACGGATGAGACAGTTTAAGGACTGCATCGAGCACATACTGAAGCATACCGACATTGATGTCGTCTTTACTGGCTTCGATATACCAGTCAGCCACGTCATCCCAGACAAAGTGATATATCAGCTCGTAGGCCTCACTCATACGATACTCGTCGAGGAGCTTTGAAGTAAGCTTGACTACATGTTGTATTTTATGCAACACCCAATGATCCGCATTGCTAACCGGTTTGGCATCTTCCTGTGTTTCCACGCCGTCCAGTTTCATCTCGATAAACCGAGCCATGTTCCACAGTTTGTTACAGAAGTTCCTACCAGCGACAACTTTTGCCGGCGCATACGCCGCGCTATCCCCTGCACTTCTCCCCTGTATCATGCCGACGCGCATCGCGTCAGCACCAAACTCTTCTATAAGCGGCATTGGAGCCACGACATTACCCAGGCTTTTGCTCATTTTGCGGCCGTCCTCTGACCGAACCATACCGTGCAGGTACACATCGCGAAACGGCACGTCACCTGTGACATATATCCCGAGACACATCATCCGTGCAACCCACTGATACAAGATGTCCACCCCTGTTTCCATCAGCGCCGTCGGGTAGTACGTATCGTGGTCGTCTGAGCTCGCGTCGCCACGGTTTGTTGTGACGTATGGCCACTGACCACTTGAAAACCACGTATCAAACACGTCCGGATCGCGGCGGTACCGTTTGCCGTCGCGCTCAATTATTTCATGCTCAACACTCTGGTCATATATCCAATCATCGGGGTCATCGACGTTCTGAAACGCCGGTATCGGTATACCCCAGGCGATCTGACGACTAATGTTCCAGTCTCGGACACTTTCGAGGTACGTGATTGTCTGTGCCTTTTTCGCAGCAGGATAAAACGTGATTTTGTCATCCTTGATCGCCTCAATCGCAGGTGCAGCCAGCTTTTTCATGTCCACAAACCACTGGTCAAGCAGCATCGGCTCAATCACCGTGCCGCATTTGTAGCACTTCCCTACTCTGTTTCGGTACTCTATATCAACTTTTTCGAGAAGCCCTTTAGCTTTCAGATCTTTCACGACCGCTTTTCTGGCTTCTACCACTGTCATACCTTCGTACGCACCTGCTCTATGGTTCATAGTGCCGTCGTGATTAATCACCCGCACCGCTTCGAGATTGTGGCGCTGTGCCACGTCCCAGTCGTTGAAATCATGCGCAGGCGTCATTTTGACCGCTCCAGTCCCAAACTCAGGGTCAACGTACTCATCAGCCACCACACGTAGCTCAAACGGACCATTTAACCCTTCTACCTCGACCACTGTATTGATCAGGTGTTTATAGCGCTCGTCGTCTGGGTGCACCGCCACGGCAGTATCACCAAACTTCGTCTCAGGGCGAGTCGTAGCAAGTGTGAACGGGCCATATTTCAAATAATACAATGGTGTTGTTTGTTCTTCGTGCACTACCTCTATGTCTGCAAACCCTGTCCTGTGCTGCGTACAGTAGTTAACTAGCCGTTCACCCCTGTAAATAAGACCGTCGTCCCAGAGCTTTTTAAACGTACCATACGCAGTGTTGACGACTTTTTCATCAAGCGTAAACGTGAACCGCGACCAATCACAGCTCGCACCAAGCGTTCTAAACATCGCATAGAAATCTTCTTTGTTTCTACCAACAAACTCATACACCTGGTCATATAGCTCCTCACGGGTGTAGTCAAACCGGCTTTTTCCTTCTTTCGCCAAGTGCTTTTCGTACACAACTTGCGTTTCGAAGCCAGCGTGGTCCGCCCCTGGGAGCCATACAGTGTTTTTACCCTTCATTCGGTTGTAGCGAACGAGAGTATCCTGTATCCCGAACCCCAGCACATGACCGATGTGCAGTCCTGCGTTTGCATTCGGTGGAGGCATCACTATACTGAACGGCTCGCCTGTGCCAGATGGCTTAAACGCATCTGACTTCTCCCAGAGTGCATAAATATCAGTTTCATAGTCGGACGGACTATACGCTTTTGGCAACTTCATACCAGGTTCATACCTCAAATTATCAATTTTTTTAACCTACAGTTGCCCATATTGTAGCGGTTTTACAGTAGCTTTACCAGATACACGACACGATTACCCCTTTCACGTAAAAACCACCTTGTACGTAAGGTGTTACGCCTACTCGTTCACGAGAGTATGTCGTTTCACGTGAAACATAAGCAACTAGAAACAAGGAGTGGAACTCAATCCCTCTTTCTAACTCCTTAGATTACGCGTTGTAGATATAACATAGGCAAACATGTGCCTGCGATATCTAGTGTTCGCTTTTTGTTCGTTTGTTGAGAGCAAGGTACATGACTGTATGACGTAGTCACTAACGCATGTGTTTATTTTTGTAGCTTCATTTTACCAGACAGCATAAGCACGAGCAATACAGACCACTCCCACGTGTAGGCAAGGAGCTGGAGAGGCTGGAGATCAGAGACAGGAGAGAGGGGGTCGAAGAAGCAAGGGCGAAGGACCGAAGGGAAGGGTCGCTGTACGCAAGCAGGGGTGGATCAGT
>CALLJT010000037.1 GCA_938050265.1 Candidatus Saccharimonadia bacterium
GTGGTTGCTGTTACGGTGTCGCTATCTGTATAACCGCTACTGAATACTGATCGAACCCACGCTTCCTCGTCGCTCGTAACAGATGTATCAAACAGCAGATTGAACGTTTGTGTTGGTTGGCTGCTCTCTGGTGGCGCGGTAGACTGGGAAGGTATAAAAAATAACGCTACAACCACTGCGCTTATGACCGCAGTGGCGATTCCCGGTAAGAGTATTCGTCCACTCATGACATACAGTATATATGATTGTGTGGTCCTTAAGAGTAACGTTACTTGAGCATTGCCCACATCGCAGATCGGTGGGAGGCGATTTCGTTTGAAGAAGTCGTGGCGTTTTCGACGAGTAGGGTTGGTATGCCCATTGTGTCGTGGAGCCATGTTTCGAATTCTCCGGTAGTCGGGTAGGCGAATATGGCGTCCTCAGTCGCGGCTGTACCTACGCTGTATCCTGCATGTGACGCGTAGGTCTGTGCGAGCTGGTGCGAGTTGCCTGACCCGTTGGATATGACTGCACGAGCTACGGCGTGATAGGTGAGGACAAGTGATGGTCCGGTGTTAGAAATGTATGCAGCGAGTGCGGCGGATTCTGGTTCTGATAATGGCTCATCGCCACCGCCACCAGCGAGCTCCACGCTACCAGGCTGGTATACGTCGCTCACCCAATCCGCAGATGGGAAGTTCCTGTTGAGGTCGACTCCGTTTGCGTTTGTTCGTGACCAGGTGGCGTATGAATCAGGGCTAGCGTTTGGTATGACGCGTACTGTGACGTTGGACGGTATGTCCGCGTAGTTAGTTTCGAGTTCGTCTATCCATGCTTCAAGTGTGTGAACCGAACTACGCTCAGTACCATGCAAGCCACCTACGAACACTACTGTCTTCGCACCTGAACCAAATGTGTATGCAGTAATTGATCGACCATTTACTGACGTACCTATCGCTGCTGTTGTGTAGCAGGCTGTTTTGGCTGTATGGGATTGACCAGTAGTGTTGGGTATTCCATGAATGCTTTCGATCCCAGATGCAAAAGTGACAGTAAATGTGGTGCATTTCGGGAGCGCTTGTTCTGGGTCTACGGTAATGGTGTTTCCACTGTGTCTCACGGAGATAGCGGCCGGCGATCCACCCACGTTCAGACTGACGAGCGACGAGATGTCCTGCGCATCAGAGATGCCTATGTTGTACGTGGCTACGATATCGGTGTACTGTGAAACGCGTGTTGTGCCTATGTTGTATGACGATATTGATGGTCCACCAGATGTATAAAATTCTAGTTCAAACGGCTTTTCGAGATATGAAGAATCTGTTGCGGTCGCAGTCGGTACCGTAAGGTTGAACGTACGTGAACGCGGCAGTGGCTGGCCTGCAGTGATCGTGATGGTAGTGTCAGTCGCTGAGATAGTTAGGGGTATCGCTTCGCCTGACGAACCGTCGATGAGTGTGGCTTCGTCGCCAACTGATTGTACGGGTTTGTTTGCCACAAGTGTGATTTGAGAAATCTCGGTGAAGATCGTCTGTTGTTGCTCAATGGTCGTTGGTTCGATAGTCAATGGTGTTGCGATTGTGATCTGACCTGCCTGTGCAGGGGTGTGTTGTACGCCGAGCTGCCTCCGGAGTGTGTAGTCGTATGTTTTTCCTTGCTGCAGGGGCAGTGCGTCTAGTCGGCATGTCACAGACTGTCCGGCATTCAGGCAGGGTGCAGATGTGCTATCAATAACGAACGCATAGGAAAACGTGTCGTCTGGAATGTCGAGTGTGAACTCTAGATCACCGTCGAGTGCGAGCGGTTGTCGTGTTGTTGGTGCTGGCGTCGCAACTGGTACGTCATCTATCTGCACAAGGATACTCTGTGTGTCCCCAAGTACGCTATGTATCTGAACGGTTTCGGTTGTGTTGGTTGTTGGCATAGAATGGGCGGACACACAGGCCGTATCGCTGTATAGGGCCGTCGAGCCTATGCTGATTCGTGGTTGTTGTGCTACGTGGAAAAGCGAGCTTGACGTTGTTGTGTTGATGTCAGGGAATAAGCGACGGTTTGTGAAACAGTTGGATGAATCGAATTGAAAAGCCATCTGGTGGTCTGTCGAAAATAGGCCTGGCGCAAGAGAACCGGCAGCTGCTACTGATGTGGCGAGCACACCCGAAACCAGAAGTGCACGCCGCAGTATGCGGTATAACGTTGACATCGAACGGGTCTGCTGGAGGTAGTGTTGCAGAAGTAGTGTCGGGTGGTGGGCGATGAAGTAGGACATGTGGGAGTGTTTTTTGTGTTTGTTTTGGGAGGCAGTGCCTCATGTAAGGAGTAGGGATAACTACGGTAAACATTAGCATATTGTAGATAGTCTGTCAACGTCGTTCGTTGGTGGTCTTTGGCAGGCTGCGTTACTACTGCATGCCGCTTGTGTTTTTTGTGGTTTTGTGCTATTTTCAGTACACAAAAGCAATCACGTATCGACAGCAGTAGTGTTCACTCGCTAGACAAACTCTGCTCTCCCGATACGCCAACACAAAAACAGCAATATATAAAAGGACTCTCGCTATGAACCTCCACCAAGAACAAGCACACAGCGGATTTAACAGGACGAGACTCGTTGTACTTGCAGCAGTTTTTGCAGTTGCCGGGCTCCTGCTGTTGATTTCTACCTCTGCTAATACAACTATTGCCACATTGACGCTGCAGGCATCAGAGACGCATATAGTTACTGAGCAGGAAGTTACGGTAGACGTCGTGCTGGATACTGGCGGGGAAGCTGTCAACGCGGTTGAAACGAACGTCCAGTATGATCCACTTGCTCTTGAGTTCGTAGGCGTTGTGCCCGACAGCAATGCTTGGGATGTTGCATTGGATTCGCCTGAGTCTGGTCTCGTGAACGTTGTTCGCGGCACAACAGGCGGCGGCGTTACGAGCTCGAACTCACTTGTGTTCACTCTTCGTTTCAAGGGCTTGACGTCTTCTATTGATTCGTCTGTAAGTCTTCAAGATAGTGCGGTTGTTCGTGCGTCAGATAGTTCGGACATCTTCGGTACGAGTAACGTCATTTCTGTCGTTGTCGACAATACCGCGCCATCTGTATCTGTGGCGCAACCATTTGCGAATTCAGTCGTGAGTGGGTCAGCGAATGTAGCGTTCAACGTTGATGATAATATCGAAATTGATAGAGTCGAAGTGTTCGTAGACGATACAAGTGTACGAATATTGTCATCTGAACCATACAGTTTTAGTCTGGATACAACGGAACTTTCTGATGGCTCTCATAGCCTGTCCGCAGTTGCGATAGACATCGCAGGGAACAGAACGCAATCGACTGACACGGTGTTTAGTATCGACAATACCGCGCCGCAAGCGACTATCGTGAGTCCGGCGGCGGGTGAAGAAGTGGCTGGCACAGTGGATATCGCTGTCGATGTTTCTGACGATAACCCTGTAACTGAAGTCGTGTTTTTCGTCGACGGTGAACAGATTGGCGCAGTCCAGAGTGCTCCATACGAGCTTGCATGGGATAGCGCAGGCGCTACTGACGGATCGCACACTATCAGCGTTCGTGCTACGGACGCACCAGGTAACGTGTCGACTGATTCGAGCGTAGTAATTACGGTCGTCAACGTCGTGCCGGTCCAGGTGGAGATTGTTACACCTCAATCTGGGGCGACAGTAAACGGAGATGTGGATGTTGCTGTGTTCACGAGCGGCGTGGAGTCGATAGACTATGTTGCGTTACTGCAGGACGGTGTAGTCGTTGCTACTGACAACACGTTCCCGTACGCATTTGTCTGGGACAGTACAACACTGAGTACGGGCTCTACTGCAGAGCTTGTTGCACGAGTGCATGCCGGGAACGAAGAGTACGCGAGTGACGCTGTGTCTGTTGTGGCTGAGAATTATATAAATAGCGATATCGATGAAGACGGTACAGTTGGCCTTATCGATCTCAGTATACTTATATCGAACTGGAAAAGTACTGACACGACACGTGCAGATATCAACCGAGACGGTGTCGTAAACGTGTTTGACCTGTCACGCCTTCTGGCGCTCTGGACTCTGTAGACTCACGGGGTTTCTGCTTCTACTTGGACACGGGTTACCTGTAGCTCGGCTGTGATGACCGCTGCTTTTATGGCGTCTGTTATCCGTTCTATGTCGTCTGTGGTGAGGTCGTCTTTGAAGTGAATTTCAAGGATTGCCAGTATGCGACCTGATCCAATCGAAACTGCTCGCAGGTCTAGGACGTCCTGGACGCCGTCAACTGATAATGCTGTTGAGCGGATGTTTTCTATGACACTGGGGTGTGGGCTGCGGCCTACGATGAGGTCGTGCAGGTCGATAACCACAAAAAGTGCGCCGGCTGCAGTGAGCAGGCCTATGAGAAGCGCTCCTGCGCTATCGAAAACGGTACTCCCGGTCAAAGAGTAGAGGAGAAGGGCAATAAGACCAAGTATCGCAGACAGTGTCCCCATGAAATCTACGAGCAGTGTCATTTTTGTTTCTACAAGTGACGAATGCCGCAGGTAGTTCCAGAAGCCACGTGATTTTTTGTTTGTGAGGAGCCGTCTTAGGCTGTTGCTCAGTGCGTATCCATTGGTTATGCTGCCGAACAGTAGAGTGCCGATGGCAATATGGACGGATATGATTTCGCCACCATCAACAAGACTACGGATTGCATTGTACGAAGCGACACCGCCGCTGACGACGAACGCAAACAGGCTCGCGATCAATACCCAGAAAAATAGTTCGCGACCGTAACCAAACGGGTGTGTGGGTGAGGCGTCGCGTTTGGACTTCTGGACGCCGAGTAAGAGAAACGAAGTTGTGGTGAGGTCAGCTACGCCCTGGAGGCCCTGCGCGAACATAACACTACTGCCTGTGATCGCTGCGACACCGAGGCTCAGGGTTATGTCGACGACGCTCACGAGGCTGGAGGTAACGACTGTACGAAACTCGCTGACGGTGTGTGGCTGCTTCATACAGCTTATTCTATAGGTGATGCCTCGGATTCCAAATTATGAGTTCCGCCGGGGGTCTAGCGTCGAGCCAGTTTGTGGAAATTCACGCTAGTAAAAATTAACATATGCTTTATAATACGACCGTAGAAGCTATGAGTATATTATCGATTGGATCTGATTTTTTCGGACTCGACATCGGTACCTCAGCAATACGGGTGGTACAGATGAAGGGTGGGCGCAACAAAAGTCTTGTGCGCTATGGTGCTGTCGACATAGATTCGAAACTGTCGCGTAGTGACGCAGCAGCGGATCAGCACAAACTCGCCGAAGCTATTAAGCAGGTTGTCGCACAGAGTGGCATCAGCGCAAAAAGCGTTGCAGTCGGCATACCGTCTCAAAAAGTGTTTAGTACAGTTGTGGATGTTGATAGGCTGAGCAGTTCTGAGCTTGAGAAGTCTATACGGCTTCAAGCTGACGCTCTGGTACCGACACCTCTTGCAGAGTCAAAGATTGACTGGGCAGTGCTCGGTGATTCACCGAAAGAGCAAAACAAAGTTGAGCTACTGCTTTCAAGTGTAAGTAATAATTTCGTCGAAGGCCGACTGGATCTGCTCGAATCAATCGGGCTGAATGTCGTAGCATTTGAACCTGACAGTTTGGCTTTAGTGCGGGCGCTACTGGCACCTGATTCCGTCGAACCAACACTTGTTCTTGACATGGGTGAGTATGCGACTGACCTCGTGATCGCCGTGAACGGCATGCCACGATTGATACGGTCTATCTCATTTGGGACAGAAGAAATAGTGAAATCTGCCATGAACTCACTCAGTATAGACGAGAAGCAGGCGCAGCAGTTTGTGTTTAAGTTCGGCCTCAGTAAAGACAAGTTAGAGGGTCAGATTTATAACGCAATCGCACCGACGATGGACGTACTTATGAGCGAGATAGAAAAATCGATCAAATTTTTCACGACTCGGTATCCTGGCAACAGTATTTCTCGCCTCCTCGTTACGGGTGGAGCATCGACGCTACCTGAGTTTCCACTGACGATCGCCAATAAGTTCGGAATTAGTGTTGAGATTGGCAGCGCATGGCGCAACGTCAGTTTCCCACAGAGCAGGCAGAATGAACTACTGGCTATCTCTAACAAGTTTTCGGTCGCAGCAGGACTCGCGGAGAGGATAGAGTAATCTCATGATTCAGTTCAACCTACTGCCAGATGTCAAAAAACAGTACGTCAAAGCAAAACGTGCAAAGCGTTTGATCTATGTTGGTAGTCTGATCGTTTCTGCTGCTGCCGTGGGGCTGACAGTGGTCATGTTTTCCTACGTGCATGGCTATCAGAGCAACCGCATCGACCACAAAACACGCCAAATAAGCGAAAAAGCAGCGGAAATTCAGCAAACAGCCAATCTCAACGAAATATTGACGGTCCAAAACCAGCTTGTTCTGCTACCTGGTCTGCACCAGGATACTCCAGAAACGTCACGCGTGTTTGACTACGTGACGTTCATGAGTCCAAAAGAAGTCACCCTGCAACAGCTCGATGTTGACTATGAAGACAGTACGATTACGCTGACAGGGTCAGCAGACAAACTGGTGACGGTTAACAAGTTCGTCGAAAACGTCAGGGCTACTCGCTATGTTGTCCAGTCTGATGCAGAGCTATCCGAAGAGAGTATTCCGTTTTCTGCCATAGAGACTGAGCTGACTGGGGATAACGACGGCGCTGATTTTGATATAGTATTCACGTTTGATCCGATTGTTTTCGACAACACACAGGACGTTATTTTGCGCCTTAACGGGACGACAGACCAGAGCCAGTCGTCAGATGAAGGAGGAGACAATGGGTAAAGTTATCCGTCATCGATCGATTAAGCATGACATCATTAGCAGAGACAGTACACGTATCGTGACTGCCGTCGGCGTCGCAGTGTTCCTGTTGGTGTTTTGCGGCTTTGCTGTCAAAACGCTGTTTAGCCAGAGCCTCTATAACAATCGTGTTATAAGCGCAAAAGACGCGACAGTTACCCAGCTAGATGCAAATATTGAGGCTCTGAAATCTCTCGAGCAGCAGTATGAAGCGTTTGTCGGTGCCTCTGAAAACGTACTTGGAGGTAATCCTGACAAAAATGGCCCACTGGACGGTGCAAACGACACAATTATCCTCGATTCACTACCGGGTAATTACGATTATCCGGCACTCGCAAGTAGCTTCGAAAAGATACTTATAGACGACGACTACGACGTAGACCGCATCGGAGGATCAGAGGATGTTTTGGCACCTAGCGAAGCAACTGCAGACGCGGTGCCGATCCCGATACCATTCCGCTTTGGCTTCACGGCACCTCTGGATCGGACACAGGAGCTGTTCCAGACGCTCGAGAAGTCAATCCGCCCAATGGATGTCCGCGAAGTGTCTGTAACTGTGGGTGCAGAGGGTATCATGAACACTAGCGTCACGCTTAACACGTATTACACGCAGCAAAAAGCCTATGAACTTGGCAGCAAGGTGGTTGAGTAGATGAAGACAAGAGATTTTCAGGTCATTATTATCGTTGCGATTATTAGTTTGGCGTTGTCTTTTTGGTTATCTGGTGTGTTTTTTAGCTCCGAATCTGACCGCAGCCAAACAGTAGAAACTGCTGAGCCGATCACTGCTGATTTTCCTGATACAGACGATCGGTACTTCAACGAAGATGCGTTCAACCCTGCGAAAGAAGTCGAAATAGGTAGGGATCCAGCCAGCAACCCGTTTAGAGGGAACTAAATGAGCGTACTGTCCGTCAAAGTACAGGAAGCCGTAGAATCAGCGCTCGTCGACGAAGGTCTTGTGAGTGTTGAAGAGTTTGCCAAGCTGAAAGAAGAGGCGGAGTCCAAACACGAGCCGCTGTTTTCGTACTTGGTGTCGAGCGAAAGCCTGACCAACGAAGAGCTGACAAAGACTGTCGCTCTCGTCACTAAAATGCCGTATGTCAATCTGCTCGAAGCAGTTGTCGACCCGAAAGTGCTGTCCATGCTGCCTCAGGACATTGCTGAGCGCTACATGGCGGTTCCGCTGGGAGAAATGCAGAACAGACTTATTGTCGCGATGCTCGATGCTGATAATGTTCAGGCAGCTGACTTCATCAGTAAAAAAATCGGTCGAGCACTGAAAGTCTACGTTGCCAGTGAAGAAGGCATACGTAATGTACTCAAACAGTATCGGGGTGATGTAAACAGCGATGTTGCATCAGCGCTCGATGTCCAGATAAAGGCCCATCAGAACGAAGAGAATAAGGTAGAGGTTCAGAAAATCTCTAACGACTCTCCAATTAGTAAGGCTCTGAACAGTATTTTAGAATATGCGGGTCAGAACGGGGCAAGCGATATTCATATCGAGCCTCTCGAAAAAATGCTCAAAATCCGCGTGCGTATAGACGGCGTGCTGCGGGAGATCATGCAGCTGCCGAAGAGTACCGAGGCACCGCTAGTGTCACGAATAAAGATCTTATCAAATTTGAAAATTGATGAACACCGTATACCACAGGATGGTCAGTTTACGGTTGTTGTAGGCGAATCGAAGATAGATCTGCGTATCGCTATATCACCTGTGGTATGGGGCGAGCAGGTTGTCATACGTCTGCTAGATAAAAGCGGCACAAGTTTGAAGCTCGAAGACATGGGCTATGTTGGCCGAGCACTGCGGACTATCCGAAAAGGCTTGCAGCGGCCAAACGGCATGATTCTCACAAGTGGTCCAACGGGCTCTGGTAAATCGACGTCACTGTATGCACTGATCCAGGAGATTATCAGTGAGGAAATCAACATTGTCACACTTGAAGACCCTGTTGAATATAAGATGTCAGGTATTAATCAAATCCAAGTGAATGCAGATGTCGGGCTGTCGTTCGCTTCAGGTCTGCGTTCTATCCTACGCCAGGACCCAGACGTTGTGATGGTCGGAGAAATTCGTGACAAAGAAACTGCCACACTCGCAGTGCAGGCGGCACTGACAGGCCACCTTGTGTTTAGTACGCTGCACACAAACTCGGCAGCAGGTATATTGCCTCGTCTATTGGACATGGGCATTGAGCCGTTTTTGATCGCGAGCACAGTGCATACCGTTATCGGTCAGCGTCTTGTAAGACGCATCGGGAATGACCGCGTGTCGTATAAATCAAGCCGGAGCGAGACTGATTCAATCCAGGCAGCGATTGGTTCGATACTCCCTGAGGACGCTGAAACGATGGCGGCTGTCGCGAAAGACCTTGGGTACTCGAGCTTGCCTTTGGCATCAGAAAAAGCTTATACTTTGTTCAAGGGTAAAGGCACGCCCGAAGCACCAGATGGCTATAAAGGCCGAATGGGGCTGTACGAGGTTTTTGAGATATCAGAATCAATTCAAGATCTCATCCTCAAGAGGTCAACAAGTGCCGAAATCCAGCGGGCTGCTCAGGCAGAAGGCATGGTGACCATGCGGCAGGATGGCTACATTAAAGCACTGAGCGGGATCACGACTATTAGTGAGGTGAACCGTGTGGCGGCCGCCGAGGCATAATGCATGTCGACATAGCGTAGGCACACTGCACGCGGGCAACTGAGATAGGCCGAAGTAGGGAACAGTAAAAGGAGATAATAGGGTGGCAGCACAAGCAGCAGGAACAGCAACCGGACCGAGAATCGAGCTACTACTCGAAGAAGTTATCAAGAAAAAGTCATCTGACCTGCACTTGCAGGTTGGCCTGCCGCCAACACTCCGCATAGACGGGTCGCTTAAGCCGATAGCCGGTGCACAGCCGCTTACCGAGCAGGTTGTCGAGTCGCTTATATTTGCCATATTAGATGAGGATCAGAAACAGATTCTCTTAAAAGATAAAGAATTCGACTTCAGTTTTGCGTTCGGTGACCTGGGTCGGTTCCGTGTCAACGCGTTTCATGAGAGGGGTAATCTCGCGGCAGCTCTGCGTTTGATACCAAACGAGATTCTGACTATTGAACAGCTCGGACTGCCAAACATCGTGAACAAATTTGCAGAGTACCCGCGTGGGCTTGTGCTCGTGACTGGACCGACTGGGTCAGGTAAGTCAACGACGCTCGCAGCACTTGTAGACAAAATCAATTCAGAACGAGCGCACCATATCATCACGATCGAAGATCCGATCGAGTTCACGCACAAGTCTAAAAAGTCAGTGCTCGTACAAAGAGAAGTCCACTACGACACGTTCTCGTTCTCTGCTGCGCTTCGTTCATCGCTGCGCCAGGACCCGGACGTCGTGCTTATCGGTGAGATGCGCGACCTTGAGACCATTGCCAGCGCCATTACGATTGCGGAGACTGGACACCTTGTATTCGCAACGCTGCACACCAACTCTGCTGCACAGAGTATCGACCGTATGATTGACGTGTTCCCACCGCACCAGCAGCCGCAAATTCGCTCGCAGCTGAGCAACATATTGATGGCGATCTGTTCACAGAGACTTATACCGACTATCGGCGGAGGCAGGCAGGCAGCATCTGAAATTTTGGTTGCAACACCTGCTGTTCGTAACATCATACGCGAAGGCAAAACGCACCAGCTTGACGCGGTCATTCAGACTGGTGGTGAGTATGGCATGCAGTCTATGGATAAAACACTTGTGAGTATGATCCATGCCGGTACGATCAGCTATGACGAAGCTCGTAACTTCGCGGTAGATATTGAAGAACTCGATAGATTGATGAGAGGCTAGATGAAAAACGGGTTTTGTAATGAGCCGCAAGAGGTGAGCAGCACATACGCTGCTCCTCTAGTACGGTCCCAGAGGGAGCGCTCCTATGCCTGAGTTCAAATACATCGCACGTGACCCGAACACCGGTAAAAAGATCAAAGGCACAATGCAGTCTGACAGTGAAAAAGCTGTCGCGAGTTTTGTGCAAGCGCGCGGTCTGGCACTGATTGAAGTAGAGCAGGGTAGTGAAGGCGGGTTGTTGAGCCGGTTTACAAACCGCATCAAAACTAAAGACAAGGTGGTATTCAGCCGTCAGTTGTCTACGCTTATTGATGCTGGTCTGCCGCTCGTCCAGAGTTTGACGAGCGTCATGAATCAGACGAAAAACCCGGCGCTACAGTCGGTTATCGCCCAGGTTATTTCAGACGTTGAAGGTGGTAAGGCGTTTTCTGCTGCACTTGCGCAGCACCCGAAGGTGTTCAATGCAGTGTTCATCAGTCTTGTTGAAGCCGGTGAGGCGTCTGGTACGCTGGACACCGCGCTCGACCGAATCGCAAACCAACAGGAAAAAGACGCAGAGCTGATTAGTAAGGTCCGCGGTGCGATGATCTACCCAGTGATCGTGATGCTTGTTATGATCGCCGTCGTGACGTTTATGCTCGTGGGTGTATTGCCGCAGGTTCAGATCCTCTATGACGGGATACCGGGGGCGCAGCTGCCGCTTCTGACACGTGTGTTGCTGGCTATATCTAACTTCATTACAAGCTACTGGGTGTTCATATTGATCGCGGTCGGGATTATTATATTTTTCACGACTCGTTGGGCACGTACCGGCCCAGGGAAAGAAGTCGTAGACAAAGCCAAGCTTCGAATGTGGCCGATCGGTCAGCTGTTCACGAAAGTCTATATGGCGCGGTTCGCTCGTACTGGTACGACACTGGTATCGAGTGGCGTTCCGCTCATCCAAGTACTCGACATCATCTCTGCCGCTGTAGATAACGTGCATGTCGAACGATCGATCACGAAAGCCACAGAAAAAGTCCGCGGCGGTAAGGCACTATCAGCATCGCTCATGGGCGACCCTAACTTCATCGACCTTGTACCCCAGATGATCAAAATCGGCGAAGACTCAGGCTCGCTGGAAAACATGCTCGACAAAACAGCTGATTACTACGAAAAAGAAGTCGATAACACCATTAAATCCATATCAACTATCATCGAGCCAGTGCTCATGGTTGTGCTGGGTATTGTTGCGATTATTATCGTGTCTGCGATATTGTTGCCGATTTATGGACTTGCAGGCCAGAACTTCGTC